>NZ_JBEXLH010000025.1:0-117057 GCF_040609855.1 Nonomuraea sp. NPDC004580 | reverse complement strand
TGGCGCCCCAGGCGGGGTCCTGGCCCGGCGCTCCTGACGGGGGCGAGCCCCATCCCGCGCCGGCGTCCTGGCCGGGCGGAGCGCTCCATCCGGCGTCCTGGCCCTGCGGGGGCGGGCTCCAGCTGGCCGAGCCCTCCGGGTTGGGCGACGGCCAGCCGGAGCCGAACTCCGGGCTCGACGGGAAGGACGGATGGCCTGGGCCGTACTGCACCGCGGGTGGCTGCGGCCAGTCGGTGGCGGGCGGCGCGGGATGCGGCCCCGAGTACGGCTCGTCCCCTCGCGGCCCGCCGCTCGCCGCGCCCGCCAGGGCCGGCGGCTGGTTGCCGGAGAAGGACGGCATGCCGCTGAAGTTCGGCGCCTGGGAGCCGAGCATGTTCTCGGGGATGAGCACCATCGCGGTCAGGCCGCCCGAGCTGTGCGGGCGGAGCTGGACGCGGATGCCGTGGCGGTGCGCCAGCCTGGCGACCACGAACAGGCCCATCCGGCGGGAGACGGAGACGTCCACGCTGGGCGCCTCCATCAGCCGCTCGTTGGCGGCGACCAGTTCCTCCTGGGTCATGCCGATGCCGGAGTCGGTGATGGAGAGCATCACGCCGCCGCCGTCGATCCTGCTGCCCGACACCGTCACCCTGGTCTCGCGCGGCGAGAACGACAGCGCGTTCTCGACCAGCTCGGCGAGCAGGTGGATGACGTCGTTGACGGCCTGGCCGGCCACCGAGACGCCGTCGGGCACCTGGAGCACGACCCTCTCGTAGCTCTCGACCTCCGACAGGGAGGCGCGGGCCACGTCCACGATCTTGACCGGCTGGCTCCAGCGGCGCGGCGGGTCCTGGCCCGCCAGCACGAGCAGGTTCTCGCTGTTGCGCCGCATGCGGGTGGCCAGGTGGTCCAGCTTGAACAGGTTGCCGAGCCGCTGCTCGTCCTGCTCGCCCTGCTCCAGCCCGTCGATCAGGGTGATCTGCCGCTCCACCAGCGTCTGGCTGCGCCGCGACAGGTTCACGAACATCGCGTTGACGTTGCTGCGCAGCCGCGCCTCCTCCCCCGCAAGCCGGACCGCCTCGCGGTGCACCTCGTCGAAGGCCCGCGCGACCTCGCCGATCTCGTCGTGGGTGTCCACCCCGATGGGCGCGACGGGGCCGATCGTGCCGTCGCTGCTCTCGCGCAGCTGCCGTACGGTCTCCGGCAGGCGCTGCCCCGCGATGTCGAGCGCCTCGCGGCGCAGCCGGCGCAGCGGCCTGATGAGCGAGCGGGCGATGAGCGAGATGATCGCGATGACCACGATCAGCAGCAGCAGGATGAGCCCGCCGGAGATCATCGCCGAGCGGTTGGCGCCCTCCTCCAGGCCCCTGGCCCGCAGGATGACCGAGGACGACAGCTCACGCTCCACGGTGCGCAGCGCGTCGATCTTGCCGGTGCTGACGTCCACCCAGGTCCCCACGTCGCGGTCGGCTCGGCCGCCGATGCTCAGCTCCTCGCTGCCCTCCGTCGCCTGCGCCATCGCGCGCAGCCGGAACAGGTCGGTCTGGTCGACGTCCCTGCCGACGACGGTGTTGCGGTAGAGCTCGAGCTGGTCGAGGGTGGCCAGCGTGGCGAAGAGCGTCTCCTCGCTCTCCTCTCGCGACTTGGCGTCGGTGAGCGCGTCCAGCTCGCCGCTGTCGAAGCCCTTCTTGTCCAGCGCGCTGGCGAGGATGCCGCGCTGCTTGGACGCCTGCTCCTTGGCCCTGGAGATGGCCGCCATCGCGCTGGCGGAGTCGGCCACCTCGTCGTCCACCGCCACCTGGCCCACCTGGTCGTGGAACTGCAGGAGCGCCGAGATGATCTCCGAGTACTTCCTGATCATCGGCAGTGGCTGGATCTTGCCGTTGACCGCGGTCTCGCGCAGCGTCGGGATCTCCTCCAGCCGGCGCAGCACCGGGCGCACGGCCTCGCCGTGGGTCTCGCCGAGTGCGTTGGCCTGCTGCTTGGCCTCGTCGATGAGGCCGTTCACCTGGCTGTAGGTGGTGCGCAGCTGTGCCTCGCGGTTCTCGGGCCGGCCCTGGGCGATGTAGAGAGCGGTCTCGTCGCGTTCGAAGCCGAGCTCGTGGGTGACGGCCCCGAGCTGCTGGCTGAGCTCGGCGACCTCTCTGAGGGTCTGGTAGGTGCGGGCATCGCTGAGCGAGGTGATGACGTTCAGCCCGCCCAGGCCGACGGCGACGGCGGTGGGCACGACGATCAGCGCGATGAGGCGCGACCGGACATGCCAGTTCCCCAGTCCGAACCTGCCGGAGGAAGGTTTGGACAGCCGTCGCTTCTGACGGCCGTGCGGCTCGCGGTCAGCGGAAGCTTCAGCGTTCTGCGTTCTCACTTGCCTTCGCAACCTCTCGCCCTTTGAGGGAAATTCTCGGGTGGACCAGCGGTATTGCAGGTTGGGCACATTTCGTACGGCGACATATCGAGATAAGCGTCATTTGAGCACACGGGTGGGGAAGGGCCAACCACTACTAGTGCCCCGATGAGGTGTTTGTCCCTAGATGTCCAGAAAATATGACAGAATCGGTAGACCACCTACGACCAGCGGAAACAGGCAAGAGGAGATCGTTCCACGAGCCACCTCCCGACTCGCGGACAGAGATCGAACGACCGGCATCATGAGTAACGGAAGTCCCGGCTGACACCCCTTTCCCAAAACAGACAAACGTCAAGATCTCGTACGGCCGCCAAAATTTCACGATAGAGCGGCAAACAGACATTGCAACCTCAAGTGTCTGCTTTCCGATAAATGACCGGCAATTGGTGCTACCGTCGATCTCTGTTGTGCGTCAGGCACACAGCCCCCGGGAGCAGAAAGCCGCCCGGTTCCCCCCTGGCTCCATCCGAAGGGAGTCCCTGACATGAGGCTTGGCCGTTCCGCCAGGGCCGCCATCATCGGCTTCGCTTTGACGCTCGGTGCCGTGGCGTGCAGCTCGGGCGGCGACCCGAACACCAGCGCCCCTCCGTCCGCAGACGCGGCGGGTGGGCTCGAGAAGACCCAGCTCAAGATCGCCACGTTGCCGGCGATCGACAGCGCCGCCATCTACGTGGCCATCGACCAGGGCCTGTTCGAGAAGGAGGGCCTGGAGGTGACCCCGCAGGTCGTCCAGGCGGCTCCCGAAGCCATTCCCATGCTGGTCAAGGGTGAGATCGACGCGATGTTCGGCAACTATGTGTCGATGTTCGCCGCCCATGACAAGCAGGCGCTGAAGCTGCGCATCCTGGCCGAGGGCTCTCGCGCGGCCCCCGACTCGCTCAGCATCATGGCGTTGCCCGACTCGCCCATCAAGACGCCGAAGGACCTGGAGGGCAAGACGATCAACGTCAACGTCCTGCACAACTTCCAGGAACTGGCCCTGACCCAGGTGCTCAAGGCCAACAACGTCGACCCCGCCACCATCAAGTACGTCCAGGTGACGTTCCAGAACATCATGCCCTCGTGGAAGGGCGGCCAGATCGACGCCGCCTACCTCGGCGAGCCGATGGTCACCGCCGCCACGGCCACCATGGGCGCCCGCAAGATCCTCGACCCGGCCTCCGGTCCCGCGGCCGAGTTCCCCATCTCCGGCTACGTCGGCACCCAGGAGTGGTACGACGAGAACCCGAAGACCGCCGCGGCCTTCCAGCGGGCCATCCACAACGCGGGCAAGCTCATGGCCAACAACCGCGAGGTCGTGGCCAAGGTGCTGCCCAACTTCACGCAGATCGACGCGGCCACGGCCGCCACGGTGACCTTCCCCTACTTCTCCAGCAACGACAACCCGGTCCGCCTCCAGCGGGTGGCCGACTGGATGCTGGAGGCCAAGTGGCTGACGAAGGCCATCGACGTCAAGACGCTCATGTCGCCCACCACGTCCGGGTGAGCGCCCAGACCCTGTCCCCCGCCCGCCCGGCGTCGCCGGCCACCCGGTGGTCGCGCCGGGCGGCCGGGGCGCTCGCCTTCGCCGCGCTGATCGAGCTGCTCAGCAGGACAGGGCTCGCCGACCCCGAGTTCCTGCCCCCCGCCAGCGAGATCGTCGCCCGCGCGGTCACGCTGCTGGCCGACTCCGCCTTCCAGGCCCACGCCCTGACCAGCGCGCTCGCCTGGGCGATCGGGCTGTGCCTGGCGGCCGTGCTCGCGGTGCCGCTCGGCCTGCTGCTGGGCAGCGTGCCGATCATCGACGCGGCCACCCGCTCGGTGGTGGAGTTCCTGCGGCCGATCCCGTCGGTCGCGCTGATCCCGCTGGTGGCGCTGGTGATCGGCACGGGGCTGCAGCACCGTGTCGCGCTCGTCGTCTACGCCTCGCTCTGGCCGATCCTCTACAACACCATGTACGGCCTGCGCGGCGTCGACCCCCTGGCCAAGGAGTCGCTGCGCTCGTACGGCTTCGGCCCCCTGTCGGTGCTGCTGCGCGTCAGCCTGCCGAGCTCGGCGCCCTTCATCCTCACGGGCGTCAGGCTGGCCGCGGGGGTGGCGCTCATCCTCACCGTGAGCACCGAGATCGTGGCGGGACGCGGGGAGGGCATCGGCGTGTTCATCTTCTTCGCCGGCATCGCGGTGCCCGCCCGCATGACCGACATCCTGGCCGGGGTGTTCTGGGTGGGCCTGTTCGGCGTCGCCGTCAACGCCCTGCTGGTCTGGGTGGAGCGGCGCGCCTTCCGCTGGCACCACGAGCAGCTCGGGGAGCGCGCATGAGGAGGAGAGGCATGCGTACGGCCGTCTTCCGCGTCCTCGTGCTGGCCGGCCTGATCGCGGTGTGGGAGGTGGCCACGCTGCTGGCCGCCAGCCCGTTCTTCCCGACGCCGAGCACGATCGTGACCCGGATGCACGCCATGTGGTTCTCCGGCTCCCCCGCCACGCTCTTCCTGACCGACGCGGCCATCGGCAACATCCTGCCCAGCCTGGGCAGGATGGCGCTGGGCTTCGCCGGCGGCGCGCTCGCCGGGGTGCTGCTCGGCCTCGCGATCGGCCTGTCGGCCCGGGTGTACGACTACCTCGACGGCGTGCTGCAGTTCCTGCGCGCCATCCCGCCTCCCGCGCTGGTGACGGTGTTCCTCGTGGTGTTCGGCTTCGGGATGCGGATGCAGCTGGCGTTCATCGTCTTCAGCATCGTCTGGCCGGTGCTGCTCAACACCGCCGACGGGGCCCGCTCGGTAGAACCGCTGCACCTGCAGACCTGCCAGGCGTTCCGGCTGTCGCGGGCCGAGCGGCTGCTGCGGGTGGTCGTGCCCGCCGCGCTGCCCAAGATGTTCGCCGGGCTCCGGCTGGCCCTGTCGCTGTCACTGATCGTCATGGTCTTCTCCGAGCTGCTGCCAGGCACCACCAACGGCATCGGCTTCCAGCTCACCGACGCGTACTCGACGTTCGACCTGCCCGCCATGTGGGCCGGGATCGTGCTGCTCGGCATCCTCGGCTACCTGCTCAACGAGCTGTTCCTGGTCGTCGAGCGGCGCGTGCTCGCCTGGCACCACGCCGCCAGGGACCTCGTCGGTTAGAGTCCCTGAGGTGCGGACGATGATCGTGGGCGGCGGCATCGGGGGGCTCAGCACGGCGCTGAGCCTGCACGCCGCCGGGCTCGACTGTGTGGTGGTGGAGGCGGCCCGCTCGCTGCGACCGCTCGGCGTGGGCATCAATCTGCAGCCCCACGCCGTACGCGAGCTGACCGAGCTGGGTCTCGGCGGCGTGCTGGCGGAGCTGGGCGTGGAGACGACCTTCATGACCTTCGCCGACCGGCATGGCAGCGTCATCCTGGCCCTGCCGCGCGGCAGGTCGGCGGGTTACCGGTGGCCCCAATACAGCGTGCACCGCGGTGAGCTGCAGCTCGCGCTGCTCGCGGCGGTCGAGGAGCGGGGCGTGCCGGTGCGCACGGGCGTCAGGTTCGAGGACCTCGCACAAGACGGCGACGGCGTGCGCGTCACGCTGCGCGAGGGCGGCCGGGTGGTCGAGGAGCGGGCCGACGTGCTGGTCGGCGCCGACGGCGTGCAGTCGGCGGTGCGGGCGAGGCTGTGGCCGCAGGGCGGCCCGCTGCTGTGGTCGGGGATCCGGATGTGGCGCGGGGTGGCCGAGGGCGAGCCCATCCTGGACGGCGCCACCGTCCTGGTGGGCGGCTCCAACCGGGCCGGGAAATTCGTCACTTATCACATCTCGGCGCGTAATCCGCGGCTGATCAACTGGGTGGCCGAGGTGAAGGTGGGCGAGCCAGGAGCCGTTCCCGAGGCCGGCTGGCACCGCGAGGGAAGATTGGCGGAGGTGCTGGCGCATTTCTCGTCATGGAAGTACCGCCCCGCCGGCATCCATGCTTTGCTCTCCGCCACCGACCGGATACTCGAATATCCGATGGTCGATCGTGATCCGCTGCCGCAATGGGGGCGCGGACGGGTGACGCTGCTCGGCGACGCCGCCCATCCGATGTACCCGATCGGCTCCAACGGCGGGTCCCAGGCGGTGCTCGACGCACGGGTGCTGGCCAGGTGCCTGGCGACGTACGACGACCCGGAAAGCGCGCTCGCGGCGTACGAGGAGGAGCGCCGCGAGCCCACGTCGAAGCTGGTGCTGGCGCACCGGGCGCTGCCCATCGACGAGACGGTCACGCTGGTGACCGAGCGCGCGCCCCACGGGTTCACCGAGATCGGCGACGTGCTGACCGAGGAGGAGCTGGCCGCCATGGCGGGCGCGCAGCGGCGCATCTCCGACGCGGACGTGCGCGCCCTCAACGAAAGGGAGTCCTGGAGTGTGTGAACGGTCGATGGCCGTGACGTTCCGGCGAGAGTAAGATCGCGCCCTGAATAGGGTTACCTGACTGACATGTCCATCATTTACCGCTCCGCTAGAGTCATTTCCGGCTCTGAAAGAGTTGCCGCACTGCCCGCGGTCTCGCCCCCCTAGGAATTCCATTGCTCGAGATAGAGAACCTTTCCCATGTGTACGGCGGCGGTACTCCCAACGCGCACCACGCCATCGAAGGACTCAACCTGAGCGTCGCCGAGGGCGAACTGCTCTGCATCGTCGGCCCGTCGGGCTGCGGGAAGTCCACACTGCTGCGCTCCATCGCCGGCCTGATCACCCCGACGGGCGGGCAGGTCAAGGTCGAGGGCAACCTGGTCCGCCAGACGCCCGACAACCTCGCCGTGGTCTTCCAGGACTACAGCCGCTCGTTGTTCCCCTGGATGTCGGTCGCCGACAACGTGGCGCTGCCGCTGCGCCGCAAGAACATGGACAAGCGCCGGCGGCGCGAAGCCGCCCAGGAGGCGCTGGAGTCGGTGGGCCTGGAGGGCGCCGGGCGCAAATACCCGTTCCAGCTCTCCGGCGGCATGCAGCAGCGCGTCGCCATCGCGCGGGCGCTGGCCTACCGGCCCACGCTGATGCTCATGGACGAGCCGTTCGGCTCGGTGGACGCCCAGACCAGGGAGGACCTCGAAGACCTGGTGCTGAAGGTGCGCGGCCACCACCAGATGACGATCGTGCTCATCACCCACGACATCGACGAGAGCGTCTACGTGGGAGACCGGGTGGTCGTGCTGTCGAAGGCGCCGGCGCACGTCGTGGGCGACCTGAAGGTGGACCTGCCCGCCCCGCGCGACCAGATCAGCACCCGCGAGCACCCCGACTTCGTGCATCTGCGCGCCGAGGTCGGCAGGCTCGTCCGCGGCCACGCCACGGTCTAGCCGCTCACGACAGAGCTCACGACAGAGCTCACGACAGAGCTCATGACAGAGCAGGGTGCCGCCCGGCGATCGGGCGGCACCCTGCCGTGTCGTCAGACCGGTGAATGCATGTGGCGGGTCAGGGCGTGCTCCACCAAGGTGATCAAGGTGGACTTGACCGACTCGCGTTGCCGGGCGTCGAGCCGCACGATCGGGATGTGGTCGCCGATCGACAGCGCCTCCCTGATCTCGTCCTCGGCGTGCGCGAACTGGCCGTCCCAGCCGTTGATGCCGATCACGAAGGGCAGCTTGGCCTCTTCGAAGTAGTCGATGGCCGGGAAGCTGTCGGCGAGCCTGCGGGTGTCCACGAGGACGACCGCGCCGATGGCGCCGCGGACGAGGTCGTCCCACATGAACCAGAACCGGTGCTGCCCGGGCGTGCCGAACAGATAGAGGATCAGGTCACGGTCGAGGGAGACCCGGCCGAAGTCCATCGCGACGGTCGTGGTCGTCTTGTTCGGCGTGAGCGAGACGTCGTCGACGTGCGCCGAGGCGTCCGTCATGACCGCCTCCGTGGTCAGCGGCAGGATCTCCGAGACCGCACCCACGAATGTCGTCTTCCCCACGCCGAAGCCCCCGGCCACGACGATCTTCGTCGAGGTTAGGCCGGGGCTAGAGCCTGCGAAGTCCACTGAGCACCCTTTCGAGCAAGTTGAGGTCCGGCTTTCCCGCGTCCAGCGCAGGCTGGTGCACGCGGATCAGGCCTTCCGACGCCATGTCGGCGATCAGCACCCGGACCACGCCAAGAGGCTGGCGTAAAAGGGCGGAGATCTCGGCAACCGACCGGACGTTCCGAGTCAGCTGAATGATCGCCTGATACTCCGGACTTAGTAGGGAAATGTCTTGGTATTCAGACGTCACGGAGGACACGAGTGCCTCCATGGCGAACTTCATCCGCGGCGCCGTGCGCCCCCCGGTCACGGCATAGGGCCGTACCAAGGAGCTCGGCTTCTGCGGACGGGGAGCCGCCGGATGCGGCGGAGTGCTATCACCAGCCCAACCCTGCTGACCTGACACCATGTTCTCCTGTCACCGCCCGATTCAGCGGGGGCGGGCCGCTTGCAGCTCAGCGCGTACGGCCGGCGTCAGCACCTGACCGGCCCGCTCGACCAGCAACGTCATCTGGTACGCGACCAGACCCATGTCGCAGTCGGGAGCCGCCAGGACGGCCAAGCAGGATCCATCACTGATCGACATGATCATCAAGAGCCCACGCTGCATTTCGATAACGGTCTGGGTCACCATACCGCCCTCGAAAACCCGCGCGGCGCCCTGGGTCAAGGAGATCACGCCGGAGGCCACGGCGGCGAGCTGGTCGGCCCGGTCCTTGGGAAAACCCTCGGAGAAGGCCAGCGGCAACCCGTCAGACGACACCACGACCGTGTGGGCGACGCCTGGCACGTTGTTCACGAAGTCCGTGATCAGCCAGCTGATGCCGCGCGCTCCCTGGCTCATTTCTCTCATTTGTCCTCCTCATTCTCTTCTCCGCGGGTGAACGCCCGGCCTTGCCGGACACCCTGCTGGAAGCTGGAGAGCCGGCTGCGCAACCGCTCGGGTGAGATCTGCGGTGCTGGTGAGGTCGCCTGGGGCTCGGCCAGGCTGGCCGTACCGGGCACCAGGTTGGCCTTGGGAACGCGGCGCGGCAGGCCCGACGGCGTCGTGCCGCCCTGCTGCGGCTGGACCGCGGCCTGTGCGGCCTGGAAACCGGAGTCGGCGGGCGACGACCAGGACGCGCCCACGCCCGACGCTCCCGGCTTGCGCTGCGGGAGCCCGGACCTGCTCACGCCGCCCTGAGCCGTGCTCTGGCTCGGGCCGCCCTGAGCGGCCGCCTGCGGCGGCGGCCCGTCGGTCACCGGCGGGTGCACCGCGGTGATCTCGTGCTCGGACTCGGGCTCGATCTCGTGGCGCGGCGGCTTGAGCGCCTCCGGGTCGGGACGGCGGAACCAGTCCGACCCGACCGAGGAGAAGATCGGCAGGAACTCCTCGTTCTGCTCCTCCATCGGCGAGTTGCGGACCGCGGGAAGCGGACCGGTCATGTCCTGGGAGGAGTAGTCGCCGGGGCCGAACGGGTTGTAGGCGGAGTGCCCGTTCTGCTCGAACTGGTCGGCCGGCTTGGGCTCGTCGGCGAACGGCGAGCGGTAGCCGTCGCCGAACTGGGGCTTGACCCGGTCGTCCGACTCGAACAGCGACCTGCGGGGCGCCGGGTCGGCGAACGACGACCAGCGCGGCTCCTCCTGCTGCGGCTGCTGCTGGGGCGGCTCGGTCGCGAAGGACGGCCACTGCGGCTCGTCGTTCTGCAGAGGCGGCGGCTGCTCGGCGAACGACGGCCACCGGTTGTCCGCGAACGGCTTCGGCTCGGCCGCGGGCGGCTGCTCGTCGGCGAAGGACGGCCAGCGCTGCTCGCCCAGGGGCTGCTGCGGCACGTTGTTCTGCGGAGCGGGCGCCTCCTCGGCGAACGACGGCCAGCGCGGCTCCTCGGCCCGCGGCGGCTCGCCGAACGCGGGCGGCTGGTCGCCGCCGAAGACCGACGGCTGGTCGCCGAACGCGGACGGCGCCGGGTCGGGGAAGGACGGCGACTGCTCGCCGAAGGACGGCCAGTTGCCGGTGCCCGGCGCGGGCAGCGAGCCCGGCCACTGCGTGTCCATCACCTGGTCGGGCATGTCGTCGAACGACGGGTGACCGTTGCGCGACGGCTGGCCGAGCGAGCTCGGGTCGAACGTGGTGAACGCCTCGTACTGGCCCTGCCGGCTGCCCTGCCCGTTGCTGATGAGCATGTCGGGCATCATCACCAGGGCGCTCAGGCCCCCGTGCTCGCGCATGCTGAGCTGGACGCGGACGCCGTGGCGCAGGGCCAGGCGGCCGACCACGAACAGGCCCATGCGGCGGGAGACGGACACGTCCACGACCGGCGGGTTGGCCAGGCGCCAGTTGGCCTCGGCCAGCTCCTCCTGGCTCATGCCGATGCCCTGGTCGTTGATCGTGACCAGCACGCCGCCCTCGGCGGGGGTGCTGGTGACGGTGACCTTGCTCTCGCGCGGGGAGAAGGAGATGGCGTTCTCGATCAGCTCGGCGAGCAGGTGGACGGCGTCCGTGACGGCGGGGCCGACGATCTGGGTGCCGGACGGGATCTGGATCTGGACCCGCTCGTAGCCCTCGACCTCCGACAGCGAGGCGCGGGCGATGTCGACCAGCGGCACCGGCTCGCTCCACTTGCGTGCGGCCTCCTGGCCGGCGAGGACCAGGAGGTTCTCGCTGTTGCGGCGCATGCGGGTGGCCAGGTGGTCGAGGCGGAAGAGGTTGGCGAGCCGCTGCTCGTCCTCCTCGCCCTGCTCCAGGCCCTCGATGAGCTGCAGCTGCCGCTCGACCAGCGTCTGGCTGCGGCGGGAGAGGTTGACGAACATCGAGTTGACGTTGGCGCGCAGCTTGGCCTCGTCGCCCGCCAGCCGGATCGCCTCGCGGTGGACCTCGTCGAACGCCCGCGCCACTTCACCGATCTCGTCACGGGTGTTGACGCCGACCGACGGCACCTCGGGCACCTGCGCGCCCTCACCCGACTCGCGCAGCACGCGGACGGTCTCGGGCAGCCGGGTCGTGGCGACCTGCAGCGCCTCGGCACGCAGCCGGCGCAGCGGGCGGACCAGCGAGCCGGCCACGCGGGTGGTGATGATGAGGACCAGGAGCAGCAGGACCAGGATCAGCGCACCGGAGATG
Source organism: Nonomuraea sp. NPDC004580 (assembly GCF_040609855.1). Classification (NCBI taxonomy): domain Bacteria; kingdom Bacillati; phylum Actinomycetota; class Actinomycetes; order Streptosporangiales; family Streptosporangiaceae; genus Nonomuraea; species Nonomuraea sp. NPDC004580. The sequence goes on along the minus strand of NZ_JBEXLH010000025.1, from coordinate 105,654 downwards.
ATGGCGTTGCGCTGCTCGGTCGCGCTCAGGTCGCGGGTCGTCGTCACGATCTTCGTGGCCAGGCCGTCCTCGACCTTGCGCATCGCGTTGGCGACGGTGGTGGTGCTCTCGTACCACTCGTTGAGGTCGCGGTGGGTGGTGACGTCGAGGTCGCGGATGCGGTTGGTAGCGCTCACCTGGGCGAGCGCCCGCTGCCGCATGGCGTCGGCGAGGTCGATCTGCGGGCCCTTGACGGTGTCGCGGTAGTTCTTGAGGTCCTGGGCGGCGGCCTCCAGCTCGAACGAGGTCAGCTCGGTCTGCTGCTTGTCCCAGGAGCCGAGGAAGTCCGACCAGTCGGAGCTGTCGACCTTGGTCCCGGGCTGCACCAGCATGTTGATGAGCAGGATCTGCTGGCGCGCGGTCTCCTCCTTCATCCGCTGGAGCGAGCCGAGCGCGGCCACGTCACCCTGGAGGGCGTCGTCGCTGACGCCGTCACCGAGGTCGCTCTGCAGCGTGGAGAACGTCTCGATCATCGTGCTGTACGTGCCGACGACGGCTCGGGCGGGGACGCTGCCCGTCATCGACTCCCGGAGGCTGTCGAGCCCTTCGAGCCAGCGGCGCATGTTCCTGACGCCGTCGCGCACGCGGGTGGAGTGGGAGGCGTCGATGGCCGCGGCGGCCGACAGCACCTGCTGCTTGGCCTTGTCGGTGGCCTGCCGCTGGGTCTTGAGCTGCACCAGGCGGCCGCCCCTGCGGCGGTCGGCGACGTACCAGGCGGTGAGCGTGCGCTCCCTGGCCAGCTCGTGGTTGAGGCCGCCGACGCGCTGCACCAGCTCGGCCACCTGGGTGAGCCGCTGGTACGCGGCGCTGGTGCCGATGGCGTTGGCCAGCTGGACGCCGGCGAGCAGCACACCCACGACGGTGGGGATGAGGATCAGCGCGACCAGCCTTGAGCGCACACGCCAGTTCGCCAGCCGGAACCGTCCGCCTGTGTACTCCCCTGACCTGGTGTGCCTGGGGTCTTTCGTCCTCACTGAGTCTCGCAACCTCTCGCCGGTACGTGCTCGAAGAAAATCAGACACGCGTGTGGCGCATGGGATTCTGTCCGGCCGGGTAATTGGAACACAACCCGTACCAGATCGGCCAACCGAACATATCCCATCACATGCGCCCAAAGAGGCACTTTGGGCACGATAGCGCCACCACGTTTTCAGGCGGGGCGGAACGAATCCCGCTCGGCCGGTGCCGCATGCTTCACCATCAGGTGCCGCGTCACCGAGTACTCCTGCACCGCCTCCTGGCTCATGTCCTTGCCGAACCCGCTGCCCTTCACCCCGCCGTGCGGAGCCTCGCTGGCGATGGGCAGGTGGTCGTTGACCCAGGTCACTCCCACGTCCAGCCGGTGTGATACGCGCATCGCGCGAGCCACGTCACGCGACCACACCGACGAGGCGAGACCGTATCTAGTGTCGTTGGCCAGCCGGACCGCTTCGTCCTCGCCATCGAACGGGAGCGCGACCAGGACCGGTCCAAACAGCTCACCTTGGACGATCTCGCTGGTCTGTGCGACATCGGTCACAAGCGTGGGTGGATAGAAAAAGCCGGAGCCCCCGATCGGGGAGCCGCCGTGCAGAACGCGCCCTCCGGCCCGCGCCACGAAGCCGTGCACGCGGTCGCGGTGCGCGGCGGAGATCAGCGGGCCGATGTCCGTCGCCGGGTCCCAGGGGTCGCCGGCGGTGATGCCGGCCAGGGTCTCCTTGATCGCCTCCACCGCGTCGCCGTAGACCTCCCTGGCGACGTAGACGCGGGTGGCCGCGGTGCAGTCCTGGCCGGTGTTGTACGTCGCCCCCATGGCGACGCCGCGGGCCATCTCCGCCAGATCGGCGTCCTCGAACACCAGGGCGGGCGCCTTGCCGCCGAGCTCGAGGTGGACCCGCTTGAGCGTGGCGGCCGCGCCGCTCATGACGGCGCGGCCGGTCTCGGTGGAGCCGGTGACGCTCACCATGTCCACGCCGGGGTCGGTGACCAGGGCCTGTCCGACCTCGGCGCCGCCGGTGACCGCCCGCACCAGGCCATCGGGTGCGCCCGCCGCGCCGAACAGCTCGGCCAGGCGCAGCGTCGTGCGCGGGGTCTGGGGGGCCGGCTTGATCACCACGGCGTTGCCCGCGGCCACCGCCGGACCGACCTTCCAGACCGCCATCACGAACGGGAAGTTCCACGGCGCGATCGACCCCACCACCCCGACGGGGCGGCGCAGCAGGACCGAGGTGTAGCCGGCGCTGAACACGCCGGCCCCCGTGCCCTCCAGCGACCGGGCGGCGCCGGCGAAGAAGCGCAGGTTGTCGACGGCGAAGGGCAGCTCGCCGTCGCGGAAGACCGCCGCCGGCTTGCCCGTCTCCTCGACCTCCAGCCTGGTCAGCTCCTCGGCCTCGGCCTCCACCAGGTCGGCCAGGCGCAGCAGCACCCGGGCGCGCTCGCCGGGAGTGGCCTGCGACCACTCCTCGTACGCCGCGCGCGCGGCCGAGATCGCCTTCGCGACCTCCTCGACAGGCGTGTCGGGGACCTCGGCGAAGGGCAGGCCGGTGGCGGGGTTGATCAGTTCGCGCATCAGGAAGACTTCAACTTTCGGGTCGTGCTACTGGCCGAGCTGCTCGATCAGGTCGGCGGCCTTGCGCAGGCCGTCGCGGCGCCTGATCTCCTCGCCCGCGGCGGCGAGCCGCGCCCGCAGCTCGGTGTCGCCGAGCAGCTTCGCGATCGCCCCTGTGAGTTCTTCGTCGGTGAAGGTGTAGGTGGAGAGCCTGACACCGTAGCCGAGCTCATCGACCCTCTGGGCGTTGTCGTACTGGTCCCAGAAGAGCGGCAGCAGGATCATCGGCTTGCCGAAGTGCAGCGCCTCGGTGGTCGTGTTGTTGCCGCCATGGGTGATGACCAAGTCACACAGTGGGATGATCTTAGTCTGCGGGAGGAACTCCTCGCCCCACATGTTGTCGTGCAGCTTGATCTCCTCGTGCAGCGGGCCCTTGGAGACGACGTACTGGTGCGGGGTGGTGCCCAGCACGTCGATCACCCGCTGCATGAGGCCCACGTCGGCGGAGCCGAGCGAGCCGAGCGAGAAGTAGATCAGCGCGTGCTCGTTGCGCTCGAAGGGCAGCTCGAAGTCCTGCTCCGTCTCGCGCACCGAGGAGTCGAGCCGGTGCCACGCCGGGCCCAGGGGGCGCTCGGCGACGTAGTCGAGGATCTCCGGGTAGACGTAGAGATTCAGGTCGCCCTCGTGGATGAAGTCGAGGTCGGGCAGCGGCGGCGTGCCCTGCTCGACGCACCACGCGTTGTAGGCGGTCCACAGCTCGCGGTGGGTGCGCTCGTACTCGGCGCGGAAGGCGTCCCACTCGGAGCGGTCGTTCGCGGGCAGGCCGGAGAAGACGGGCGGGATGTTCGGGCCGCGCACCTCCAGCGGCTGGCAGGAGACGATGCGCACGAACTTCTTGCCGGCGGTGATGAGAGCCGGGAACGTGAGCACGTTGTCCTCGATGATCACGTCCGGGTTCACCCGCTCGATGATGGCCTTGAGCTGGGGCTCGCAGTATTTGGCCCCGTCGATCAGCTCGGCCCAGATGGGCTTGGTGACGGTCTCCAGCTGCTCGCGCGTGCTCTTGCGGTACTCCGGCGCGGTGTCGCGGATGAAGTCCTTCCAGAACTGGCCGGGGTCCTGCTCCTCCTCGGACGGCGGGGCCAGGTCGACGAGGTCCTCCTCGAAGCCGAGCGCTTCGAGCTTGCCCTTCCAGGAGGCCTCGGCGGCGAAGACGACGCGGTGGCCGCGCTTGCGCAGGATGTCGCCGATGCCGATGGAGTTGTTGGTCGGTCCGTACGCGCTTTCCGGCATGAACAGGAAGGTGAGAGACATCGAAGCTCCGGGAGAACTCGTCATTTTGAAGGTGAATTCAAAAAGGGATCTAGCGTGAAGGTCAAGTTAAGGGCACTATGGTCAACGGCCAACTGAACAGTGGCCTAAGGAGTGAAGGTGGTGAGGGTGGCTCAGCGCAAGAGCCGCAGTGACCGGCGCATCGATTTGATCGAAGCCGCACGCAGGGCCATCATCCGCCATGGCATCGACGGTGTACAGCTCTCGCACGTCGCCGAGGAGGCCGGGCTGACCTCCGGCGCCGTGCTCTACCACTACCCCGACCTCAGCGAGCTGCTGGTCGAGGCGCAGCAGGCGGGCATGGAGCGCTTCTACGAGCAGCGGCTGCGCCAGCTCGCCACGATCACCGACCCGGTCGAGAAGCTGGTCGTCACGATCAGGTCGGGGCTGCCCACCGGGCCGCTCGACCCCGACGTGCGCCTGCTCAACGAGCTGGGCGGGGCCGCGGGCCGCAACCGGGTCTACGGCGTGCTGCTCACCTCCCTGTACGACCGGCAGGTCTCGATGTACCAGGCGATCCTGGACACCGGGGCCGCGCTGGGCGTCTTCAGGCTGAGCGCCGACTCGGTGACGATCGCCCGCAACCTGGTGGCCCTGGAGGACGCCTACGGCTACCGCATCACCGCCAGGCACCCCCTGATCGGCCCGGCCGAGGCGGCCGAGCTGATCCTGTCCTACGCCCGCGCGGCGACGGGCAACGACCTGGTTCACTGACCGGCCGCCATGATGACCGCGTCCTCGGCGTTCCAGCGCACCTTGACCTTGGCTCCGGCCTTGATCGCGCCGGCGCCCTGGACGGCGGCGAGCACCGGCTTGTCCTGACCCTCGACCTGCACCGACAGGTGCGAGACACCGCCGAAGAAGCTGACGTCGAGCACGGTGCCCGGCAGCCCTCTGGTGGCGCTCTCGCCGGCCAGCTCGATCTTCTCGGGCCGGACCGCCAGCAGCGCCTCGGCGCCCGCCTCCAGCTCGTCCAGCGGCGTGCCGGCGAGCATGCCGAACGTCGCGCTCTTGATGCCGTCGAGGCCGCTCGCGGTGCCGGTGAACAGGTTGTTGGCGCCGACGAAGTCGGCCACGAAGGGCGAGCGGGGCCGCTCGTAGAGGGCGATGGGCTCGTCCACCTGGCGGACCCGGCCGCTGTCGAAGACCGCGATGCGGTCGGCCAGCGACATGGCCTCCTCCTGGTCGTGCGTGACGACCACGAACGTGATGCCCACCTCGTGCTGCAGCCGCTTGAGCTCCAGCTGCATGTCGGCGCGGACCTTCTTGTCCAGGGCCGACAGCGGCTCGTCGAGCAGCAGCAGCCGGGGCCGCTTGACGATGGAACGGGCCAGCGCCACGCGCTGCCGCTGGCCGCCGGACAGCTGCGCGGGCTTGCGCCCCGCGTGCGCCGACAGGCCCACCGTCTCCAGCACCTCGCCGACGCGCTGCTTGACCTCCTGGCGGGGCAGCTTCTCCCGCTCCAGCCCGTACGCGACGTTCTTCGCCACGGTCATGTGCGGGAACAGCGCGTACGACTGGAACATCAGGCTGATCGGCCGCCGGTTCGGCGGCTTGGCCAGCAGGTCCTCCCCGTCGAGCGTGACACCGCCCGCGTCGGGCGTCTCGAACCCGGCGATGATGCGCAGCAGCGTGGTCTTCCCACAGCCGGAGGGCCCGAGCAGGGCGAAGAACTCCCCCTGCTCGATCTCCAGCGAGACGTCGTCCAGCGCGGTGACACTGCCGAACTTCCGGGTGATCCCGTCAATCTCGAGCACGCGATTCCCCGATCTTGGTCAGGCGCTGCCCGGCGATCACGGCCGTGAAGCTCACCAGCAGCACGATCGCGGCCAGCGCATTGATCTTCGGAGTGACCCCGAATCGGATCATGGAGTAGATGACGATCGGCAGCGTCTGCTCGCTGTTGCCGATCGTGAAGAACGCGATCACGAACTCGTCCAGCGACAACGTGAACGCCAGCAGCGCGCCGGCCACGATGCCCGGCATCAGCTGCGGCAGCGTGATCTTCATGAACGTGGTGACCGGTCCCGCGCCGAGGTCACGTGACGCCTCCTCCAGCGACGTGTCCGCGCCCGTCAGCCGGGTGCGCACCACCGCCGCCACGAACGCCATCGCGAACACGCCGTGGGCCAGCACGACCGAGTACAGGCCGAGCGTGAGCTGGATCGTCCCGTACAGGATCAGCAGGCCGATGGCGATCACCAGGTCGGGCAGCACGGCGGGCATCAGCGCGACCGCTTCGAGCACCTTGGACCTGGTGTGCCGGACCAGGCCGACGGCCAGCAGCGTGCCGAGCACGGTGGCGATCACCGTGGAGCCGGCGGCCACGATCAGCGTGTTCACCACGCCGGACAGGACCCGGTCGTCGCGGGCCAGCTCGCCGTACCACTTGAGGCTGAAGCCGTCGAAGCTGTACGCCGAGTCGCCCACGTTGAACGACATCACGACCAGGACGGCGATCGGGAGGTAGAGGAAGACGTACGTGGCCCAGAACGGCACGTACAGGAGCTTCGACCTACGCACGGCGCGTCACCCATGCCTGGATCATGAGCAGCACGATCAGCATCGCGATCACCGCCAGGGCCAGCGTCGAGCCGAACGGCCAGTCGCGCGCGGTCAGGAACTGCTGCCTGATGAGGTTGCCCACCATGATCGACTTGCTGCCGCCGAGCAGCTCGGGGATGACGAAGTTGCCCAGGCTCGGCACGAACACGAACATGCTCCCGGTCAGCACGCCGGGGATGGTCAGCGGCAGCGTGACCTTCCTGAACGTGGTGAACGCCGAGGCGCCCAGGTTGGCCGACGCCTCCCGCAGTTGCGGGTCGAGCCGCTCGATCGCGGCGTACAGCGGCAGCACCATGAGCGGCAGGTACGAGTACAACAGCCCCGTCACGATCGCGCCGTCGTTGTAGAGCAGCTGAAGGGGCTCGACGCCCAAGACGTCCAGCGCGCTGTTGATCAGCCCTGGGCCGCTCAGCAGGATGATCCACGCGTAGACGCGGATGATGAAGTTCGTCCAGAACGGCAGCACGACGGCGACCAGCGCGATGGTCTTCCACTTGCGCGGCAGCTGCGCGATCAGGTACGCCGTCGGATAGCCGATCAGCAACGCGATCACGGTCGTCACCGCCGCGATCTTCAGCGACTGCAGCACCACGCCGAAGTAGAGCGGGTCGATCAGCCGGCTGAAGTTCTCGGTGGTGAACTCGTAGACGACGCCGCCGAAGCGCCCCCGCTGGAACACCGTGTAGCTGAGCACCAGCGCCAGCGGCACCAGCAGCAGCACCAGCAGGTAGACGAGCCCGGGCGTCAGGAACACGAACGCGCCCAGCCGACGCCCTCGGGAACGGGACGCCGGCCGGGCCTTGACCTCTGACTTCACTACAACGACAACTACTTCGCCTGGATGTCGGCGGACAGGCGGGTGTACTTGGTGGACGCCTGTCCCAGGTCGATGATCGACTCACCGTCGAGCAGCTTGTCCGGCGCGATGCCGAGCAGCGAGCCCTTGGGGATCTTCACCTGCTCCATGGCCGCCTTGTTGGGGACCTTGTAGTTGATGTTCACGGCCGCCCAGCTGTGCACCTCGGGGCTCAGGATGTAGTTGATCAGGGCGTGCGCGGCCTCCTTGTTCTTGGAGGACTTCAGGATCACCATGGTGTCCACCCAGAGGTCGCTGCCCTCCTTCGGGTTCGCGAAGCCGATGTTGCCCTTGGGGTCGGTGGTCGGGCACCAGCCGTCCCACGCCTCGACCATGACGGCCTCGCCGTTGATCAGGCGGTCACCGAAGGTGGTGTCGTCGTAGGTGAGCAGGTGCGGCTTCTGCTCGACCAGCAGCTCGCGAGCCTTCTCGATCTCCTCGTCCTTGTCGGTGTTGACCGAGTAACCGAGGGCCTTGAGCGCGGGCAGGGCCAGCCAGCGCTCGGTGGTCATCATGGTGACCTTCTTCTCGGCCCAGGCCGGGGGCTTGAGAATATCGTTCCAACTGTCCGGGACCTTCTTCACGAGGTCCTTGCGGTAGCAGATGCCGGTGGTGCCCCAGGTGTAGGGCACGGAGTACTTGTTGCCCTTGTCGTAGGACAGCTGCGTGGCCTCGGGGTAGAGGTTGGCCAGGTTGGGGATCAGCTCGGGGTGGATCGGCTCCAGCAGGCCCATCGCGTTGAGCGCCTGGGCGTACTGGCCGGACACGAACGCCACGTCGATGCCACTGTCACCGGGGGCGGTGAGCTTGGTCATCGCCGTCTCGTTGGTGTCGTGCAGCTGGATCTTGATGTCCTTGACCTTGAGGGTCGCCTTGACCCTGTCGGCCAGCTCCTTGGGCAGATAGCCATCCCAGACCGTGACCTGCAACGACTGCTTCGTCAGGTCCGCGTTGGGCTTGAGCTCGGCCGCCGCCCCCGTCGTCTCCTGTGAACTTGACGAGGCCCCACCGCCGCACGCCGCGACGGCAAGCGCGAGGCCGACCACCGCGACGGTGGCCGGGAGACGACGGGTGAACCGGGAACGGGACACGGCCGCTACTCCTTCTGCAATTGAGATGTAAGAGGGGTCGCGCGACCTTACCGGACACAGCCGACCAGAGCAGGAGTGTTGCAGCAGAAATCAACATGAGCAAGACTTTTCATGACATTGCTACCTGGAAGTTTGGTCCGCGAGTTGAATTGGGATTCAATACACCGACGAGTGATCTCGCTCGGTGAGAGGCCGCTCACCCCACGAGATCGGGGGCTCAGCGCCGCCCTCGTGGCGTGCCTCGGGGAGGAGGCGCCGGAGCCGCTGTCCGTACGACGTTTTCTGCCGTTGCCCACCCTCTCGTACGGCTCTGCAGATCTCCACACTGGGGTCCCAGGTGAGCGCGATTTCGGTGCGCATGTGGATCAGACGAACCACTCGGTGATCGTGGACGAGCAGGTCGTGGTGAAGTGGCTCACCCCTCCCGCGCCGCTGCCGCATCCCGCCCCCGACATCCTCGCCCATCTGGTTGAGGCCGGATTCAACGACACCGCCCCTCCTTACGCGGCTCTGACCGGTGTGGTGGACGGCCGCGAACACCTCCTCGCCCTGGTGACCGGTTACCTGCCGGACGCCAGGGACGGCTGGGAGTGGTGCGTGGACGAGGCCGTCGCCGGCACCACCGCGTTCGCCGCCGCTGTCGGCCGCCTCACCGCCGACCTCCACCTCGCCCTGTCCACCCTCCCCCACTCCCCGACGACGGCAGAGACGGAGGGGACCGCCACGGGGCTGCCTGCCCCGCTTGGGGTGGGGCTTGTGGAACGGGCGGAGGCGGCGCTGTCCGAGGCGCTGGCGGTGACCGATGGCGAGGACGGGGTCTGGCTTGCTGAGCGGGCCGAGGTCATGCGGCGGGAGTTGGACGCCCTGACCGCGCCCGTCACCAAGCCCGTCACCACGCCGCTGATCAGGATCCACGGGGATCTGCACGTCGGCCAGATTCTCCAGTGGCGCGACGGCTATGCGGTCATCGACTTCGACGGCAACCCCACGGTGGCCGACGCCGGCCCTCGTCAGCCGGCCGCCCGTGACGTGGCGCAGCTCACCACCAGTCTGGAACACGTGGCCCAGGTCGCGATCAAGCGCCGCGGCACCCCTCCTGACCAGGCCGCCGCGTGGGCCCGCCGCGCCCGCGCCGGACTGCTCGCCGCCTACCGCGACCGCCTGGCCGCGCGGCACCGTCCCGACCTGCTGGACGAGCGGCTGATCCGGCCGTTCGAGGTGGAACAGGAGTGCCGCGAACTGATCTACGCCGCCCGCCATCTCCCCCGCTGGCGCTACGCCCCCATGGGCGTCCTGCACACCTGGTACGACGCCCAGAAGACGTCCGCAGACACCCCCGCGGCGACCCCCACGCCGAACCCGGCGCGGAAACCTGAGGAGAACATCGCGTGAAATCCGAGCTCTACCTGACCGACCTGGAGTCCAAGCCGCAGGCGCTGGCCGGCCTGGCCGCCGCGCTCAGGACGGCCGACCCCTGGGCCGGGCTGCCGCAGGGCGTCGACCGGGTGCTGTTCCTCGGCATGGGCAGCTCCCGTTACGCGGCGGGCGTGGCCGCCCGGCGCCTGCGCGCCGCCGGGGTGTCCGCCTTCGCCGAGTACGCCTCCGCCGCCGCCGCGCTCCCACCGGCCAAGGGCACCCTGGTCGTGCCGATCTCGGCCACCGGCGGCAGCCGCGAGACGCTCGACGCGATCGAGGCGTACGCGGGCGGCCCCTCCTTCGTCGCGGCGCTCACCAACCAGCCGGGCTCCCCGATCACGCAGGGCGCCGACCAGGTGGTGGAGATGCGGGCGGGCGAGGAGCGCGGCGGGGTCGCCTGCCGTACGTTCCAGCACACGCTGGCCCTGCTGCTCGCCCTGGAGAGCCGGCTCACCGGCCGCGCGCACGACCTGCCCGCCCTGGTCGAGCGGGCCGCCGAGGCCACCGCCGACCTGCTGGAGCGCAGGGACGAGTGGCTGCCGCTGACCATGGAGCTGCTCGACGGCCCGCACGGCGTCTACACGATCGCCCCCGCCGAGCGCCTGTCGTCGGCCGAGCAGTCGGCACTGATGCTGAGGGAGGGCCCGCGCCGCCCGGCCGACGCCTGCGAGAGCGGCGACTGGTCGCACGTGGACGTCTACCTCACCAAGACGCTCGACTACCGCGCCCTGCTCTTCCCCGGATCCCGCTACGACGAGCAGGCCATGGACTGGGTACGCGAGCGCGGTTCGACGGTGGTCACCGTGGGCGGCGAGGTGAAGGACGCCGCCGCGGCGATCCGCTACGTCCACGACGACGACCCCGACGTCGCGCTGCTCACGGAGACGCTGGTGGCCGAGCTGGTGGCGGCCTACTGGTGGTCGGCGCAGTAGCGGGGCCTCATGCCGACCGTACGGTGAGCGCGTGCTCCACCAGCGTGATCAGCGTCTGCTTGACCGCAGGCCGGGCCCGCGCGTCCGTCCGCACGATCGGCACGTGCCCGGAGATCGTCAGCGCCTCCCGCACCTCGTGCTCGGCGTGCGGGAACTCGCCGTCCCAGCCGTTCAGCCCGATGATGAACGGGATGCCGGAGTTCTCGAAGTAGTCGACGGCGGGAAAGCTGTCGGCCAGCCGCCGCGAGTCGACCAGCACGACGGCCCCGATCGCGCCGCGCACGAGGTCGTCCCACATGAACCAGAACCGGTGCTGCCCCGGCGTGCCGAACAGATAGAGAATGAGGTCCTGGGCCAGCGAGAGCCGGCCGAAGTCCATCGCGACGGTCGTGGTCGTCTTGCCCGGCGTGTGGCCGAGGTCGTCGATGCCGGCCGAGGCGTCCGTCATCACGGCCTCGGTCGTGAGCGGCATGATCTCCGACACCGCGCCGACGAACGTGGTCTTGCCCACGCCGAATCCGCCCGCCACGACGATCTTGGTGGCGGTGAGCCGGCTAGAGCCTTCGAAGTCCACTGAGCACCCTTTCGAGCAGGCCCCTGTCAGGCAGCCCCGCCTCAAGCTGCGGCTGGTACACCTTGACCAGCCCGTCCGCCTCCATGTCGGCGACCAGCACCCGCGCCACCCCGAGGGGCACGCTGAGCAGCGCCGAGATCTCCGCCACCGAGCGCACCTGGCGGCACAGCTCGCTGATCGCACGGTACTCCCGCGTGTACGTCATGCCCAGCTGCGCCGAGGTGGCCGATGACACGAGGGCCTCCATGGCGAGGTTCGTCCGTGGCGTGGTGCGGCCGCCGGTGACGGCGTACATGCGGACGAGCGAACTGCGCTCGGGCTCCTCTTCCCCGTTGTGCCACGATGCCAAGGTTCACTCCCATCACCAGGGGCGCACGGCGGACAGCTCCGCTCGCACGGCAGGAGTGAGCACCTGCCCCGCGCGCTCGACCAGGATCGTCATCTGGTAGGCGACCAAACCCATGTCACAGTCGGGCGCGGCCAGCACCGCGAGGCAGGATCCGTCGCTGATCGCCATCACCAGCAGCAGACCGCGTTGCATCTCCACGAGGGTCTGAGTGACCTCGCCACCGCCGAACACCCGCGCCGACCCCGCCGTCAGGCTCACCAGGCCGGCCGCGATGGCGGCGAGCTGGTCGGCGCGATCCTGGGGGAAGCCCCTGGAGTAGGCCATGGGGAGCCCGTCGGCCGAGACCACCACCGCGTGCGCCACGCCGGGGACCTCTTCGACGAAGCCGGTGACCAGCCAGTTGACGTCTCTGGCGGCCTGGCTCAGCTCCTTCATGCGTCCTCCTCGAGCTCGGCGCGTCCCTTGCGTACGCCCTGCTGGTAGCTGGCGAGCCGGCTGCGCAGCCGGTCAGGGGACACCGGAGGAGCGGAAACGGGCGGAGGTTGCGGGTTCGCGGTCCCCGGTACCAGGTTCGCGCGCGGGGTCCGCTTCGGCAAGCCGGAGTTCGTGGTGCCGTTCCTGACCGGCTCGGCGGCGGCGCCCGCGGCCTGCCAGCCCTGGTCGGCGGGGGACGACCAGGACGGGTCGCGGTGGTCGGCGGTGGGCGCCGACCTGCTGAACCAGCTGCTCGCCTCGGCAGCAAGCTCAGGAGCGAGCTCAGGGGCGGGCTCCTGAGCCGCGGGTTCCGGCGGGGCGATGCCCAGCTCGGCGGCGGGCGCGCTCAGCGGGTCGGGGAAGGACGTCACCGGCTCCGGCGCCGCCTGCTCCACCGAGTGCGAGGGGGTGTGGGTGACACTGAACCACGACGAGTCGGCCGCGTCCTGGCTCGCGGGAGTGGCGTTGCAGGACGGGACGCTCTCGTACGACGGCGGGGCCGCGGTGTCGAAGGAGGGATGTCCGCCGGAGAACGACGGCATGGACCGGGGAGCCGGGGCCGCATGCGCAGGCGCGTGCGCCGGCGCATGCGCCGGGTGGGGCGCCCGGTGCCGCTGTCCCGCTCCCGGCACCGGCCCGGGCACGCCGGTGAGCAGCGCGGGCGGGACCAGCACCATGGCGGTCAGCCCGCCGATGTCCTGCCGCCGCAGCTGCACCCTGATGTTGTGCCGCAGCGCCAGCCGGCCGACCACGAACAGGCCCATCCGCCGCGACACCGACACGTCCACGACGGGCGGGTTGGCCAGGCGCCAGTTGGCCTCGGCCAGCTCGTCGGGCGTCATGCCGATGCCGTGGTCGGTGACCGACAGCAGCAGGCTGCCGCCGTCGATGCGGCTGCTGGAGATGATGACCTTGGTGTCCCGGGAGGAGAACGACACGGCGTTCTCGACCAGCTCGGCGAGCAGGTGCACCACGTCGGTGACGGCCTGCCCGGCGATGGCGACGTCCGACTGGACCTGGATGCTGACCCGGTCGTAGCTCTCGACCTCGCCCAGCGCGGCCCGGACGATGTCCATCAGCTCGACCGGCTCCGTCCACTTGCGCGCGGCCTCCTGGCCGGCGAGGACGAGCAGGTTCTCACTGTTGCGCCGCATGCGGGTGGCGAGGTGGTCGAGCTTGAACAGGTCGCCGAGCCTGGCGTCGTCGCGCTCGCCGCGCTCCAGCTTCTCGATCAGGGTGAGCTGCCGTTCGACCAGGGTCTGGCTGCGCCTGGACAGGTTGACGAACATGGCGTTGACGTTGGAGCGCAGTTTGGCCTCGTCGCCGGCCAGCCGTACGGCCTCGCGGTGCACCTCGTCGAAGGCCCGCGCGACCTCGCCCACCTCGTCCTTGGTGAAGATGCCGATGGGCGGCACCTCGGCGTTCACCGCGCCGTCGCGGGACTCGCGCAGGTGCTGGACGAAGTCGGGCAGCCGCTTGCCGGCGATCTCCAGGGCCTCGCCGCGCAGGCGGCGCAGGGGGCGGACGAGGGAGCGCGCCACCCCGGTCGTGATCAGCAGCACGGCCACGAGCAGGGCGAGCACGGCGGCGGCGGTGATGACGGCGCGCTGCCGCTCGTCGGAGCTGAGCGCCTCGCTGCGCTGCACGATGCCCTCGGCCTGGCGCTGCTCGACCTTGCGCATGGAGTCGACGACCACGCTCGCCGCGTCGAACCACTCCTTGGCGTCGTCCTTCCTGGCGAGGTCGAGGCCGCGCAGCGGCAGCCCGGTGGTGGCCCTGATGAGCACCAGCTCGCGCAGGAACAGCATGCGGTCGGCGGAGCGGCCGTTGACGGTCTCGTCGAAGAAGCGGCGCTCCTCCGCGGCGGCCTCGGCGGCGAAGCCCCTGCGCTCGTTGGCCTCCCTGGACTGCTCGCCGAGCAGCCGCTTGAGCGATTCCGGCTCGAACGCGCCCTCGACCAGCGCCACGACGACGAGGGCCTGCTGGTACGACACGCTCTCCTTGGCCCGCGCGAGCGCGTCGAGCATGCGCGTCTGGCGGAACAGCTCGTCGTCCACGCTGCCCTTGACCAGCTCGTTGTGCACCGACAGCAGGCCGTTGACGATCACGGTGTAGAGCTCGACGGCCGGTCCCGGCAGCAGGTTGGCGTCCAGGGCCTGGCGACGCAGGGAGGTCAGGTCGTTGAGCCGGTTGAGCAGGTTCTCCAGCTGGTCGGCGGTGCGGCCGGTGGCGTCGGCGAGCAGGGCCCGGGCGACGTCGCGTACCTGCTTGGCGGACAGGTCCACCTGCGCCATGTGGGACTGCACCTCGGCGAAGGCGTCGGCGGGCCGGTCGCGGGCGATGTACCAGGCGGTTCTGGCGCGCTCGGTGGAGACGAGGTGGGTGAATTCGCCGAGTTCGGCGGACAGGCGGGCGAACTGGTTCGTCCTGGCGTAGTCGGAGGCGGCGGAGGTCGAGTTGAGCACCTGGACGCCGCCGAGCAGGACGGCGGCGGCGGTCGGTACCAGGATGAGGGCCACGAGCCGCGCGCGGACACGCCAATTGCGCAGCCGCCAGCCACCCTCGCTGGCCTGCCTGACGCCCACCTGTGTACTCACCGAACGCACCTCGTCGAATCGGCCTATATGCGGGCCGTGTGCCCTGGGGAAATCAGCAAGTGCCGGGTAATTGGAACACATCACATGGCTTGTGGCCAAGCGAACATAACGCGACAAATGATGGTCTGCGTGACTCATGAGGATAGAAGCTGGCACTCCATGCGGGAAGTGCTCGCGGCACGAAATAAACCTTCAACACGATAAATGTCCGCTTATGGGCGATTTGCTCGTTCCAATCGCGTAACGCGACCGGCGCGCAGTGATCTCCGGAAGGTCACGCCGTTGAGAATCACGCTATTCACCACATATGTTGAGCCACGTCAAACGAGGAGGCGAGGGTGGGAGATTCTCCCGGCAACGCGGCAATCACCGTTGCGGGCCTTTGGAAGATCTTCGGGCCGAAGGCGCAAAAGGTGCTGGACAGTGATGACAGACATCTGGCACCTGCCGCGCTCAGGGAGAAGACCGGCTGCACCGCCGCCGTCCGCGACGTGAGCTTCGAGGTACGCCCCGGCGAGGTCTTCGTCGTCATGGGCCTGTCGGGCAGCGGCAAGTCCACCCTCGTCCGCTGCCTCACCAGGCTCATCGAGCCCTCCGCAGGCCGGGTGACGATCGCCGGCGAGGACATCGGCGCCGCCTCCCCCGCCCGCCTGCGCGAGATCCGCCGCCACCAGGTCAGCATGGTCTTCCAGCACTTCGGCCTGCTGCCGCACCGCAAGGTCATCGACAACGTGGCGTACGGGCTGGAGATCCAGGGCGCCGCGAAGGCCGGCAGGCACGCGCGGGCCGCCGAGATCCTCTCGCTCGTCGGCCTCGACGGCTACGCCGACGCCTACCCCGACCAGCTCTCCGGCGGCATGCAGCAGCGCGTCGGCCTGGCCAGGGCGCTGGCCGTGGAGCCCCAGGTGATGCTGTTCGACGAGCCGTTCAGCGCGCTCGACCCGCTGATCAGGCGCGACATGCAGGCCGAGGTGATCAGGCTGCACCGCGAGGTCGGCAAGACGATGGTCTTCATCACCCACGACCTGTCCGAGGCGCTCAAGCTCGGCGAGCGCATCGCGATCATGCGGGCGGGCTCGATCGTGCAGCTCGGCACGGCGGAGGAGCTCGTGGGCGCGCCGGCCGACGACTACGTGGCCGACTTCGTCCGCGACGTGCCGCGCAGCCACGTGCTGACCCTGCGCTGGATCTGCCGCGACCCCGAGCCGGGCGAGCCGCTGGACGGGCCGGAGCTTCCCGTCACCACCGTCATCAAGGACGCCATCGGCGTCGCGTCGGGCTCCTCCCGCCCGATCAAGGTCGTGGACGGCGACGAGCTGGCCGGCGTCGTGGACCGGGTGGACTTACTGGGCTTCCTGGCCGGTCAGGACCCCGCCATGAAGGCGCCGGCATGAGCAGCACGGCCGTCACCACGCCCTCCGGGCTCGGCCTGCCGAGGTGGACGGCCCCCGCCGGGGTGGCGGTGCTGTTCGTGGCGGCGTACCTGGTCTTCCGAGGCTCGGGGACGCTGCCGCACGACAAGGAGGCGCCGCAGTTCCTCGCGGTGACCGAGCTGCGCGAGTGGATCGACGACCACCGCAACGACAACCCGCTCTTCCTGTACTTCCTCAACTACATCAGGCTCCTCGTGGGCCAGCTCTACACCCTTTTCCAGGCCACCCTGTACGCGCTCGGCTGGCCCGGCATCACCGGCGTCATGGGCGCCCTGGCCTGGCTGGCGGGCGGCTGGCGGATCGCGCTGCTCGCGGTCGGCGGGGTGAGCGCGTTCGGCGTGCTGGGGCTGTGGGAGTCGAGCGTCGACACGCTGGCCCTGGTCGGGGTGGCGGTGCTGCTGTCGCTGGCGATCGGGATCCCGATCGGCGTGTGGGCGGGCCTGTCCGCGCGGACGCGACGGGCGATCACCCCTGTGCTCGACGTCATGCAGATCATGCCGACGTTCGCCTATCTGGCGCCGCTCGCGCTGTTCTTCCACATCGGGGCGCCCGCCGGGGCCATCGCCACGATGATCTACGCGATCCCGCCCGCCATCCGCATCACCGCGCTGGCGATCTCGTCGGTCTCCCCCACGGCGGTCGAGGCGTCCACCTCGCTGGGCGCCACCAGGCGGCAGACGCTGTTCAAGGTCTATCTGCCGCTGGCCAGGTCCACGATGGCGCTGGCCATCAACCAGACCATCATGATGGCGCTGTCAATGGTGGTCATCGCGAACCTGATCTCGGCCCCCGGCCTGGGCGGCGACATCATCCGTGGCCTGTCGCGGGCGCAGGTCGGCATCATGCTCCCGGCCGGCGTGGCCATCGTGATCATGGCGGTGATGCTGGACCGGATGATGATGGCGGTCGCCCGCCGCGACGCGCACGCCAGGCTGCGCAGGACCGACCTCGTCGGCGCGGGCGTGCTGGGCGTGGCCGGGCTCGCGCTCATCCCCCTGCTGCCGCCGATCTGGCCGGAGAGCCTGACGGTGAACGTCGTCGCCGAGGTCAACGCGGCCGTGAGCTGGGCCGAGACGAGCTGGTACCCGGTCACCACGTTCATCAAGGACGTCACCTCGCACGCGCTGCTCAACCCGCTGGAGTCGCTGCTCACCGCCGCGCCGTGGTGGCTGGTCGCGCTCGCGGTGCTGAGTCTCGCCTGGCGGGTCAGCGGCACGCGCCCTGCGCTCATCGCGCTGGCCTGCCTGCTCGGCATCGCGCTGCTCGGCGTGTGGGAGCACACCATGCAGACGATGACCACGGTCGCCGTCGCGGTGCTGGTCACGCTGCTCATCGGCCTGCTGCTCGGCGTGGCGGCGGCCCGCTCGCCGCGCTACTCCGCCATCCAGCGCCCGCTGCTGGACGCTGCCCAGACCATGCCCGCGTTCGTGTACCTGCTGCCGGCGCTCGCGCTGTTCGGCACCACCCGGTTCACCGCGATCTTCGCGTCCATCATCTACGCGGTGCCGCCGGTGGTGCGCCTGGTCGAGGACGGCATCAAGGGCGTGCCCGCCACCGTCGTCGAGGCCGCCACCTCGGCCGGCTCCACCTCCGGCCAGCTGCTGTGGAAGGTGCAGCTGCCGATGGCCAGGCGCGCCATCCTGCTCGCGGCCAACCAGGGCATCGTGATGACGCTGGCCATGGTCGTCGTCGGCGGTCTGGTCGGGGCGGGGGCCCTCGGCTACGACGTGGTCGCCGGCTTCTCCCAGCGGACCGACTTCGGCATGGGCTTCGTGGCCGGCATCGCGACCGTGCTGCTCGGCGTCATGCTCGACCGCATCACGCAGGGCGCCGACACCAGGCGCCCGTCCCCCCGAAAGAGGAAGTTCACATGAAGATTCGCCTGCTCGCAGGCCTGCTCGCCTTGGGGCTCGCCGCCGGTTGCGGTGGGGCCACCGTGGAGACCTCATCCAGCGCCTCCGCGCCGGCGGCCGGGGCCAGCGCCTCCGGCGGGTCCGCCGGGACCGTGAAGATCGCCATCAACCCGTGGGTCGGGTACGAGGCCAGCGCGAACGTCGTGGCGTACCTGCTGAAGAACGAGCTGAACTACGAGGTGGAGCTGCCCGAGATCAAGGAGCAGCTGGCCTGGGAGGGCTTCGAGACCGGCGACGTCGACGTCATCATCGAGAACTGGGGTCACCCCGACCTGAAGAAGCAGTTCATCGAGGAGAAGAAGACCGCCCAGGAGGCCGGCTCGACCGGCAACAAGGGCGTCATCGGCTGGTACATCCCCAAGTGGATGGCCGACGAGCACCCCGGCATCACCGACTACAAGAACCTCAACAAGTACGCCGGCCTGTTCAAGACCTCCGAGTCGGGCGACAAGGGCCAGCTGCTGTTCGGCGACCCCTCGTACGTCAGCAACGAGGAGGCGCTGATCAAGAACCTCAAGCTCGACTACAAGGTCGTGGTCGGCGGCAGCGAGGCGGCCCTGATCAAGAGCGCCCAGCAGGCGCAGGAGCAGAAGAAGCCGCTGCTGTTCTACTTCTGGGACCCGCACTGGCTGTTCAGCAAGACCGAGCTGGTCCGGGTGAACCTGCCGCCGTACACCGAGGGCTGCGACGCCGACCCGAAGAAGGTGGCCTGCGACTACCCGGAGATGGACCTCGACAAGATCGTCAGTACGAAGTTCGCGCAGTCCGGCGGCAAGGCGTACGAGCTGATCAAGAACTTCAACTGGACCAACGAGGACCAGAACGCCGTGGCCGACGACATGACCAACGGCGGCATGACCGGCGAGGAAGCCGCCAAGAAGTGGGTCGAGGCCAACCCCGCCAAGTGGCAGGCCTGGATCCCCCAGTGACCCCCTCCTGACCCCCCATGACCGCGCGCCCGCTCGGCGCCGGCGCGCGGTTCCCGGAGACCTCATCATGATCCGAGTCAAGACGCTCGCCGGCCCGCTTGCCGCGGCCCTGCTGCTGACCGCCTGCTCCAGCGGTGAGCCCGGGACCACGGCCCAGGCCAAGGGGACCGTGAACATCGACGTGCACGGCTGGGTCGGGTACGAGGCCCAGGCGGCCGTGCTCGGCTACCTGCTGGAGCACGAGCTGGGCTACAAGGTCAACAAGCGGGCCGTGAAAGAGGACCAGTCCTGGCGGGATTTCGAGTCGGGCAAGGTCGACGTGATCGCGGAAAGCTGGGGTCACAACGACCTGAAGAAGGAGTACATCGAGGAGAAGAAGGTCGCGCTGTCGGCGGGGCTGACGGGCAACAAAGGCGTCATCGGGTGGTACGTGCCCGAGTGGATGGTCAAGAAGTATCCCGACATTACGGACTACCGAAACCTCAATAAGTACGCCGCCCTCTTTCGGACCGAGAAAACCGGAAATGCCGGACAAGTGCTCGACGGAGATCCGACATTCGTCACCAACGACGAGGCTCTCGTCAAGAATCTGGGGCTCAATTACAAGGTCGTCTACTCCGGCAGCGAGGCGGCGCTCATCAAGGCGGCACAGGAGGCGACGAAGAATCGGACGCCGCTGCTGATGTATTTCTACGAACCGCAATGGCTCTTCAGCAAGATCAAACTCGTCAAGGTCGCGCTGCCGCCCTACGCCGTGGGCTGTGACAGCGACCCGGCGAAGGTCGCCTGCGACTATCCGCCGTACCTGCTGGACAAGATCGTCAGCCGGCGGTTCGCGGAGACGGGCGGGCAGGCGTACGAGCTGGTCCGCAACTTCACCTGGACCAACGACGACCAGAACGCCGTGGCGAGCGACATGATCAACGAGCGGATGACCGCGGAAGAGGCCGCCGAGCGGTGGGTGCAAGAGAACAAGATCGTGTGGAAGGACTGGATTCCGCGTTGAGGTTCGACTTCGTCATCGTGGGCGGCGGGTCCGCCGGAAGCGCCCTGGCCAACCGGCTGAGCGCCGACCCCTCGACGTCGGTGCTGGTGCTGGAGGCAGGGCGTCCCGACTACCTGTGGGACGTCTTCATCCACATGCCGGCCGCGTTGATGTTCCCCATCGGCAACCGCTTCTACGACTGGAAATACGAGTCCGAGCCGGAGCCGCACATGGGCGGCCGGCGCATCTACCACGCCCGCGGCAAGGTGCTGGGCGGCTCGAGCAGCATCAACGGGATGATCTTCCAGCGCGGCAACCCGCTCGACTACGAGCGCTGGGCCGCCGGCCCCGGCATGAAGAGCTGGGACTACGCCCACTGCCTGCCCTACTTCAAGCGCATGGAGAACTGCCTGGCCGACCCCGGCAGCGACTTCCGCGGCGGTGAGGGGCCGCTCAGGCTGGAGCGCGGCCCGGCGCGCGGCCCGCTGTTCGAGGCGTTCTTCCAGGCCGTGCAGCAGGCCGGGCACCCCCTGACCGACGACGTCAACGGCTATCGCCAGGAGGGCTTCGCCGCCTTCGACCGCACCATCCACCGGGGCCGCAGGCTCAGCGCCGCCCGCGCCTACCTGCACCCCGTACGCCGGCGCGAGAACCTCACCGTCAGGACCCGTGCCTTCGTGGAGAAGGTGCTCTTCGACGGCACCCGGGCGATCGGCGTGCTGTGCGACGGCGAGCGCATCGAGGCAGGCGAGGTCATCCTGTGCGGCGGCGCCATCAACACCCCGCAACTGCTCCAGCTGTCGGGGGTGGGGCCGCGCGCGCTGCTCGAACCGCTCGGCGTCGAGGTCGTGCACGACCTGCCGGGCGTCGGCGAGAACCTCCAGGACCACCTGGAGGTCTACGTCCAGCACGCCTGCACCAAGCCGGTGTCCCAGCAGCCCTCGCTGGCCATGTGGCGGCGGCCGTTCATCGGGGCCGGCTGGCTGTTCCTGCGCGGCGGGCCGGGCGCGACCAACCACTTCGAGGCAGGGGGCTTCATCCGCTCCAACGACGAGGTGGCCTACCCCAACCTGATGTTCCACTTCCTGCCCATCGCCGTGCGCTACGACGGCACGGCCCCGGCCGGCGGGCACGGCTACCAGGTGCACATCGGGCCGATGTACTCCGACGCCCGCGGCTCGGTCCGCATCACCTCCGCCGATCCCCGGCACAAGCCCGCGCTGCGCTTCAACTACCTGTCCACCGAGCAGGACCGCCGCGAGTGGGTGGAGGCGATCAGGCACGCCAGGAAGATCCTCTCCCAGCCCGCCTGGGCGGACCTGGACGGCGGCGAGATCTCCCCCGGCCCGCGGGTGCGGACCGATGAGGAGATCCTGGCCTGGGTCGCCAAGGACGGCGAGACGGCCCTGCACCCGTCGTGCACCTGCAAGATGGGCACCGACGAGCAGTCGGTGGTGGATCCGGAGACCATGCGCGTGCACGGCCTCGACGGGCTGCGCGTGGTGGACGCCTCGGCCATGCCGTACGTCACCAACGGCAACATCTACGCCCCCGTGATGATGCTCGCCGAGAAGGCCGCCGACCTCATCCTCGGCAACACCCCGCTACCGCCCGAACCGGTGGAGTTCTACAGGGCCCACTGACCTCACCTGTCCAGCCGCTGGTAGAGGCGGACGGACAGCGTGAAGAAGACGACGGTGACGACGGCCGGCCAGACGAGAGCCATCAGCACGGCGTGCTGGGCCACCCAGGAGTCGCCGCCCCAGCCCGGGTTGCCGAACAGTTCCCTGGCCGCCGCCACCGTCGCCGACAGCGGGTTCCACTCCGCGACGGCGCCGAGCCAGCCCGGCATGGTGGCGGGGGCGACGAAGGCGTTGGACAGGAAGCCGATGGGGAACTCCATGGTCTGGATCGCCACCGCCGCCCCCGGGTCCTTGGTGCGCAGCCCCAGGTAGACGCCCGCCCACAGCAGCGAGAAGCGCAGGAACAGCAGCAGGCCGACCGCGCCCGCCGCGCCGGGGAGCGTCTCCGGGCGCCAGCCGACCGCCAGGCCGCAGAGCAGCAGGGCCGCCAGGATCAGGACCGAGTGCAACAGGTCGGCGACGGCCCGGCCGGTGAGCACGGCGGAGGGCGCCATGGGCAGCGACCTGAACCGGTCGGTGACGCCCTTGGCCGCGTCGGTGGTGACGGCGATCATGGTGGAGCTGAGGCCGAAGAGTATCGTCATGCCGTACATGCCAAGCCGCCCACCTCAGCGCACCCGCCCGAGGGGCGCAGGAGGGTGGTGAGGATGCGCACGGTGGTGCTCTTGCCGGCGCCGTTGGGGCCCAGCAGGCCGCAGACCGTGCCGGGGGCCACGTCGAGGTCGATGCCGTCGAGTGCCGCCTTCTCGCCGTAGGTCTTGCGCAGTCCCCGTACGCGTACCGCTGTCAAATGCCGCCTCCTCACTCCGCCGTACGCCGTACCGTACAGCATACGGTGGAGGAGGGCAAGCGTACGGTGTACCGTACGAAGGTGAGCGTTGAGTACTCGGGCAAGGGCGACCCGGCGCGCAGCCTCGCGCTGCTCTGGCGCACGAGCGAGCCGACCGGCCGCAAGGGCAAGCCGGAGCTGAGCGTCGAGCGGATCGTGCGCGCCGCCATTGAGGTGGCCGACGCCGAGGGGCTGCAGGCACTGTCCATGCGCCGGGTGGCCGAGCGGCTGGGCGTCGGGACGATGTCCCTCTACACGTACGTGCCGGGCAAGCCGGAACTCTTCGACCTCATGCTCGACACGGTCTACGGCGAGACCGCCAGACCGGCGGACGTGCCGGGCGGCTGGCGGGGCAGGCTGGAGCAGATCGCCAGGGAGAACTGGGCCCTCTACCTGCGCCACCCCTGGCTGCTGCAGGTGGCGGCGAACCGGCCGGTGCTGGGCCCCAAGCTCACGGCCAAGTACGACTACGAGCTGAGCGCGGTCGACGGCATCGGCCTGACCGACGTCGAGATGGACTCGGTGATCACCCTGATCACCGGCTTCGTGCACGGCACCGCCAGGGGCGCCGTGGAGGCCGCGCAGGCCGAGAGCATGACGGGGCTGAGCGACGAGCAGTGGTGGGCCGCGCACGCGCCCTTCCTCAGCCGCATCGCCGACACGGCGCGCTTCCCCACCGCCTCCAGGGTCGGGCAGGCGGCGGGCGAGGCGCTCAACTCGGCCTACAGCCCGGAGCACGCCTTCGAGTTCGGGCTCCAGCGCGTGCTCGACGGCATCGAGGCCCTGGTGAAGCAGCGAACCGGCGGCTGAGGCTCCAGCACGCCGGCTCGGTCGGGCTTCAGTAGGCGGCGGGCGCGGCGCGCAGGCGGACGACGTGCTCGACCAGCGAGATCAGCGTCGCCTTGACCGACTCGCGACTACGCGCGTCGGTGCGCACGATCGGCACCTGCGGCGAGAGCGCCAGCGCCTCCCTGACCTCGTCGTCGGAGTGCGGGAACTGGCCGTCCCAGCCGTTGACCCCGATCACGAAGGGCAGCTTGGCCTCTTCGAAGTAGTCGATGGCGGGGAAGCTGTCGGCCAGGCGGCGCGTGTCGAGCAGCACGACCGCGCCGATGGCGCCGCGGACGAGGTCGTCCCACATGAACCAGAACCGGTGCTGCCCGGGCGTGCCGAACAGGTACAGGATCAGGTCGCGGTCGAGCGAGAGCCGGCCGAAGTCCATCGCCACGGTCGTGGTCTGCTTGTTCGGGGTCAGGCCGAGATCGTCGATGCCCGCGGACGCGTCGGTCATCACCGCTTCCGTGGTGAGCGGGAGGATCTCGGACACCGCCCCCACGAAAGTCGTCTTCCCGACGCCGAAACCACCGGCGACGACGATCTTCGTCGACGTGAGGCCGGGGCTAGAGCCTGCGTAGTCCACTGAGCACCCTTTCGAGCATGTTGAGGTCTGGCTGTCCCTGGCTGAGGCGTGGCTGGTGCAGGCGGACGAGCCCTTCGTCTGACATGTCCGCCACGAGCACCCTGGCCACGCCCAGCGGGACGCGGAGCAGGGCCGAGATCTCGGCGACCGACCGGAACGACCTGCACAGCTGCATGATGGCCTCCTGCTCGGGGGTGAGCATGGCCATCTCGTCGTCCGGGATCGACATCGACGAGATCAACGTCTCCATCGCGAGGTGGTAGCGCGGCTCAGACCTGCCGCCCGTCACCGCGTAAGGACGGAACAGGGGCTCTTCTTCCCCGATTCCGTCAGCGCCGTACACGGCCCGCTCCCATCAGTTCCATCACATCACCGGGTCCTGGCGGCCTGCAGCTCCGCGCGCAGGGCCGGCGTCAGTGCCTGTCCAGCCCTGTCTACCAGCAACGTCATCTGATACGCCACGAGTCCCATGTCACAATCAGGACCCGCCAGAACCGTGAGCACCGAGCCGTCACTGATCGCCATGACGAGCAGCAGACCGCGCTGCATCTCGACCACGGTCTGCGTCACCGCGCCGCCCTCGAACACCCGCGACGCGCCCACGGTCAGGCTCAGCAGCCCCGCGGAGACCGCGGCGAGCTGGTCGGCCCGGTCCGGTGGGAACCCCTCGGACGCGGCCAGGCAGAGCCCGTCGGCCGAGACGACGACGGCATGGGCCACTCCGGGCGTGTGCCGGACGAAGTCGGTGATCAGCCAGTCGAACCTGTGGGCCTCACTGCTAAGGGTTGTCACGCATCCTCCCCGGCGGGACGCTTACTCACTCTTGTCCTCCTGTCCACGAATCTCCTGGCGACCCCTGCGCACACCCTGCTGGAAGCTGGCCAGCCTGCTGCGGATCCGGTCAGCGGAGACCGGAGGCGGCGGTGGTGCCTGCCGCTGCTGCTGCGGTGCCTGCGCGGGCCGGCTGCTCGCGGTGCCAGGCACCAGGTTGGCCTTGGGGGTGCGCTTGGGGAGCCCGGCGGCGGTGATGCCACCGAGGCTTGGCTCGGCGGCCGCTTTCGCCGCTTGCCAGCCGGCGTCCGCGGCCGTCCGCCACGCTTCCTCACCAGAGGGTACGGCGTGCGCGGCCGTGGGCTCTCCCGGCCCCTCCGCCGCCTCGCCCGGCGGCCTGCGGAACCAGGCCGACTCCACCGCGGCGAAGATCGGCAGGTAGTCCTCCCGCCCCTGCTCAGGCGGGGTGTCCGCCGAGGGGGCCGGATCGGGCGTACGCACGTCGTTGGTCGAGTAGGACGAGGGCGGCGGCGTCTGGAACGCGCCATTACCAGATGCGGCGGGAGGAGCGCCGGGGTACGAGGGGTAGGCGCCGGAGTCGTACGTCCCCTGACGCCTGCGGTAGGCGCCGCCGTCGGTGTCGGCGGTGAAGCCGTTGACCCCGGCACGACCAGGGTCGGAGGGGAACGATCCGTACGAGGGCCCGCTGTCGAACGACCGCGCCCCGGTCTCGGGCCCGGTCTGGGGCCCGGTCTGGGGGGCCGCAGGGCCGCCGTTCGCCGGAGGAGTCTGCGGCGGTGCGCCGTCGAAGGACCTCGGCCCCTGTCCAGGCGCGCCGTCGGACGAGCCGGGCGAGCGCCTGGGCAGGCCGCCCGGCCTGACCTGGCCACCATTGAGGGGCCCGTTGAGGGGCCCGTTCACGGGCCCGTTCACGGGGCGCGCCGGCCCGCCCTCGGCCGGACTGCCGGGGGCGCCGTCGAAGGACGGAGGCCCCTGCCTGCCGGGTCCGCCGTCGAACGCGGACGGGCTTTGCGGTGCGGGACCGCCGCCGAAGGCCGGGGCGCCGGGCCGCACGGGACCGCTGTCGAACGTCGAGGGACCCTGCCGCGCGGGGCCGCTGTCGAACGTGGCGGGTCCAGGCCGGTGTCCGTTGTCGAAGGAGCCCGCGCGGGGCCCCGCCGCGTCGAAGGAGTCGAAGCTGGCGAACGACCGGAACGACCCGTTCTGCACGGGCGCGCCCGCCTGCGACGGCACGGTCCCGCCACCGAACGCGGGCCGCTGCGGCAGCGGCTGCTGCTGGGTGCCGTCGGCGATCAGCGTCGGCGGCAGCAGCACCATGGCGATCAGGCCGCTGCCCTCGCCCTTGCGCAGCTGCACCCGGATGCCGTGGCGCAGTGCCAGGCGGCCGACCACGAACAGGCCCATGCGCCGGGAGACCGACACGTCCACGACGGGCGGCTCGGCCAGGCGGCGGTTGGCCTCGGCCAGCTCCTCCTCGGTCATGCTGATGCCGCCGTCGGTGACCGACAGCAGGGCGCCGCCGCCCTCGATGAGGCTGCTGGTGACGGTGACCTGGGAGTTGCTCGGGGAGAACTGGATGGCGTTCTCGACCAGCTCGGCGACCAGGTGGACGAGGTCGTTGGCGCAGCTGCCGAGCACGGAGGTGGCGCGGTGCACCCGCACCTGGACCCGCTCGTAGCCCTCGACCTCCGACAGCGCGGCGCGGACGACGTCGACCAGCTTGGCCGGCTGGCTGCGCCGGCGGGTGGCGTCGTGGCCGGCGAGGACCAGGAGGTTCTCGGAGTTGCGGCGCATGCGGGTGGCCAGGTGGTCGAGCTTGAACAGGTCGGCCAGCCGGCCGCCGTCCTGTTCGCCCTTCTCCAGGCCGTCGATGAGCGAGATCTGCCGCTCGACCAGCGTCTGGGTGCGGCGGGAGAGGTTGACGAACATCGAGCTGATGTTGCTGCGCAGCTCGGCCTCCTCGCCCGCCAGGCGGACGGCCTGCCGGTGCACCTGGTCGAAGGCCCTGGCCACCTCGCCGATCTCGTCGTCGCCGTCCACGGCGATGGGCTGCACCTCGCGCACGGAGGCGGGGTCGCCGCTGACGCGCAGCTGGCGCACCACGTCGGGCAGCCGGAACCCGGCCACCTCAAGCGCCTCGGTGCGCAGCCGCCGCAGCGGGCCGACCATCGAGCGGGCGATGGCCACGGTGAGCAGCAGCACGACCGCGAGCAGCGCGAGGATGAGGATGCCCGCGATGATCGCGTTGCGGATCTCCTGCGAGCGCAGCTCCTGGCTGCGCAGGTTCACCTTGTCCGCCAGGCCCTTCTCGATGCCGTGCAGCAGGTCGATGGCGGCGGTGTTGCTGTCGAACCACTCCTGCCGCTCGGCCCTGGCCGAGATCAGGTTGTCGACGATGCGGGCGCCCGGCTCCTTGCCGCTGACCAGCGCGATCGCCCGGGACTTGGTGAGCTGGATCTTGACGTACTCGGGCTTGGAGGCCAGCGCCTTGGACAGTTCCAGGCCGACCTCGACGCCGGCCTCGGCGCCCACGGTGGCGATGTCGCTCTGCTGGCGGGCGTTGGAGGCGATGAACTGCTCGACCTCCTTGGCGTCCACGCTCGCGGCGTCGTAGGACGCCTGCAGGAGCTGGACGCGCTGGCGGGAGATCTCCTCCTTGGCCGCGACGAGCGCGCTCAGGCCGCGGAACTGGCCGACGATCTGCGAGTCGTCGGACATCAGGGCCAGCTCGTCGTGCAGCTTGATCAGGGTGTCGGTGAGGAAGTCGTAGCGGATGGTGTTCTTCTGGCCCTCTTCCCTGATCTTGGGCAGCCGGCCGAGGTCGTACCTGACCTGCTCGGCGGCCTTGACCACGCGGGGGCCGTAGGACTCGTCCATGGTGTCGAGGTCCGCGCGGACGGCCTTGACCAGCGTGTCCACGGCGGCCTTGCGCTGGGCGAGCGGCGTGGCGAGCTTCTTGCGCATGGTCCGGCTCGCGCCGGCCCAGCCGCCTGTGTCGCGCTCCATCCCCAGCGCCTGCACCAGGTCGCGGATGCGGCCGGCCTGTTCGGCCGCGGTGGCCGTGCGGTCATAGACGGAGATGCTCTGGACCGAGCCCACCACCCGCGCTCCCCCGAGCACGACGGCGGCGATGGTCGGCACCAGGATGAGCGCGGTGAGCCGCCACCGCACCCGCCAGTTCCGCAGGCCGAGCCGCTGCAGCAGCCGCTTCGCGCGGTCTGGCCGCGCGGCCGGACCGCTGCCCGAATTCCCCGTAGTCACCGCTCCCGCTACCCCTCAATCGTCCCGTCCGCAACGGGTCGTCAGACCGTCCACAAGGTATCCGCAGCATCTGACTTAACAGGCATATCGGACACAATCGTTACAAACGTGACCGGTTGTCGTGTGTTGTTGGTTATCGCAGTGCGGCAAGGACTTGATCGCGGACTTGGGCCCTTTGCGCGTCGTCGCTGAGGGGGCGACCAGCGCGGTCCACAACGTAGAAGACGTCCACCGCCTCCGCGCCGAGAGTCTCCACGCGAGCGGCCCTCACGTCAAGACCGCACTCACCGAACGCCCGTCCAATGCGCCACAGGAGCCCCGGCCTGTCATGGGCCCTGACTTCGACCACCGTGGCGGTCGCAGAGGCGTCATCCACCAAGGTCACGCGGGGCGGAGCCACCGGTACGCGGGGCGGCCTGACCGCCCTCGCGCGGCGGGCCAGTCGTTGCTCTATGTCAAGACGGCCGGCAAGGACGAGACGGAGATCGGCTTCGAGGGTCGCGGGGTCCGGCGGGGAGCCGTACTCGGGGATGACGGAGAACTCGATCACCGCAGTCGAGCCGGCGGACGCCGACGACGCCGAGCGCACCACGAGCCGGTGCGCCGACAGCACACCGGCGGCGCTCCACAGCAGGCCCACCCGATCGGGCGCGACGACCGTGACCGCTCCCCCGTGCACCCGGACGGCCCCGCCTCCGTGGCGGGCGAGACCGGCCTGCTCGGGCGAGAGCGTCGGCGGCTTGGGAGGGGGCGAGCCGGCCAGCACCGAGCGCACCCGGCGGACCAGGTCGGCCACCAGGCCGGCCTTCCACGAGTTCCAGGCGGCCGGGCCGGTCGCGATGCCGTCGGCCACGGCCAGCGCGGCCAGCAGGTCGAGCACCTCGCGCGAGCCGACCGTGCCCGCGACCTTCTCGATCGTGACGGGGTCGTCGAGATCCCTACGGGTGGCGGTCTCGGGCAGCAGCAGGTGGTGGCGTACGACGGTGGCCAGCGTCTCGACGTCGGCGGGCGGCAGGCCGATGCGGGTCGCGATGTCGCGGACCACCACCTCGCCGGTCGCCGAATGGTCGCCCGGCCAGCCCTTGCCGACGTCGTGCAGCAGCGCCGCGATGAGCAGCAGGTCGGGCCTGGAGACCTCGCGGGTGTGGCTGGCGGCGTTGGCCGCGGCCTCGATCAGGTGACGGTCGACCGTGAAGCGGTGGATCGGGTTGCGCTGGGGGCGGTGGCGGACGCGCTCCCAGTCAGGAAGCAGCTTGACAAGGATGCCCGCCTGGTCGAGCTCCTCCCACACGGGCACGGCGGCGCGGCCCGCGCCGAGGATCGACACCAGCGCGTCGCGGGCCTCCTCGGGCCAGGG
This sequence comes from Nonomuraea sp. NPDC004580, assembly GCF_040609855.1. NCBI lineage: Bacteria > Bacillati > Actinomycetota > Actinomycetes > Streptosporangiales > Streptosporangiaceae > Nonomuraea > Nonomuraea sp. NPDC004580. Next base: position 76,340 of record NZ_JBEXLH010000025.1, on the reverse strand, counting down.
CACCGGCATCGGCGCCGACTGAGCTGCGAGCACGGAGACCGTCGCGGGCGCGAGCGGCAGCCCCGAGTCGGCCGCGGCGGCCGCGGCGCGCAGCACCAGGACGGGATCCCTGCGCGGATCGACCCCCCTGGCGAGCACGACCTCGCCGCCGTGCTCCACCACGCCGTCGGCCAGCGGGCGGCGCCCGCGTGGAGCCGGGCCTGACACCAGCCTGTCAACAGTGCGCCAGGTCGCGTCGAAGGCGTGGGAGATCGTGCGGCCCGCCTCGGCCAGCCGGCGCATCAGCGCCTCGGCGTCGAGCAAGCCGAGCAGCCCGGCCACCGCGTCCTGCTCCTGGAGCACCAGCCGGTCGGTGCCGCGGGCGGTGACGACGTGCAGCGCGTGCCGCACGTCGAGGATGAACTCGTACGCCTCGCGCGCCCGCGGTCCGGGGGCCGAGGCGACCCATGCGGCGGCCACCGCCTGCATGGCCTGGACGTCGCGGAGCCCGCCGCGGCCGTCCTTGAGATCGGGCTCCAGCAGGAACGCCAGCTCCCCGCTGACCTGCGCCCGCTGGTCGGCGGCCTCCCGCAGCTCGCCGAGCCGGCGCCGCGAGTCGGCCCGCCATTCGGCCAGCACCGCCTCCCTGGCCTTCCTGGTCAGGTCGGGGTCGCCGGCCACGTGCCTGGCCTGGATCAGGCCGAGGACCGCCTTGAGGTCCTGCCTGGCGACCGAGACGGCCTCTTCCACCGTGCGCACGGAGTGGTCGAGACCGACCGCCGCGTCCCAGATCGGATACCAGATCCGGTCGGCGATCCTCGCCACGTCGGCGCGGCCGGTGTGGAGCAGCACCAGGTCGAGGTCGCTGCCCGGCGCCGGCTCCCCCCTTCCCAGGCTGCCGACGGCGACCAGGGAGACCTGGTCGCCGTCGCTCGCCGTGCGGAAGAGATCCTTGAGCCAGCGGTCGGTGTCCGCGGTCCGCTCCTTGCGGGCCGCGGCGTACGAGCGGGCCTCTCCCCTCACTGCAGTGCCCCCTTGCAGAGCTCCGCCCGGACGCCCTCGTCCGGGCTTCGCCTCGAGTCCTTCCCCCTGTGAACCCCCCGCCGGACGTCGTCGGCCGGTCGGGCCTCGCTCCGCGCGGACGCCCCCGGGAGGGTGCCCGCGCTTCGCCGCGGATTCATCACAGGGCTTCCGGACCCCGTTCGCCGGTGCGTACCCGGATGACGGTGTCGACGGGCACGGACCAGACCTTCCCGTCGCCGATCTTGCCGGTGTGCGCCGCCTTGGTGATGACGTCGATCACGTCCTCGGCGTCGTCCTCCTCGATGAGGACCTCGAGGCGCACCTTGGGCACCAGGTCGACCTGGTACTCGGCGCCGCGGTAGACCTCGGTGTGGCCGCGCTGCCGGCCGTAACCGCTGGCCTCGCTGACCGTCATGCCCTTGATGCCGAACTGTTCGAGCGCGGCCTTCACGTCATCGAGCTTGAAGGGCTTGATGATCGCGGTGATGAGCCTCATGCGTCCACCTTCTTCGTGGCGGGAGCCGTGACGGGGCCGTTGGGGGAGCTCACGCCGGAGGCGTGAACGGTGCCGAGGTCGTAGCCGGTCTCGGCGTGCGTGGTGATGTCGATGCCGGTGATCTCGTCCTCGGCCTTGATGCGGAAGCCCATCGTCTTGTCGATGATCTTGCCGATGATCCACGTGATGACGAAGGAGTAGAGGCCCACGGCCACCGGGCCGAGCACCTGGAGTCCGAGCTGGCCGAAGCCGCCGCCGTAGAACAGGCCCTGGCTCTGCTCGTCGGTGGCGGGGTAGGCGGCCACGAAGCCGAGCGCGACGGCGCCGATCACGCCGCCGACCAGGTGCACGCCGACCACGTCGAGCGAGTCGTCGTAGCCGAGCTTGTACTTCAGGCCCACGGCGTAGGCACAGACGGCGCCGGCGAGCAGGCCGATGAGCATGGCCGCCCAGGGGTCGACGAAACCACAGGCCGGGGTGATGGCGACCAGACCGGCGACCGCGCCGGAGGCCGCGCCGAGGCTGGTGGCGTGGCCGTCACGCAGCTTCTCCACCGTGAGCCATGCGCCGACCGCGACCGCGGTGGCGATCTGCGTGTTCATGAAGGCCAGACCGGCGATGCCGTCGACCACCAGCTCGGAGCCGGCGTTGAAGCCGAACCAGCCGAACCACAGCAGCGCCGCGCCGAGCAGCACCAGCGTGAGGTTGTGCGGCCGCATCGGCTCCTTGCGCCAGCCCTGGCGCTTGCCCAGCACCAGCGCCAGCGCCAGCGCCGCGGCTCCCGCGTTGATGTGGACGACCGTGCCGCCCGCGAAGTCCTCGATGCCCATCGAGTTGAGCCAGCCGCCGCCCCACACCCAGTGGGCGACGGGGAAGTAGACGATCGTGGCCCAGATGACGCCGAACAGCATCCACGCGCCGAACTTCGCGCGGTCCGCGATGGCACCGCTGATCAGCGCGACGGTGATGATGGCGAACGTCATCTGGAAGGCGGAGAAGACGAGGCTCGGCATGCCGGTGCCGTCGTCCTTGGTCGCGGTGTCGACCAGGCTCTGCAGGCCCAGGGCGTCGAAGCCGCCGACGAAGCTGTTGAGCGCTGAACTGGGGTTCTCCGTGAAAGCGAGCGAGTGACCGTAGAGCATCCAGGTGACGCTCACGACGACGATGGCGCCGAACGACATCATCATCATGTTCAGGACACTCTTGGCCCTGGTCATGCCCCCATAGAAGAACGCGAGGCCCGGAGTCATCAACAGCACCAACGCGGTGGCCGCGAGCATCCAGGCAGTCGTGCCGCTGTCGATCTTCACGACGCGACCCTCCTTACATGTGACGTGTGGCCACAGCGTGTTCTCCCGGGGTTTCGTGGCTCGACCAGGTGTGTTTCACATTCGTGAATCTCGCCGCACAGGTGTTTCGCACGCGTTTCGGACGTCTCACAGAACGCTTTTGAGCATGGCGATATCGGTCGTGCGATACTTAGGTTTGCCTTACCTAACGATCAAGGAACGCCCATGCGCCTACGCCTGGCCATCGCCGCCATGCTGCCCGTTCTCGCCCTCGCCGCCTGTGGCACGTCCACCACGGCCGAGGACGCGGGCCCCACCCGTACCGTCAAGCACGCCATGGGTGAGACGAAGGTGCCCATGACGCCGAAGCGGGTCGTCGTGCTCGACACCGACAAGCTCGACTCCATGGTCTCGCTCGGCCTCGCGCCCGTCGGAGCCGCCCAGGCCCAGGAGAACCAGACCTGGCCCGAATACCTCGGCTCCGCCCTGGCCGGCACCAAGCCCGTCGGCACCCTCCAGCAGCCGAACATCGAGGCCATCATCGCGCTCAAGCCCGACCTCATCCTCGGCTCGAAGTTCCGCCAGGCCGCCTTCTACGACAAGCTCTCCAAGATCGCCCCGACTGTGTTCACCGAGCGGGTCGGCATCACCTGGAAGGAGAACTTCCTGCTCGACGCCGAGGCGCTGGGCAAGAAGGAGCAGGCGCAGCAGTTGCTGACGGCGTACGAGACGCGGGCCAAGGAGGTCGGCGCCAAGTACTCCAAGCTGCAGGTCAGCATCGTCCGGTTCATGCCGACCGAGATCAGGATGTACGGGCCGCAGTCGTTCAGCGGCATCGTGGTCGGCGACGCCGGCATCCCGCGGCCCGACGTGCAGCAGCTCAACGACCAGGAGGACCGGCGCTTCGGCAAGCTGAGCCAGGAGAACATCGCGAAGGCCGACGGTGACGCGATCTTCTACAGCGCGTACGGGGAGAACGCCGCGAAGGCGCAGGCCGAGGTCACCGGCGGCCCCCTGTGGAAGAACCTCGGGGCCGTCAAGTCCGGCAACGCCCACAACGTGGACGACGAGATCTGGATGACCGGCATCGGCGTCACCGCCGCCGGCAAGATCCTCGACGACCTCGACAAGCACCTCGCCCCGCTGGCGTGACTCCGAAGGTGTGGGCCGGGGCGTTCAGACGAGGGTGGCCCGGTCGCCCTTCCTGACGCGGCCGGGGCGGGTCACCCGCGCGTACACGCCGGCGCACGGCTGCGGCCCCATGTCGAACACCGGCACCCGGTTGTGCCTGGCCACGGTGCGCAGCGCGTCGGTGTCGCGGGCCAGCGCGCCGTGCTCCAGCGTCGGCATCGCGCAGCGCGGGCTGGCCACGATGACGTGCAGCTCCACCTCGTCGCCGACGCGCAGCCGCCGGTCCACCCAGCCGTTCTCGACGAACCCCTCCCCCTCGGTGGCGATCACCAGGTTGGGCCGGTAGCGCACGTCCTCGACCCGCCCGCGCGGCCCGAGCGCGCCGATCGCGCCGAGGGCGGAGGTGGTGATGAGGTGGACGGGCGCGAAGTCGAAGAACGTGCCCGCGGGAGCGCCCGCCCCCAGCGTCCCCACCGTGTACGGCACCTCCGCCTCGATCCCCTCGGCCAGCACCCGCTCCGGCACCGACCGCTCCAGCTCGGCTCCCTCCGGCGGCACGTCGATCACCCGCACCTCGCGCCCGAGCAGCTCCGACAGCTCGGCGTCACCGGGCACCCGAGCACCTTCGAGGGTGAGCAACCGCCGCCACAAGCGCGGGTTCTTGGCACTGGCGATCTTCCCGGTGGCCACGTCGAGCACCGCCCGCGCCCGGTCACCGGCCAGCCCGCGCTCGCTCACCACGCTCTCGGCGAGCTCTTCGCCCAGCATCGACTTCACGGGATAACGGCGCAGAATCTCCACATGCATGCACAAAAGCCTAGGGCCCGCCGACGTGCCTCCCCCTCCGGGACGTCGGCGGGCCCTCGGCTCGGTCGTCAGGCGGCGGCCGTGGCCATCTTGCGCAGGCGGGCCAGCGCGTCGCGCTCGATGCGGCGGGCGCGGTCGCGGCCGATGCCGTAGCGCTCGCCCACCTCGGTGAGCGTGTGCTCGCGCCCGTCTACCAGCCCGTAGCGCCAGCGCAGCATCTCGCTGGTCGGCCCCTCAAGGCCGGTGAGCCACTGGTCGAGCCGCTCACGCTCCAGGATGTCGATGGCCTGCTGCTCGGGATCGGCCCACGTCTCGTCGGCGATCATGTCGCCCAGCTCGGTCTCGTCCTCATCACCCACGCCGAGCTGCAACGACACCGGGTCGGACGCCCAGCGGCGCAGCTCGCGCACCCGCTCGATCGGCAGGTCGAGGATGCCGGCGAGATCGTCGTCGGTCGGCTCGGCGTCGAACTCGGCCAGCATGTCGCGCCTGACCCGCATGAGCCGGGTCATCTGCTCCCCCGCGTGGGTGGGCAGCCGCACCGGGCGGGCCTGCTCGTGGATGGCCCGGCCGACGGACTGCCTGATCCACCACGTCGCGTACGTCGAGAACTTGTAACCCCGCCGGTAGTCGAACTTCTCCACCGCCCGCACCAGGCCCAGGTTCCCCTCCTGGACGAGGTCGATCAGCGGCATCCCCCGGCCGGAGTATTTCCTGGCCACCGCCACCACCAGGCGCAGGTTGGCCTGGATGAACTCCTCCTTCGCCCGCCGGCCGGAAATGGCCAGCCGCTCAAGCTCCTCGTCGGCCGCGTCCCCGATGCGCGGCTCCGTGCCCCCGCTGTCGAGCAGCTGCTCGGCGAACAGGCCCGCCTCGATCCGCTTGGCGAGCTCCACTTCCTCCTCCGCCGTGAGCAGCGGGACCCGGCCGATCTCGGCCAGGTAGGTCCCCAGCAGATCGCGCTCGGCGACGTGCTGCTCCTGCGTGCGACTCCCCGTAGGCCTTGCCATCCCCTGGCACCTCGTTCCGCAGCTGCGTTCTATACCCGGCCAACGTCCGGCCAGAAGCAAAGATTCCCTAAAGCACTACGTCTGCGGGAGGGTTCTGGATGTCCTCCTCAAGGAGGAGAGCGCGCTGAAACCCCTGGTGAACGAGGGACGGGCCGGGCCGCCCTGCCGGGAGGGCACGCCGGGGCCACCCTACGTCCCCACGGCCGCGCGCGCGGGCCTCAGTTCACCGGACCGCCCCTGGGACGCAGGGTCAGCTCGGTGAGGTGCGCGTCGGGCCCCGCGGTGATCGTCGCGACGATGGCCCGCGCCACGCTCTCCGGCCGCAGGTAGCGCTCGGGCTCGAACTCCCCGCCCTCGTACGCCCGCACGCCCCGCTGCATGTCGGTGGCCGTCCTGCCGGGATAGACGGTGGTGACCCTGAGCAGGGGCTCCTCCAGCCGCAGCACGTCGGCGAACGCCTTCAGGGCGAACTTGCTCGCCGCGTACGAGCCCCAGTCGGGGTTGGCCCGCTGCCCGGAGCCCGAGTTCACGCACACGACGTGCCCGCCTGCCTGCCTGAGCGCGGGCAGCAGCAGCCTGGTCAGCTCGGCGACGGCGACCACGTTGACCTCGTACGTGCGCCGCCAGACGTCGGCGCTCTGGTCGGCGATGCGGCCGAGGGTGGCCACGCCGGCGGAGTGGACGAGCACGTCGAGCCGGTCGATGTCCGCGACGTCGGCCTGCGTGACCCCGGTCAGCTCCACCGGCCAGGGCCGCGCCCCGGGCAGCTCGGCGGCGAGCGCGGCCAGCGCCTGCTCGTCACGGCCGCCGAGCAGGACGTCGTGGGTGGGGGCCAGGGCCCGCGCGACGGCCGCGCCCACCCCTCGGGAGGCGCCGGTGACCAGTGCCTTCGGTCGTTCAGTCATAGCGGCAGCTTATTGACCTTGAGCGCCGCGCGGACGCACGGCGGGCTGGGCACGGGGCCTTGAGGTCCTGTCCGCCGCCGGGTCAGGCGGGGTCGCCGGTCAGGAAGGTGCCGGTCTCCTCGGTCATCCGCTCGTACTCCTCCAGCCTGGCCCGCGTCCGCAGCGGCACGGCCTCGGCCATGGCCTCCACCAGCGCCATGGCCAGCATCAGCGGCGCGGCGTGCGAGTTGAAGACGAAGCCGTCGCCCACGGGCGCGTCGAGCACGACCTCGGCGGGCAGCCCCGCCCTGTCGGTGATGGCGGCGACCCGCAGGCCGAGCTTGGTGGCGTACTCCAGGGCCTGCAACGTCTCGGCGGGATAGCGCGGCAGCACCACGGCCACCACCCACTCGGCGCCCGACCGCTGGGCGGCGTGCAGGCCCTCGGCCAGCTCGGAGCCGCCGTGGACGAGCAGCCGCACGTCGGGGTGGATGCGGCGGGCGTAGTAGGCGAACGTGGTGGCCAGCCCGCACGAGGTCCGCAGGCCCAGCACCGGCAGCGGCTCGGTGGCGGCGAGGTGCTCGCCCAGTTCCTTGAGCGGGAAGTGGGACAGGCGCTCCCTGACCGCGGCGAGGTTGCGGATCTCGCAGTCGATGGCGGTGCGCAGCAGGCTCTCGTGCGGCGACTCCGCGCCCCCGCCGAGCACGAGGGGGCGCAGCGCCTGCCGCAGCTCGGGGTAGCCGGTGAAGCCCAGCACCATCGCGAAGCGGGTCACGGAGGGCTGGCTGACCCCGGCCCGTTCGGCCAGCTCGACGCTCGACAGGAAGATCGCCTCGTCAAGGTGTTCGCTGAGGTAGTCGGCGATCCTGTGCTGTACGGGCGACAGCCTCCGGCCATCCAGCAGCATCTCAAGCCCACCGTGATATCCGTCCGCCACGCCACCCTCAACGCACGGGACCCGCCGTTCTCATCCCGCCCACCCGTGCGCCCACTCTCCATCAGCAACGTTTTCCCTGGTCAGAGCCCGTCAGCCGACCAGGAACTGGGTGGCCGCCAGCTCCCTGTAGAGCTCGTCGGAGCCCACCAGCTCGTCGTGGCTGCCGACCGCGCGTACGCCGCCGCCCTCCATCACCACGATCCGGTCGGCGCCCGTCACCGTCGAGAGGCGGTGCGCGATGACCAGCACCGTGGTCTCCGCCGCGACCTCGGCGATGACCTCGCGCAGCCGCAGCTCGTTGACCGCGTCGAGCTGAGAGGTGGCCTCGTCGAGCAGCAGCAGCCTGGGCTTGCGCAGCAGTGCCCTGGCGATGGCCACGCGCTGCCGTTCGCCGCCGGACAGCAGCACGCCGCGGTGGCCGACCGGGGTCTCCAGCCCGTCGGGCAGCCGGGCGACGAGGTCGTCGAGCCGGGTGCGCGCGATCGCCGCCCGCAGCTCCTCCTCGGTGGCGTCCTGCGCGGCGAAGAGCAGGTTCTCCCGCAGCGTGCCGGCCAGGACGGGGGCGTCCTGCTCGACGTAGCCGAGCGCGGCGCGCAGCTCGCCGAGCGGCCAGTCGCCGATGTCGCGGCCGTCCACCAGAATCTGCCCGCCCTGGTGCTCGTAGAAGCGTTCGAGCAGCGCGAACACCGTCGACTTGCCCGCTCCGGACGGGCCCACCAGCGCGGTCAGGCCGCCGGGCGGAACCTCGAAGGTGACGCCGTCGTGCACGACGGGCCGGTCCTCGCCGTACCGGAAGACGACGTCGCGGAACTGCACGCCGATCGGCCTGGCGTCCTCGCGCGGGACGACGCCGGCGGGCTCGGCCGGCAGGTCCTCGACCTCCTTGATCCGCCGCAACGCGGCCAGCCCCTGCTGGAGCTGCACCCCGCCCTGCACGAGCTGCCCGATCGGCGGCACCAGGTAGAACAGGTAGAGCAGGAACGCGATCAGCGACGAGACCTCAAGCGTGCCCGACGAGACCCGCGCGCCGCCGACGCCCAGCACGGCGAGGAACGCGATCTGCACCGCCATCCACGTCGCCACTCCCGCGAGCGACGTCCAGCCGGCGACCTGCAGCCCGCGGTCGCGGGCGCGCATGGCGGCCGCGCCGACCTCGGCGATCTCCCGCTCCTCCGCGCCGCTGGCCTTGACCGTCCGGTACGCCTGCAGCGCCCGGTCCAGCACGGCACCCATCTCGCCCACGGCCTCCTGGGCCTGCGTCTGCGCCCGCTGGATGCGCGGCATGATGAGCGCGACCAGCCCGCCGATCACCACCACGACGAGCAGGGTGACGAGCAGCAGCACGCCGTCCATGGCGGCCATCAGCACGATCGCGCCGACCAGCATGAACGCCGAGCTGACCGAGTCCACGACGCCGTTGGTGAGCACCGAGCGCAGCAACGTCGTGTCACCGGTCACCCGCGACAGCAGGTCGCCGGGCTTGAGCCGGTCCACGTCGGCCACCCTGAGCCGCAACATCCGGTCCACGAGCCTGCGACGGGCGCCGAGCACGATGCCCTCGCCCGTACGTTCCATCAGGTAACCGCCTCCGGCCGAGACCACGGCTCCGACCAGCACCGCGACGGTCAGCCCGAGTAACGGCCCGGCCAGGGAGCCGTTCTGGCCGAAGGCGTCCACGACGTACTTCGCCAGCAACGGCATCGCGAGGCCCGCCGCCGAGCCGATCAGGCCCAGCAGCCCGCCCACAAGAAGGATCTTCCTGTGCGGGCGCAGGTAGGCGAGCAACTCCTTGACCACCACATCTCCTCTCACGACATTTCTCGACTTGCCCAACGAACGGGACCACGCGAACCGCACCCCCGACACCGGTCAACCTAAATTGACGACCTGAGTATGTCAACTTTGGTTGACACCTCCTCCTTGAGGAGGAGCTGAAATCTCCTGCATCCAACGGCCACCGCCGGACGAATAGGGCGTCGAGGAACCCGGCCGGATCCCTCGTACGTCACGACCAGCCCTTCGAAAGGACCGAACATGGAGCTCCGGATCAACCGGCGCGCTCTAGTCGGGCTTGGCCTCGCCGCAGCGGTCGCCGCGTCGTCCCTGGCCGCGTTCCGCACCGACTCCGGCGACGCTTCCTCGCACCGCGAAGCCCCGATGATCTCGGGGGACCCTCAGCACGACAACACCGACGTGTACGCGTTCGTGAGCCCCGACAAAGCCGGCACCGTGACCCTGATGGCGAACTGGATCCCGTTCCAAGAGCCCAACGGCGGCCCGAACTTCTACCCGTTCGCCACCAGGTCCCGGTACAACATGAAGATCGACAACGACGGTGACGCCAAGACGGACGTCACCTACCAGTGGACGTTCCGCAACGAGGACAGACGCGGCACCACCACGTTCCTCTACAACAACGGCCCCGTCACCTCGCTCGACGACCCCAACCTGCTCTTCCGCCAGCGCTACACGCTCAAGCGGATCACCCCGGGCGGCACGAAGACGCTGGTCTCCGACGGCGTCGTCGCCCCCAGCAACGTCGGCCGCGCCTCGATGCCCGACTACGGCGCCCTGCGCGACCAGGCCATCAAGACCCTGCCGGGCGGCGGGAAGAGCTTCGCCGGGCAGTCGGACGAGGCGTTCTTCCTCGACCTGCGCGTGTTCGACTTCCTGTACGGGGGCAACCTGTCCCTCGTCGGCCAGGACACGCTCAAGGGCTACAACGTCAACACCGTGGCCGTCCAGGTCCCCGCCGCCGAGGTCGCGCTCAAGGGCGACCCCAAGCGCAACCCCGTGATCGGCGTCTGCTCCACCACCGACAAGTTCAACGGCAGCTCGTACGTGCAGGTCTCCCGCCTGTGCAACCCGCTGGTCAACGAGCTGGTGGCCGCCGCCGGGCTCAAGGACGCCTACAACGCGCTCGACCCCTCCAAGGACGCCGGCGTCAAGGCGCTCGTGGACCGCGTCACCGACCCCGAGGTGGCCAGGCTGCTGCAGGCCGTCTACGGCATCAAGGCGCCCGCCACCCCGCGCGCCGACCTCGTCGAGATCTTCCTGACCGGCATCGCCAAGCAGAACGGCCCCATCAAGGCCGACCTCAACTCGCAGGTGCTCAACAAGGACGCCGGCAAGCTGCGGCCCTCGGAGATGCTCAGGCTCAACATGTCGGTCCCGCCGGCCAAGGACCCGAACCGGCTCGGCGTGCTCGGCGGTGACCTCCAGGGCTTCCCGAACGGCCGGCGGCTCACCGACGACGTCGTGGACATCTCGCTCCAGGCCGTGGCCGGGGCCGCGCAGAGCGGCAAGCTGGTGGCCGGACTGACGGACAAGGTGGACGCCAACGACAAGCCGATGCTGCCCGCGTTCCCGTACATCCCGCTGCCGAGCAACGTGGCCGTCAACCAGCGCTGACGATCGTCGACCGGCCGGTCTCCTCTCCGAACCGGCCGGTCCTCCCCCGGCGGCAGACCTCCCGTCTCCCAACGTCTGCCGCCACCGGAAAGGAGCCGGCCGGCCGTGCCCCCGTCACAGCCGGCCGGCTCACCCCACCCGCCGCGGCCCCCTCTGGAGGCTCAGCACATGCGTGCCCTCGCCCTCTTCGCCGGACTCGCCCTCGTAGGGGCGGTGCTCATCACCCTCGTCTCCTTCTCATCGGCCCCGACGCCCGCGCCGGCGGCCGGCCCGCCCCGCCGGGAGACCCTGCAGGAACGGCTCAGGCGGCTGCCCGGCGACCACAGGGGCTGGGCCGAGCTCGCCATCCGCCACATCGACCAGGCACGCCTCACCGGCGACCCATCCGCGTACACGAAGGCGGAAGGCGCGCTGGCCACGGCCGCGAAGATCGCCCCGAAGGACGACGCGGTGCTCACGGGGCAGGCCGCACTGGCGGCGGCCAGGCACGAGTTCGCCAGGGCCGCCGAGCTGGCCGGGAGCGCCATCGCCGCCAACCCGTACGCGGCCGCCGCGTACGGCGTGCTCGCCGACGCCCGCACCCAGCTGGGCGACCTGCGCGCCGCCCAGCAGGCCGTGGACACGATGATGGCCCTGCGCCCGGGTGTGGCCGCCTTCACCCGCGCGTCCTACGCCGCCGAGCTGCGCGGGGACGTGGAGACGGCCCGCACGTACCTCGACTACGCCCACGAGGACGCCTGGCTCCCCGCCGACCGCGCCTACGCCCGCTACTACCAGGGCGAACTGGCCCTCCACGAGGGAGACGTGGAAACCGCCGCCCGCCACTACGCCGACGCCCTGAACACCTACCCCGCCTACACCCCGGCTCTCGCCGGCCAAGCCAAGGTCGCCGCCTTGGACGGCCGCCTGACCGAAGCCCTGTCCCTGTACGACCAGGTGGTCCAACGGCTCCCCCTCCCCCAGTACCTCATCGAGCAGGGCGAGATCCGCATCAAAGCCGGCCTCCCCGCCGACTGGACCCTCCTCGAAGCCCAGCGCAAGCTCTACGAGGCCGCCGGAGTGCGCGACGACCTGACCTGGGCCGAGTTCGAAGCCGACCACGGCGACCCGAAGGCCGCCGTCCGCCACGCAAGGGCGGAATACACCCGCAACCCCAACCTGGTGGCCGCCGACGCCCTGGCCTGGTCCCTCTTCAAGGCCGGCGCCCCCGAGAAAGCCCTCCCCTACGCAGAACGCGCCACCGGAACAGGCTGGAAGAACCCGCTACACACCTACCACCGCACCCGCATAGAACGCTCCCTCGGCCTCACCAAGACCTCCTACGCGCACCCCGGCCGCGGCTTCGACCCCGACCTCCCGGCCCTGGCGAGGTTCTCATGAGACGCGCCCTCCTCCTCACCGTCACCGCCCTCCTGACCTTGGGCCTGTCCCTGAGCCTGTCTCTGGGCCTGCCCCTGGGCGGCGCGCTGCCGCCCGGCGACACCGCCGCCGCTCAGGCGAGCGCGCCGCAGGTCGGCGTGGTGGCGCATCCGCTGGGGCGGTTCACGGTCAATCACTACAACGGGCTGCGGGTCACGCCCGCCCACGTCCGGAACCTCGCCGTCGTGGATCTGGCCGAACTGCCCACCGTTCAGGCCGAGCCGGAGGTGAGCGCCGCCGGCTCCGCCTACGCCGCCCGCCGATGCGCCGCGCTGGCCGCCGCCCAGCGGCTCCAGGTGGCGGGCCGGGTCGTGCCGTGGCGGGTGGAGTCCGCGGCGTTCGCGTACGCGCCCGGTGAGGGCGGGCTGCGGACCAGCCGCCTGTCCTGCCGGCTCGTCGCCGAGGTCCGCGCATCAGGGGCCGTGACCTTCACCGACGGATTCGAGCAGGACAGACTCGGCTGGCGCGAGATCACCGCCACAGGGGACGGCGTGCGCCTGACCGCCTCCTCGGTGCCTGCGACGAGCATCAGCCAAGAACTGCGCACCTACCCCGACGACCTCCTGACGGACCCCCTCGACCAGCGCACCGCCACCTTCACCGTCTCCCATGCCACAGACCCACCACCGCCCGGCAGCGAAGGGAACGAGACCGCCGCCACGCCGCCCGGCAGCCACAAAGCCGACCCCGGCGACGCGCTACCCGGCGGCGCAGGAGGCGGGCCCGGCGCCACGCTGCCCGGCGGGCTGGGGATCGAGATCGGCGGGCCGGTCGGGGCTGCGTTGGCCGCCTTGGATCGCACGTTCACCGCGCTGATCGGCTCGGACACGCTGACGGTGCCGTTGGGGCTGCTGGCGGTGGGGCTGGCGGTCGTCCTCGGGGCAGGGCACGCGCTGATCCCGGGCCATGGCAAGACCATCATGGCCGCGTACCTGGCCGGTCGCCGTGGACGCCCCCGCGACGCCTTGGTGGTGGGCGCGACGGTGACGGCCACCCACACGGCCGGAGTGCTGGTGGTGGGCCTGCTGCTGACCGTCTTCACGGCGCTGGCCGGCGAGACGGTGCTGGGCTGGCTCGGCGTGGCCAGCGGCGCCCTGATCGCCCTGATCGGCCTCCGCCTCCTCCTCACCACCCGCCACCACCCAGAAGACCACCACGAACACACCCACCCCCACACGTCCGGCCACGGCCACGGCCATGGGCACGGCCACACTTTCGGCCGTGGCCATGGGCACGGTGGTAGGCGGGGTGGGTTGGTGGGGTTGGGGGTGGCGGGAGGGCTGGTGCCGAGTCCGTCGGCGCTCATCGTGCTCCTCGGCGCGATCGCGCTCGGCCGGACCTGGTTCGGGGTGGCGCTGGTCACCGCCTACGGTCTCGGGATGGCGGCGACGCTCACCGTGACCGGCCTGCTCCTCGTCAGACTCGTGGACCGGCTGGAGCGGCGGGCCGCGAAGGGACGGCGGCTGGCCGCGCGGTTGTCGGGGCTGGCGCCGATGGGGACTGCTGCGATGGTGATCGTCCTGGGCACGGGGCTGGCCCTGCGCTCGGTGGCCGCCCTGTAAGCCCGTGCCCGGCCGTAGACCCTACGCCCGGTGTCTGCTCCAAGCCCATGTCACGGGTGCGCCGAGCCGTCCTGAAGTCACATCGTTGAACGCCTCACGTTCGGGAGCGACGAGTGCGGCGGGTGGAGGGGAGGTCGTGGCGGCCGGAGAGGAACTCCTGGAAGGCGATTTTCGCCCGGATGACCGGCCGGCGCCATCGTTCCTCCCGGTGTACGGCCTTGGCGAGCTTGCGGGGCGACCGCCCGGCGAGGAACCAGCGGGCCCACGGGGAGCCGGGCCGCGCCAGCCGGATGGCGCCCACCAGCAGCATGGGCGGGACGAACAGCCCGGCCATGCCCGTCCAGATCTTGCCCTTGAGCAGAGTGACGACGGCGAGGACGAGGTTGGCCACGATGAGCGCGGCCGGGTTGACGACGGGAGTGCCGTAGTCCCAGGTGAGGGGCCGCAGGCCGATGAGCAGCAGCCCGCTGACGGCGATCGCGATGAACACGGCGTCGACCGAGGTGCGCCCCTCCTCCTCCCAGTAGACGTCGTGCAGGTGCAGGATGAGCGCGAACTCGTCGAGCACGAGCGCGGACCCCACTCCGAAGACGGACGCGGCGGCGGCGGTGCCGACCTGGGAGCCGGGCGAGACGATGAGCGCGACGCCGCCGATCAGCATGAGCACGACGCCGAACACCACGTGGTGGATGTGCATCTCGCCGACGGTGAAGTTACGGAACCAGCCGATCTTCGCCCTGATCAGCCGGACGTTGATGCGGGTGGCGATGAAGGCCACGATGAGCATGACGAAGTAGCAGAACAGCGGAAGCCGTCCTGTGGCGACGATGCTGTGCTGAAACCAGTGCCCCATGACCTTGAGATCGATGGTACGAGCCGCACAAACCGGTCGGGTCACGCCAGGAACGCGCGCAGCAGCGCGGCGGTGCCCTCCAGGTGCTCGGCGACGGCCCGCCTGGCGGCGTCGGGGTCGGCGGCGAGGATGGCGTCCACGATGGCCCGGTGCTGTACGGCGGCGTGGTCGAGGTTGACCTGCAGCATGGGGATGGCGTCGAGCAGGTCGCTGACCCGGGAGCGGGCGTCGGCGCAGCTGGCGGCGAGCAGGGAAGAGCCGGTCAGCTCGGCGATGGACAGGTGGAAGGCGGTGTCGAGGCGGCGATAGTCGTCGAGCCCGGCGGCGTTCAGCTCGGTGAGCCGGCGCAGCAGCGCCTCGCGGGTGGCGTCGCTGAGCGGCGAGGCGGCGAGCACCTGGGCGGCGCCGCATTCGACGGCGAGCCGGAAGGTGAGCGCGTCGGACAGCTCGTCGGCCCCCATCTCCTGGAGGGCCTCGCGGGCCTTGCCGGCGTCGGGCTCGGGCGGCCGGTACGTCACAAAGGCCCCGCCATAGCGCCCCCTGCGCACGTCGAGGTACCCGGCGTCGGACAGCGCCCTGATGGCCTCACGCAAGGTGACCCGGCTGATGCCGAGCTGGACGGCCAGCTCGCGCTCGGGCGGCAGCTTGCCCCCCGGCGGGACGACGCCGAGCTTGATCGCCTGGAGCAGCCGCTCGACCGTCTCCTCGAAGGCGTTGCCGGCCCTGACCGGCCGCAACACCGTCATCAAACGCGCCGACTCGTCCAACGTGTCCTCAGGCCTTGACAAGTGATCCCACCATGCACATCAATGGTCTGAGACTAGCCCAATCAGCGGGAAAGCGCGTCAGGCCAGATCGGAGCGACGTAGCGTGAGCGATCGTGCGAGCAGCGGCTTCCTGTCCGTGACCGAGCTGCGCGACGAGATCGCCGCCGGCCGGATCGACACCGTGCTCCTCGCGCTCGCCGACATGCAGGGCAGGTTGCAGGGCAAGCGGCTGTCCGCGCGCTACTTCCTCGACGAGGTGCTGCAGCACGGCTCCGAGGGCTGCACCTACCTGCTGGCCGTCGACGTGGACATGAACACCGTCCCGGGTTACGCCATGTCGTCCTGGGAGCGGGGTTACGGCGACTTCGTCATGAAGCCCGACCTCTCCACGCTGCGCCGGGTGCCCTGGCACGAGGGCACCGCGCTGGTCATGGCCGACCTCGCGTGGGAGGGCGGCGCCGAGGTGACCGCCTCGCCGCGTCAGATCCTGCGCCGCCAGCTCGCCCGGCTGCACGAGCGGGGCCTGGCCGCGTACGTCGGCACGGAGCTGGAGTTCGTCATCTACGACGACACCTACGAGGACGCCTGGCGCCGCGCGTACCGCGACCTGACCCCCGCGAACCTCTACAACGTCGACTACTCGCTGCTCGGCACCGGCCGCGTCGAGAAGCTGCTGCGCCGGATCAGGCGCGAGATGGAGGGCGCGGGCCTCTACGTCGAGTCGGCCAAGGGCGAGTGCAACCTGGGCCAGCACGAGATCGCCTTCCGGTACGCCGAGGCGCTGGCGACCTGCGACAACCACGTCATCTACAAGACGGGCGCCAAGGAGATCGCCGCCCAGGAGGGCCGGTCGATCACGTTCATGGCCAAGCCGAACCAGCGCGAGGGCAACTCCTGCCACATCCACATCTCGCTGCGCAGCGTGGACGGCGACCCGGTGATGGCGGGCGAGGGGCCGTACGGGCTGTCCCAGCTCGGTGCGGGCTTCGTGGCCGGGCAGCTGGCCGCGATGCGGGAGCTGACCCTGCTGTACGCGCCCAACATCAACTCCTACAAACGTTTCGTGCCCGGCAGCTTCGCCCCCACGGCGCTCAAGTGGGGCGTGGACAACCGCACCTGCTCGCTGCGCCTGGTCGGCCACGGCCTGTCGCTGCGGGTGGAGAACCGCGTGCCGGGCGGCGATGTGAACCCGTACCTGGCGGTGGCGGGGCTGATCGCGGCGGGGCTGCACGGCATCGACGCGGAGCTGCCGCTGGAGGATGCGTACGCGGGCAACGCCTACGCCTCGGGGGCGGAGCGGGTGCCGGCGACGTTGCGCGAGGCGCTGGCCGTGTTCGAGGGGTCGAAGCTGGCCAAGGAGGCGTTCGGCGAGGACGTGGTCGAGCACTACGCCAACAACGCGCGGGTGGAGCTGGCCGCATTCGACGCGGCGGTGACGGACTGGGAGATGTTCCGTGGTTTCGAGCGGATGTGACGGGCTCGCATGAAGATCGTGAATCCGGCCACGGAAGAGGTGCTGGCCGACGTCGAGCTCGCCGACGCGGCCGAGGTCGACCGGGCCGTGGAGCGTGCCAGGAAGGCGTACGCGGGCTGGCGCGCGGTCGCGCCGGGTGACCGGGCGAGGCTGCTGCGCAGGTTCGCGGACCTGGTGGACGCGCACGGCGCGGAGCTGGCCGAGCTTGAGCTGGCCAACGCCGGGCACCCGATCGGCAACGCCCGCTGGGAGGCCGGCGCCGTACGCG
The DNA here is from genome assembly GCF_040609855.1 of Nonomuraea sp. NPDC004580. Classification (NCBI taxonomy): domain Bacteria; kingdom Bacillati; phylum Actinomycetota; class Actinomycetes; order Streptosporangiales; family Streptosporangiaceae; genus Nonomuraea; species Nonomuraea sp. NPDC004580. The sequence goes on along the minus strand of NZ_JBEXLH010000025.1, from coordinate 59,030 downwards.
ACGTGCTGCACTTCTACGCGGGCGCGCCCGAGCGCGAGCACGGCAGGCAGATCCCGGTCGCGGGCGGCGTGGACGTCACCTTCCACGAGCCGCTGGGCGTGGTCGGGGTCATCGTGCCGTGGAACTTCCCGATGCTGATCATGTCGTGGGGCGTGGCCCCCGCGCTGGCGGCCGGCAACACGGTGATCGTGAAGCCGGCCGAGTGGACCCCGCTGACGGCGCTGAGGCTGGCCGAGCTGGCCTTGGCGGCGGGCCTCCCCGAGGGGGTGCTCCAGGTGCTGCCTGGGGCAGGGGAGGTCGCGGGCGCCCGCCTGGTCGAGCATCCCGGCGTGGCGAAGATCGTGTTCACCGGCTCGACCGAGGTGGGCAAGGAGATCGCGGCGAAGGCGGCGCGCCAGGTCAAGCGGGTGACGCTGGAGCTGGGCGGCAAGTCGGCCAACATCGTCTTCGCCGACGCCGACCTGGAGAAGGCGGCGGCGACGGCGCCGTACGCGGTGTTCGACAACTCGGGCCAGGACTGCTGCGCCCGCTCCCGCCTGCTCGTCCAGTCGAGCGTGTACGACGAGTTCATGTCGTTGCTCGCCCCCGCCGTGCTGGGCGTCAAGGTCGGCGATCCGCGCGACGAGGCCACCGAGATGGGCCCCCTCATCAGCGCCGAGCACCTGGCCCGCGTCGCGAGCTTCGTCGACGGCGACCCCTACGTGCAGGGCTCGTGCCCCGAGGGCAGGGGCTACTGGTTCCCGCCGACCGTGCTGACCCCCGAGGTCACCGACCGGGCGTTCACCGAGGAGATCTTCGGGCCCGTCCTGTCGGTGGCCAGGTTCGAGGACGAGGCCGACGCCGTCCGCATCGCCAACGACACCCCGTACGGGCTGAGCGGCTCCATCTGGACCCGCGACGTGGGGCGGGCGCTGCGGGTGGCCAGGGCCGTCGAGTCGGGGGCGCTGTCGGTCAACTCCCACTCCTCCGTCCGCTACTGGACCCCGTTCGGCGGCTTCAAGCAGTCCGGACTCGGCAGGGAGCTCGGCGCGGACGCCCTGGCGGCGTTCACCGAGGTCAAGAACGTCTTCATCGCAACGGAGTGACACGGGATGCAGCGGTTGCAGGATCGGGTGGCGGTCATCACGGGCGCGGCGGGCGGCATCGGGCTGGCCACGGCCCGCCGGTTCGCCGAGGAGGGCGCCAAGGTCGTCTGCGCGGACGTCGACGAGGAGGCGGGCAAGCAGGCCGCGAGCGAGGTCGGCGGCCTGTTCGTGCGGGCCGACGTCACGAGTGAGGACGACGTCGTCCGCATGTTCGCCACCGCGTACGAGACGTACGGCAGCGTGGACATCGCCTTCAACAACGCCGGCATCTCGCCGCCCGACGACGACTCGATCCTGGAGACCGGCATCGACGCCTGGCGCCGCGTCCAGGAGGTGAACCTGACCAGCGTCTACCTGTGCTGCAAGCACGTCATCCCGTACATGCGGCGGCAGGGCAAGGGCTCGATCATCAACACGGCGTCGTTCGTGGCGGTGATGGGATCGGCGACCTCGCAGATCTCCTACACCGCCTCCAAGGGCGGCGTGCTCGCGATGTCGCGTGAGCTGGGTGTGCAGTTCGCCAGGGAGGGCATCAGAGTGAACGCGCTGTGTCCAGGCCCGGTGAACACGCCCTTGCTCCAGGAGTTGTTCGCCAAGGACCCGGAGCGGGCGCAGCGGCGGCTGGTGCACGTGCCGGTCGGCCGCTTCGCGGAGGCGTCGGAGATCGCGGCGGCGGCGGCGTTCCTCGCCAGCGACGACGCCTCGTTCGTCACGGCCAGCGAGTTCCTGGTGGACGGCGGCATCTCCGGCGCGTACGTCACGCCGCTCTAGAGGGGGGCACGCCATGCGGCGTCCGGTCATCGGCATCACCTGCTACGTCGAGCAGGCCACGTTCACGGTGTGGCGGGACACGCCTGCCGCGCTGCTGCCGTACGCGTACGTGGAGAAGGTGGCGGCGGCCGGCGGGCAGCCGGTCGTGCTGCCGCCGGCCGGTGAGCCCGCCGCGCTCGTGGGCCGGCTGGACGGGCTCGTGCTGGCGGGCGGCGGCGACATCGACCCGGCCAGGTACGCCGCGGCCCCGCACGAGCGCACCGGCTACGTGCGGGAGTTCCGCGACGAGGCGGAGTTCGCGCTGCTGCGCGCGGCGCTCGACGCCGGGCTGCCCTACCTGGGCGTCTGCCGGGGGCTCCAGGTGCTGAACGTGGCGCTCGGCGGCAGCCTGCACCAGCACCTGCCGGACGTCGTGGGCCACACCGGCCACTGCCCAGGCCCTGGGCGCTTCGGCGACCTGCCGGTGACGCCCGTCCCCGGCTCGCGCCTGGCGAAGGCGCTGGGCACGGAGCCGCTGCCGGTGCCGCACTACCACCACCAGGGCGTGGACCGGCTCGCGCCTGACCTGTCGGTCACCGCGACGGCGGCGGACGGCACGATCGAGGCGGTGGAGCTGGAGGGCGCCGGGTTCGCGATGGCGGTGCAGTGGCACCCTGAGGTGGCGGAGGATCGGGCGCTCTTCGAGACGCTGGTCGCGGCCTGTTGAACTGCGAACGCGACAACAGCCCCATATCCCCACTAGGCTGGCGGACATCACCGACGAAACCGTGCGGGAGAGTGCCCTGACAGCCGGTCAGGGCCCCTGAAGGAGCAAGCCCTCCCCGCGAACCTCTCAAGGCAAAGGACCGCACGGCTACGGTGTCTCTGGAAAGCAGGCCCCGCGGCCTCGCCGAAGGTGAAAGTCCGGCAAAAGTCGGGCGAAGCTCTCAGGCACCGATGACAGAGGGGGAGGATGCTGGCATCCACTCCTGTCCTGAGGTGCGTCCAATGTCCCGACCGACACCGCTCCGAGACGTTCACGAGAGCCTCGGCGCCACCCTGACCGACTTCGCCGGCTGGCTCATGCCCCTCCGGTACGGCAGCGAGTCCGCCGAGCACCGAGCCGTCCGCGAGGCGGCCGGTCTGTTCGACCTGTCGCACATGGGCGAGATCTTCCTGACCGGCCCGCAGGCCGCCGAGGCGCTCGACTACGCGCTGGTCGGCCACCTGTCGGCGCTGGCCGCCGGCCGGGCCCGCTACACCATGATCGTGAACGAGCGCGGCGGCGTGCTCGACGACCTCATCGTCTACCGGCTCGGTGACGAGGAGTTCATGGTCGTGGCGAACGCCTCCAACTACGAGAAGGTCGCCCGCGAGCTGCAGGAGCGCGCGAAGGCGTACGACGCGGTGGTCGAGGACCGCTCCGGCCGGTACGCGCTGATCGCCGTCCAGGGCCCGCGCTCGCAGGAGATCCTGGCCACGCTCACCGACGCCGACCTGGCCGGGCTCAAGTACTACGCCGGCCTGCCCGGCACGGTGGACGGCCGGCAGGCGCTCATCGCCCGTACCGGTTACACCGGCGAGGACGGCTTCGAGCTGTTCGTCGCGGGCGAGGACGCCGTCCCGCTCTGGCACGCGCTCACGGCGGCCGGCGAGCCGTACGGGCTCAAGCCCGCGGGCCTGTCCAGCCGCGACACGCTCCGCCTGGAGGCGGGCATGCCGCTGTACGGCAACGAGCTCAACGCGGAGCTGACCCCGTTCGACGCGGGGCTGGGCAGGGTGGTGAAATTCGACAAGCCCGGTGACTTCGTCGGCCGGTCTGCGCTCGAGGCGGTCAAGGACGACCAGCCACGGCGCCGGCTCGTCGGCCTGGTCGCGCGGGGCCGCCGGGTGCCGCGCCACGGTTACCCGGTCACCCGAGACGGCGCCGTCGTCGGCGAGGTCACCAGCGGTGCGCCTTCCCAGAGTCTGGGCAAGCCCATCGCGATGGCCTACGTGGACACCGGCGCCGATTCAGGTCTGGCTGTGGACATCCGGGGCAGCCATGAACCTGTGGACCTGGTCGAGCTGCCCTTTTACAGGAGGAACAAGTGAGCAACATCCCTGACGACCTGAGCTACACCAAGGAGCACGAGTGGGTGCGCGGTGTCGAGGACAGCGTCACCGTGACCGTCGGCATCACGGCCTTCGCCGCCGACTCCCTTGGTGACGTCGTCTACGTGCAGCTCCCCGAGGTCGGCAGCAACGTCGAGCCGGGTGACTCCGTCGGCGAGGTGGAGTCGACCAAGTCGGTGAACGAGATCTACACGCCGGTCGGCGGTGAGGTCGTCGAGGTCAACCAGGCGGTCGTGGACGACCCGAGCCTGGCCAACAGCGACCCGTACGGCGAGGGCTGGATGTTCAAGGTCCGCGTGGAGGGCGACCCCGAGGAGCTGCTCTCACCTGAGGAGTACACCGCCCTGACCGCGGGCGACTCCTGACCCACCCGCCGGGGCCCGCCGAGCTGCCCGCCGAGCCGGGCCCCGGCCCTTCATGAAGGGCGCACATCAATGGCGATCAGCGTCTTCGACCTCTTCAAGATCGGCATCGGCCCGTCGAGCTCCCACACGGGCGGCCCGATGGCCGCCGCCCACAAGTTCGCCCGCGGCCTGCACCAGGACGGCCTGCTCGACCAGGTGTCCCGCGTGGAGGTCATCCTGTACGGCTCGCTCGGTCTGACCGGCAAGGGCCACGGCAGCGACAAGGCCGTCCTGCTGGGACTGTCGGGCGACAAGCCCGAGCTGGTCGACGTCGACACCGTGGACGCCCGCATCGCCGCCATGCGCGAGTCGGGCACCGTCTCGCTCTTCGGCACCCGCGAGATCCCGTTCGTCGTCGGCGAGCACCTCGTCTTCGAGCGCAAGATCTCGCTGCCCGAGCACCCCAACGGCATGCGCTTCACCGCCTGGGACGCCTCGGGCGAGCGGCTGCGGGAGAAGGTCTACTTCTCCGTCGGCGGCGGCTTCGTGGTGGACGAGCAGGCCACCGGCGCCGACCGCATCAAGCCCGACGACACCGTCCTGCCCTACCCGTTCACCACCGCCGAGGAGCTGCTCAAGCACTGCTCCGCCACCGGCCTGTCGATCTCCGCGCTGATGCTGGAGAACGAGAAGGCGTTCGGCCGCACCGAGGAGGAGATCAGGGGCGGCCTGATGAACCTGTGGCGGGTCATGTCCGAGTGCGTCACGCGCGGCATCGCCAAGGAGGGCGTGCTGCCCGGCGGCCTCAAGGTCAAGCGCCGCGCCAACCAGCTGCACCGCCGCCTGCAGTCCGAGCCGCCGGAGAAGGACCCGTTGCAGGCGATGGACTGGGTGACGCTGTTCGCGCTGGCCGTCAACGAGGAGAACGCGGCGGGCGGCCGGATCGTCACCGCCCCGACCAACGGCGCCGCCGGCATCATCCCGGCCGTCCTGACCTACTACACCCGGTTCGTTCCGCACGCCGACGACGACGGCGTCATCAGGTTCCTGCTGACGGCGGGCGCGATCGGGGTGCTGTTCAAGGAGAACGCCTCGATCTCCGGCGCCGAGGTGGGCTGCCAGGGTGAGGTGGGCTCGGCCTGCTCGATGGCCTCGGCGGGGCTCACCGAGGCGCTGGGCGGCACGCCCGAGCAGGTGGAGAACGCCGCCGAGATCGGCATCGAGCACAACCTGGGGCTGACCTGCGACCCGATCGGCGGCCTGGTGCAGATCCCGTGCATCGAGCGCAACGCGGTGGCCTCCAACAAGGCGATCACCGCGGCCAGGATCGCGCTGCGCGGCGACGGCAAGCACTTCGTCTCGCTCGACCGGGCCATCAAGACCATGCGCGACACCGGCCGCGACATGCTCGACAAGTACAAGGAGACCTCGCGCGGCGGCCTCGCGGTCAACGTGATCGAGTGCTGACCTGACGCCGTACGTGCAGGCGGACCACGGCGGGGCACTCGTCGTCGCGGACCTCGCGCCGGATCCGCCCCACGATGTCCTGGTCCAGCTTGCTCACGATCGCGCCGACGTCGGCGGCGGCCGGGCAGGTCAGGCCGATGCGCAGGCCGTCGGCGGCCACGCGGACGCCTGCCCTGCCCAGCCCGTCCACGCCCTTGAGCCCGACGAAGAGCATCGCGGTGCCGGTGCCGTTGTGGGTGCCGCGGCGGCCCCAGCCGAGGCTGAGCAGCAGCCAGCGCAGCGCGAGCAGGGTCAGGAACAGCAGGGCGAAGGCGACGAACCAGAGCGGCCACGGCTCCTCGGCCAGCGTCCTCCTGGCGGCGGCGGGCAGCACCTTGGCGCCCGGCGGCAGCTCGAAGAAGCGGTTCTGGCCGCGCAGCCACGCGTACCCGCCGAGAGCCAGCAGGATCGCCCCGACGACCGCGAGGCCCACCCGGTTGCCCGCGTACTGGCGCATCAGGCGGCCCTCCTGCGCAGACGGACGACGACCTCGCAGGTGCTCAGCGTGCCGACCCCGGCCAGGCGGTCGCCCACGACGGTGCCGACCTGCCTGAGCATCTGCCCCGAGCTCTCCCCGCTGGTCATGACCGTGACCTCGATCGTGCGGCGGCGCAGCCTGACGCTCGCCCGGTCCACGCCGGCCACCTGCTGGGCGGCGGCGCGCAGGGTGCGGCGCAGGCCCGCGCGGGTGATGCCGATGACGATGAGCGGGTCGTTGGTCTCCACCGGCACCAGCCGGGTACGTCCCGGCATGATCGCGAGCAGCAGCATGAGCGCGCCCGCTCCGGCCAGGCCCATCGCGACGGTCTCCAGCTCCGGCCAGGTGCTCCGGCCCGCCAGCTCGATCAGCTCGTTGACCGGCACCCAGCCGAGCGGCCTGCCGAGCAGCGCGGCGACCACCTCGGCCGCGGTCGCCCCCAGCCCGGTGGCCAGCGTGAGCGCCACGAGGGCGCCGGGGACGGTACGCGCCGGCCGCAGCGCCCTGGTCGCCCGGCGCAGCCCGGTGTTCCGCGGGGCGACGACGGCACCGGGCAGGAGCTGCTGAAGCGTGGTCATCACACCGACAGACGTACATGCAGGGCGCCGGGGCGGTACCGCGCCCTCGCCGCCGGTTTGCCCGATCATTACGGGGACCGCAACTAACACGAACAAGCCTCATGTTAATTTGCCCGATATGCGGATACGCTGCCGGTATGGATGACCGGCAGCGGTACGACCGGGCCACCGCCGCCCTCGAACCGCCGTTCGCGCTGCTCGACCTCGCCGCCCTGCGGGCCAACGCCGCCGGCCTCGTACGCCGCGCCGCCGGCAAGCCCATCAGAGTGGCCACCAAGTCCGTACGCAGCCGGGCACTCCTCGACCGCGTCCTCGCCATGGGCGGCTTCCGCGGCCTCATGGCCTTCACCCTGCCCGAGGCGCTCTGGCTCGCCGGGCACGGCCACACCGACATCCTCGTCGCCTACCCCACCGCCGACCGGCACGCCCTGGCCGCACTCGCGGGAGACGCGCAGGCCGCCGAACGGATCACCGTCACCGTCGACTCGGCCGCCCACCTCGACTTCATCGAGGCCGCCGTGGCGGGCGTCCGGCCGCGCGCCGAGATCAGGCTCTGCCTCGACATCGACGCCGGCTACGTCGCCTTCGGCGGCAGGTTCAGGGCGGGCGCACTGCGCTCCCCCATCCGCGAGCCCGGCCAGGCCGCCGACCTGGCCGCGAGCATCGCCAAGCGGCCCGGCCTCCGCCTCGCCGGGCTGCTGGCGTACGAGGCGCAGATCGCCGGGGTCGGCGACGACCCCCCGGGCAACGCCGCCTACACCCGGCTCATCAGGCTCATGCAGGCCCGCTCCGCCAGGGACCTCGTCCTGCGCAGGGGCAGGATCGTCAACGCCGTACGCCAGGTCGCCGACCTCGAGTTCGTCAACGGCGGCGGCACCGGCAGCGTCGAGCGGACCGTCCGCGAGAAGGCCGTCACCGAGGTGGCCGCCGGGTCCGGCCTGTTCCATCCGCGGCTCTTCGACTTCTACCGCGGGTTCACCGGGGTGCCCGCCGCGCTCTTCGCGCTCCCCGTCGTACGCCGCCCGGCCAGGGACGTCGTCGCCGTGCTCGGCGGCGGTTACATCGCCTCAGGGCCACCGGAGCCCAGCAGGGCGCCGCAGCCGTACCTGCCGGCCGGGCTGCGCTACGCGCCCGACGAAGGCGCGGGCGAGGTGCAGACCCCGCTGCTCGGCCAGGCGGCCGAGGACCTGCGGATCGGCGACCGGGTCTATTTCCGGCACGCCAAGGCGGGCGAGCTGTGCGAGCGCTTCGACACGCTGCACCTGGTCGAGGGCGACACGCTGGTGGAGTCGGTGCCGACCTACCGGGGCGAGGGGCGTACGTTTCTCTGAGGCGTCGGCGGCTGAGCGGTCAGCGGCGCTTGCGGCGGCGGCGCATGAGCACGATGGCCGCCCCCACGACCAGCACCGCGCCGATCCCGATCAGCACCGGCCCCAGGTCGGGCCGCTCGTCGTCCCACATCTGGTCGGGGTTGTCGCCGAACTCCGCGGGCCTGGCCGTCACCCCCAGCGCGTCGCCCACCGACGCGACGAAGTGCCCCGCCCTGGTCTTGACGTCTTCCACCGTGCGCTCGGCGACCCGCTTCGGGCTCACCCGGTCGGCGATGGCGTCGACCGTCCGCGCCAACTCCGCGCGCGTCCGCGCGATCTGCCGCTCCAGCTCATCGGGATCGGTGTCAGCCATGGCTCTCCTTTCGACCGTACGCGTGCCCTCAGCGGCGAGGCGTCCGTTCTGGTCGTGATCAGTCTGTCAGGTCGGCGCCCCGGACGGCACGGCGGCCGCACAGTGAGTCGGGCCGGTAGGTTGGTGGCAGTTCATCAGGAGGGCCCAGTGACAGAAACCAAGCTCGCGCCCGGCGACGCCGCACCCGAGTTCGCGCTTCCCACCGCCGACGGCGGCACCGTCTCACTCGACGACTACCGCGGCAAGCGCGTGATCCTCTATTTCTACCCCGCCGCGATGACCCCCGGCTGCACCAAGCAGGCGTGCGATTTCCGCGACAACCTCGGGCAGCTGACCGACGAGGGTTTCGTCGTCCTCGGCGTGTCGAAGGACAAGCCGGCGAAGCTCGCCAAGTTCGCCGAGCGCGACGCGCTGACCTTCCCCCTGCTGTCCGACCCCGAGCTGACCGTCCATCAGGCCTACGGCGCCCACGGCACGAAGAAGCTGTACGGCAAGGAGGTCGTGGGCGTGATCCGCTCGACGTTCGTCATCGACGGCGACGGGAAGATCGAGCAGGCGCTCTACAACGTGAAGGCGACGGGTCACGTGGCCTCGCTGAAGAAGAAGCTCGGCCTCGCCTAGACCTCCCCGGCGGGCGGCGTTATTCGTGTGATAACGCCGCCGACCGGGCGGGCGCCGGATCGCGTACGCAGGCGGTAAGATTGGCGGCACGTGGCACTTCCCGTGCCCGAATTGTCATTTCCCGACCGAAATCTCGGGGCATGGCAATGGCAAAGGGGTCGTAGCCCAATGGCAGAGGCGCAGTCTTTAGGTGGCTGTTAGTGTGGGTTCGAATCCCACCGGCCCTACGAGCGATTGTGTTTCCACGCCCCTGACCGGCCGTTTCTCAGTCGTCGTAGGGGGGCGCGACGAGCGCCGCAGGGGCGTCCCCGGGGCGCGGCGGTCGCGGCACGCGGGGCGGCGAGGGCGCACTGCAGCGCACCTCATTCTCGCGCTCCCAGCAGCTCACGTCGGGCACGGCGTGGACGCGGAAACGGTCCGGGCGCGGCATGTCATACCAGACGTCGAACCTGCCGTGATCATGGTCGGCGTCGTTGACGGCGGCCACGCTCACACCGCCGATCAGAACTCCCGCGAGCAGTCCGACGAGTCCCGCGCCGATGAGCATCTTGCGCCCGCGACCGCCACCGCTCCGCGGCGTCTCCCAGTCGACGCGCTGCGTGGGAGGGATCTCGGCGTACGCCTGATCGGCCTGTTCGCCGTACTTCAGAGCCGGCTGCTCGGGACTCGGGCCGCGCGGCGCTTCCTCATCGCCGCGCGACCCGGCATCGCGATCATGATCCGCCATCACGATCTCCCTTTACTCGCCCCGCAGGGGGCGCTCCCGGTAATGAGAATGCCAAATCCACCGTAAGCCGTGCGTAAGCTCCCCGTCATGTAAGACCTGGGTCGTACTCACACTTCAGTCTTCAGGTGGACAGAAGCTTTGGGTGCGCTGCATATCGTGAGGATGTGTTCGGCAGGGTACGGGCGTGGTCGCGACGCCACGAGAAGCTGGCCAACGCCCTGTGGGCGAGCCCTCTGGCGCTGTTCTGCGTCCTGACCGGGGTTGCGGCGGAGGGCTCCGCGCAGCTGGGCGCCGGTTCCGCGCCCGGCCTGCCCGGTTACCTCGCCCTGACGGCGCTTCTGCTGCTGCCGCTGGTGTGGCGGGAACGTCCGCTGCTGTCGTTCTCGGCCGTCGCGCTGGTCAGCTTCGGGCAGTGGCTGGCCGGCCTGGCCCCGGTGCCCGCCAACCTGGCCGTGCTGGTCGCGCTCTACGCGGTGGCCTCGCAGTGCCTGTTCCGCTGGGCGATGGCGGCCTGCCTGGTGGCGGAGCTGGGGGTGGCGCTGGCCATGGTCAACTGGTACCGCCCCACGTTCGGCATGTTCTTCAGCTGCTCGATCCTCGTGGTGACGGTCTGGCTGACCGGCCTGTACGCCAATACCCGCCGCCGCTACCTGGAGAGCCTGGAGGAACGCGCCGAGCGCGCCGAGCGCGAGCGCGACCAGCAGGCCAGGATGGCCGCGGCGGCCGAGCGGGCCAGGATCGCGCGGGAGCTGCACGACGTCGTGGCCCACAACGTCAGCGTCATGGTGGTGCAGGCCGACGGCGCGAACTACGCCCTCGGCACCGACCTCGACCAGGCCCGCGCGGCCGTCGCGACCATCTCGGCCACCGGCAGGGCCGCGCTGGCCGAGATGCGCAGGCTGGTCGGCGTGCTGCGCGAGAACGAGAGCGCGCCCACCGACTACACCCCGCAGCCGGGTCTCGGCCAGCTCGACGAGCTGGTCAGCGGCTTCGCGGTGCCCGCCAGCCTGCGCGTCGCGGGGACGCCGGCCGAGCTGCCCGAGGGCCAGCAGCTCGCCGTCTACCGCATCGTCCAGGAGGCCCTGACCAACGCGCTCAAGCACGGCGGCCCCGGCGTCAGCGCCACCGTCGAGATCGACTACAGCGGCACGGACGTGCTCGTCCGGGTCACCGACGACGGCAGGGGCGCCGCCGCGCCGCGCGGCGCCGGCGGCCACGGCCTGATCGGCATGCGCGAGCGGGCCGGCATGTACGGCGGCGCGGTGTCGGCCGGCCCCCGCCAGGGCGGCGGCTTCGAGGTGCTGGCCAGGCTGCCCCTGGCGAAGGAGGCGGCGTGATCAGGGTGATGCTGGTCGACGACCAGGAGCTGCTGCGGGCCGGCTTCAGGATGGTGCTCGGGGCGCAGCCCGACATCGAGGTGGTGGCCGAGGCGGGCGACGGCGCGGCGGCCCTGCGGCTGCTTGAGCGGGTCGAGGTGGACGTCGTGCTCATGGACGTCCGCATGCCGGTCATGGACGGCGTGGAGGCCACCAGGCTCATCAGAGGGCCACGGGTGCTCATCCTGACCACGTTCGACCTCGACGAGTACGCCTTCGCGGCGGTCAAGGCGGGCGCGGCCGGGTTCCTGCTCAAGGACGTGCCGCCCGCCGACCTGGTCAGCGCGATCAGGGTGGTGCACGCCGGCGAGTCGGTCATGTCGCCGAGCACGCTGCGCCGCATGCTCGACCGCTTCGCCGCCCAGCTCCCCAGCGGGCAGGCGCCGCCCGGTGCGGGCGACCTGACGCCGCGCGAGCGCGAGGTGCTGCTCATGGTGGGGCGCGGGCTGTCGAACGCGGAGGTCGCGGCCCGCCTGGAGGTGGCGGAGGCGACGGTCAAGACGCACCTCGGCCGGGTGCTGGCCAAGCTGGGGCTGCGGGACCGGGCGCAGGCGGTCGTGTACGCCTACGAGGCGGGGTTGATCGTCCCCGCGCAACCACCCGCGCAACCGCCCGCGCAACCGCCCGCCCAGCCGCCCGTGCATCGGCCGGAAGGCTGACCCGGGGTCAGCTGGCGGCGTACACGAAGTCCCTCCTCAAGGCCCAGGGAAAGGGACATTTCCCCTCCTAGCGTTGGTCGCGTTCCACGACCCCCGCGACCAAGGAGTGAACGTGACGCTCACCGAGACCCGGCGGCAGGCACCGGCCGCCGTGGTGGCAACAGAACTGACCAAGGTGTACGGCCAGGGCGACGCCCAGGTCCACGCGCTGCGCGGGGTGAGCGTGTCCTTCGCCACGGGGGCGTTCACCGCGATCATGGGGCCGTCCGGGTCCGGCAAGTCGACGCTCATGCACTGCCTGGCCGGGCTCGACACGGCCACCTCCGGCACCGTGCACGTCGGCGACGTCGAGCTGACCGGGCTGAGCGACCGCCGGCTGACGTTGCTGCGCCGCGAGCGGATCGGGTTCATCTTCCAGGCGTTCAACCTGCTGCCCACGCTGACCGCCGAGCAGAACATCCGCCTGCCCCTCGACATCGCGAGCCGCCAGGCCGACGAGACGCTGTTCGAGCGGGTCATCGACACCGTCGGGCTGCGCGAGCGGCTCGCGCACCGGCCCGCCGAGCTGTCCGGCGGCCAGCAGCAGCGGGTGGCGGTGGCCAGGGCGCTGATCAGCAAGCCGCAGGTCATCTTCGCCGACGAGCCCACCGGCAACCTCGACTCGCGCAGCGGCGCGGAGGTGCTGGCGTTCCTGCGGGCGTCCGTACGCGAGCTGGGCCAGACCATCGTCATGGTCACGCACGACCCGGTGGCGGCCTCGTACGCGGACCGCGTGGTCTTCCTGCGCGACGGCGAGCTGGTCACCGAGGTCGCCGCGCCGACGCCGCAGTCCGTGCTGGACACGCTCGTCCGGCTGGAGGCGTGAGGTGCTGAGGACCACGGTGGCCGGGCTGCGCGCGCACCGGCTGAGGTTCCTGCTGACGTCGCTGGCGATCCTGCTCGGGGTGGGCTTCATCGCGGGCACGTTCGTGCTGAACGACACCGTCGAGGCCGGCTTCGCCCAGCGGGTGACCGCCGACGCGGGCAAGGTGGACGTGGCCGTGCTGCCCAAGGGCTCCGGCGAGCCGCTGCCCGCCGCCCTGCTCGACCGGATCAGGAGCCTGCCTGGCGTCACCGACGCGCAGGGCATCGTACGCGGCGCCGCGCCCCTGCTCGGCAAGGACGGCAAAGCCGTCGGCACCCTGCCCACCACGGCCGTCTCGGTCGTCACCGGCCCGCTCGACCGTACCGACGTGGTCGCGGGCACCGGGCCTGGCACCGACGACCACGCCGCCGTCCTGGACGAGAACACCGCCGAGGCCCAGGGCCTGCGCCCCGGCGACACGATCACCGTGCTCGACTCCCGCCGCAGGCCGCACCCCTTCCGCCTGGTCGGGCTCATCGACACCGGGCTCGACCAGCAGCTCGCCTTCACCGGCGCGGTCGGCTTCACCACGGACACCGCGCGGCGCATGACCGGCGCCAAGGGGTACGCCGAGATCGACGTCAAGGGCTCCGGCCCCGGGCTGAAGCAGGCCGTCGCGGCGGCGGCCGGCGGCTCGTACACGGTCAGGACCGGCGCCGAGCTGGCCGACGAGCTGGCCGCGTCCGCCGGCGTGGACGCCCGGCTGCTCACGGTGGGGCTGCTGCTGTTCGGGCTCGTCGCGATGCTGGTGGCCGCGCTCGTCATCTACAACACCTTCACCATCCTCGTCGCCCAGCGCACCCGCGAGATGGCGCTGCTGCGCTGCATCGGGGCGACGCGGGGGCAGGTGTTCTCCCAAGTGCTGCTGGAGTCGGCCGCCGTGGGCCTGCTGGCCTCGCTGGCCGGTCTCGCCACCGGGTACGGCCTGGCCGCGCTCACGCTGACCGTGCTCGGCGCGCTCGACGCCCCGCTGCCCACCGACGCGGCCGTCACGCTCTCCCCCGTCACCGCCGGCATCGCCCTGACCGTCGGCGTGCTGGTCACGGTGGGCGCGGCGCTGCTGCCCGCGAGGTCCGCCACCCGCGTGGCGCCGGTCGCCGCGCTGCGCAGCGAGCCGGAGGAGCGCACGTTCCGCGCCGGGCGGGCGCGGATGCTGTTCGCGGCGCTCTTCCTGCTGGCAGGAGCCGGTACGACCGGCGCGGGCGCGTTCGCGCTGCCCCCTGGGCAGGTCGCGCTGGTCGTCGTCATGGCCGGGGGCGCGCTCACCTTCCTGGCGGTGCTGATACTCGGGCCGGTGCTGGTCAGGCCGCTGAGCGCGGTCGTGGGATGGGTGCCGCGCCGCTCGTTCGGGGTGCCGGGCCGGCTCGCGGTGGAGAACTCCGCCCGCAACCCCAGGCGGGCGGCCACCACCACGGTCGCGCTGACGATCGGGGTGACGCTGATGACGCTCATCTCCGTGATCACCGCCTCGACCCGGCTCACCATGACGGCCAAGCTGGACGACCAGTTCCCCGTCGACTACCTGCTGGCCGATCAGGAACGCGAGCCGCTCATCCCGCGCTCGGTGGGCGAGGAGCTGCGTACCCGGCCCGAGCTGGCCTCGGTGGGGCAGATCCGCCGGGTCGAGGCCGGCTTCGGCGGCAGGACGCAGAGCGTGGGGACGTTCGCCGGGCACGTGGAGCCCTACGTGACGGCCGGGTCCCTGCGCGGGTTCGCGGCCGGGCAGGTCGCGGTCGATGAGCGGACGGCGGCCCGGCTCGGGCTGCGGCTCGGCGGCACGGCCACGCTCGCGACCAAGCGAGTGGGCACGGTCTCCCTGCGGATCGTCGCGCTGCTCGACGGCGACCAGACGATGCTGCCCTCCGTCACCGTGCCCGAGCGCGCGTTCGACGCCTACTTCGGCGCGGTGCCCGACGCGCAGGTGCTCGTCACGATCAAGGACGGCGTGTCCCCCGCGCGGGCCCGCGCGGTGGTGGACGCCGCCGCGGCCCCCTATCCGACCGTGATGGTCAACAGCGCGACAGAGGTACGCGGGCAGTTCGACGAGACGCTCGACATGGTCCTGATGATCATGACGGGACTGCTCGGGCTCGCCATCCTCATCTCGTTGCTCGGCATCGCGAACACCCTGTCGTTGTCCGTCCACGAACGCACCCGCGAGTCCGCCCTGCTGCGCGCACTCGGCCTGACCCGGCCGCAGCTGCGCCGCATGCTGTCCGTCGAGGCGCTGGTGCTCGGGCTGATCGGGGCGCTGGTGGGCGTCGCGCTCGGGCTCGTCTTCGGGTGGGCGGCGATGCGGGCGATGCTGGAAGGCTCGCAGTACGCGGTGCCCGTCCCCCAGGTGCTGCTGTTCGTGGTGCTGTCGGGGGCGGCGGGGGTGCTGGCGGCCGTGATCCCGGCGCGGCGGGCGGCGCGGGCGTCCATCGTAGGGTCGCTCGCGGCCGGCTGACCGGGACGAATAGCGACATTGTCGAATAAACCCGAAAAAGCCGGATAGAGGGTAGGAAGCAGGTCGGGCGTCCGATGGGGGCGACGCCCGGCCTCGCCCGCGCACCTCACACCCTTCGGGTGGTCAGCGAGGGGTGCGGCCGGGCCACAACTCCGCGACGGTCTCCACGTCCAGCAGCGGGCGCGCCACCACCTCGCCGGTCGCTCTGTCGATCACGATGCAGGCGCCGCCGGCCGTCTCCGGCAGGCTGGCCGGGTCGTCCGGCTCCAGGTCGCGGACCCAGCCGACGTAGCCGCCCTCGAAGCCGTAGACGCCCACGGGGACCGCTTCCCCGGGCGGGCGCACCCCGTTGAAGTACTCCTCGGCCAGCGCCCTGGCCTGGTCCAGGTTCATCGCGGACGCCCCCACCGGTCAAGGATCACGCAGAACACCCCGGTCACCGTCCGGTACGGCGGCTCGACCGACATGTGACCCCGCTGCGCGTCGATCCAGATGACCTCGCCGTCGAAGTTGACCGCGTTCCAGGCGTGACTCCCGCCGCCCGGCCAGCGCACCACGATCACCGCGCTCGCCCCATGGCCGGCCTCGACGAGCCGGTGGGCGATCATCGGGTAGGCGTGCCGTCCCTGCCCGGCGTACTGGAGACGGTGGCCCACCCAGCTCTCGATCCTGGCCACGCTCCCCTGCTCGCCGGTCAGCACAGGGCGGCCGATCCGGTCGTACTCGGGCAGCCGGGGCGCGGCCGCCGCGGGCTCGCCGTGCCAGGTGGACAGCACGGCCAGCGCGCAGTCGGCGGCGTTGGAGGCCCGGAACGGGTCGTCGGCCGGGCCGCCGCCGTTGACCAGGCGCACCCAGGTGCCGCGCGGGTCGGGAAAACGGGCGCCGCCGCGTACGGCTTCGGCGAGGTCCCGCTCCACCTGCGGGTCGGGCTGCGCGAGCCCGCCCGGCACGCCGTACGGGCGGCTGTCGGCCAGCCTGGGCGGCCGGTGCGGCCCGTCGAACCAGTCACCGTCCTCGGCAGCGATCAGAGGCTCGGCAGCGAAGGACCCTGCCGAGGACCCTGCCGAGGACCCTGCCGAGGACGCGGCTGAGGACGCTGCCGAGGATCCTGCGGAAGACTCGTCAGAGGGGGCTGCAGGCGAGTCGGCATCGCTCTCGGCGGCGTGCTCGTAGTCGAGCCACCGCATCCCGTCGGCCACGACGGGGTTGTATCGGCCATCTGGAAGAACCCATCGGACACTCGGCTTGTGCTCGCGGAACACGGCCTGCCTCCTGTCATGCTTCAACGAACGATCGTAGAGGCGACGCGGTGACAAGGGGGCGAAGTCGGCGAGATTCCCCGTCCGAGCTGGGGGCTCTACCTGGGCGAACGGGGCATACCTCAGCTCACTTGCACGGTGACCGTGTGCCAGCCGGTGGCACCGTCGGGGGCCGGCGGGGCGAGCTGGTCGGTCTGCGTACGCCCGGCCGCGTCGGTCGCGCGTACCTGGATCGCGTGCTCGCCCGGAGTCGCGTCCCAGTCGATCGACCACTGCCGCCAGGTGTCGGGCCCCGGCACCTCGGCCAGCTTCGCCACCCGCCACTGGCCGCTGTCCACCCGCACCTCGACGGCGTCCACGCCGGTGTGCTGCGCCCAGGCCACCCCGGCGATCGTGGTGCGGCCCGCCTTGAGCCGGTCGCCGTAGCCGGGGATGTCGATGCGCGACTGGGTCTTGATCGGGCCCTTGGCGGCCCAGCCGCGCGGCGTCCAGTACGCCTCGTCCTCGTCGAACCTGGTCACCTTGATGTCCACGACCCACTTGGTGGCCGAGACGTACCCGTACAGGCCGGGCACCACCTGACGTACCGGGAAGCCGTGGTCCACCGGGAGCGCCTCGCCGTTCATCGCGATCGCGAACAGCGCGTCGCGGCCGTCCATGACGACGTCCACCGGGGTGCCGCAGGTGAAGCCGTCGGCGGAGGTGGACAGCAGCATGTCGGCGCCGGAACGCAGGCCCGCCTCGCGCAGCACGTCGGCCATGCGCACGCCCAGCCAGCGGGCGTTGCCGACGTACGGGCCGCCCACGTCGTTGGAGACGCAGGTCAGGGTCACGTCGGCCTCGGTGAGCGGGCGCCCCAGCAGGTCGGCGTAGGTGAGCTCGACGGGACGATCGACCAGGCCGTGGATGCGCAGCGTCCAGTCGTTCGGGTCCACCTGGGGGACGACGATCGCGGTGTCCACCCGGTAGAAGTCCTTGTTCGGCGTGACGAACGGCGACAGGCCCGGGAGCTTGAAGTCGACGCCCGCGGGGAGCGGCTTTGCCGGGGTGGCGGGCTTGGGCAGGGCCACGCTGGTCCTGGCGGCGTCCACCGCCTGCCGGCCGCCGAACTCCCGGCCCAGCCAGGTCGCGGCGCCCGCCACGACCACGCCGCCGGCGACGCCGGTCAGCAGCCGCCGCCGGTCGAATTCGGGCACCCAGCCACCGGCCCGCATCACCGCCGGACGCTCGGGCCCGTCCTCCGGCCCCTCTGCGGGCCCCTCCTCGGGCGCCTCTTCGAGCCGCGCGTCCTCGTCGTCCACAGATGCGCCCGGCACCATCGCGGGCTGGGGAGCCCGATCGTAGGCGGAGGCCAGGGCGGGGGTGAACGTGGTGGCACGGCGCAGCAGCCATCTGAGGGCCCACGCGCCGGCGAGCGTACCCACGACGGTGGGCAGCAGGTCGAGCACCCCCGTGTCGGGCCTGGTGAGCACGGCCAGCAGCCCGACCACCCCGAACACCGCGAACCCGGCGAACCCCAGGCTGAGCCGACGCCTGGCCAGCACCCCGATGAACGCCGCCACTACGGCCAGCACCACCAGCACGCCACCGACCAGCACGGCCTTGTCGTTTTCGCCGAACGCGGCGATGGCGAAATCCTTGAGCGGCGCGGGCGCCGCGTCCACAGCGGCATCTCCGACGGCCACCACGGGAAACGCCGCGGGCCCGACGGCCCCGGCCACGAGCTGCGCGACCCCGAGAGCCACACCACCCGACACCAGCCCCACAAGCCAGCCCGCCCAAGCGGGAACGCGCACATTCCTCATCACAACCCGACGCTACGCCCCCGCACGCGGCAGGTTTCTTACGCGATGGTTACGGGTGCCACGAGCCCAGGAAGGCCACCCCCCACGACCACCAGGCAGCAGGCCCGCCATGAGCGCGGGGCCGGAGGGGTCAGGAGCGGCGAGGGCTCCCCAACGTCTCCGCCGTGTTCACTCGTGAGCGGGCCATTCCTCGGCCAGGAGCGCGTATGAGAGACCGTCGAGCCATCCCTTGGTGCGGTGGAGTGAGTCTCTCACCGTGTGCTGTTCGCGGCGCATCCCGACCCGCTCCATCAGCCGCCACGAGGGTTCGTTGTCATAGAAGCAGTCCGCGTGCAGGCGGCGCAGGCCAAGACGCCTGAAGGAGATGTCGATGAGGGCGCGTACCGCTTCTGTGGCGTAGCCCTGGCCGCCGTGGGCGGGATCGAGCGTCCACCCGAGCTCTCCCTGGACGTTCTTTGCCTGGTCAGCGACCTCTTCCTGAGCCCAAGCGTCCTCGACCCTCAGCATCAGGTCGCCGATCACCCGGCCGTCCAGTTCGACGATGAGCAGGTCCGCGAGGCGCTCTTCGCGGAGGAAGCGCTCGCGGTAGTCGGCGTAGGTCTTTGTGGCGGCCGTGATCCACTCGTGGATCTCCGGCAGCTGCCGGAAGGCCCACGTCGCGTCCACGTCGTCGGGGGCAGCCCGGCGCAACAGCAGCCGCTCGGTGAAGATCGGCCAGTCCAGCGTGTCAAGAGGGTGACGCATGGACCCTCATACTGACAGCGGGCTGTCGTGACCGACAAATGGATTTATTGCGGACGGCGTCTCCGGCAACGCATCAACCGCGAACGCCGCAAAGCGATCGCCCCACAGGAACCGACCGCCGAGAGCACGAAGGCCGGGTGGGGTGGAAAAGCCACCCCATCACCGCCGAAAGCACGAAGGCCTGGTGGGGTCAGGTGGTGAGGAGGGTTCTGACCATGGGAGCGAGGGCGCGGAAGGCGCGGCCGCGGTGGCTGATCGCGTCCTTTTCCTCTGGCGCCATCTCCGCTGTGGTGCGCTCTTCGCCCTCGGGGATCAGGATCGGGTCGTAGCCGAAGCCGTTGGTGCCCCGGGGTGTCTTGATCAGGCGGCCAGGCAGGGTGCCGCCGGCGACGCGGTGCTCGCCCGAGGGCAGGGCCAGGGCGGCGGCGCAGGCGAAGTGGGCGGTGAGCTTGTCGTCCGGCACGTCGGCGACCTGGGCGAGCAGCAGCTCAAGGTTGGCCTGGTCGTCGCCGTGGCGGCCGGCCCAGCGGGCCGAGAGGACGCCGGGCATGCCGTTGAGCACGTCGACGCAGAGCCCCGAGTCGTCGGCGACGGCGGGCAGGCCGGAGCCCTGGGCCACGGCGTGCGCCTTGAGCAGGGCATTTTCCTCGAACGTGACCCCGGTCTCGGCGACCTCGCCGATCGAGGGGAACTCTTCGAGCCCGACGATGTCGAACCCGTCGAGGATGCGGCGCAGCTCCGCGATCTTGCCCGCGTTGCGGGTGGCCAGCACGATCTTCATGACGCCAGCGCCTCCTGCTGCAGCAGGGTCAGCTCGGCGCAGCCGGTGACGGCGAGGTCGAGGAGCTGGTCGAGCACGCCCCGGTCGAACGGTGTGCCCTCGGCGGTGCCCTGCACCTCGACGAAGCGGCCGTCGCCGGTCATCACGACGTTCATGTCGGTCTCGGCGGCGACGTCTTCGCCGTAGCAGAGGTCGAGCATCGGGACGGTGCCGACCACGCCGACGGACACGGCCGCGACGGAGCCGATGAGCGGCTCACCCGGGCACATGCGGCGCTGGCGCATCCACGCGACGGCGTCGGCGAGCGCGACGTAGGCGCCGGTGATGGCGGCCGTCCTGGTGCCGCCGTCTGCCTGCAGGACGTCGCAGTCGAGCAGGATGGAGTTCTCCCCCAGCGCCTTGTAATCGACGCAGGCCCGCAGCGACCGACCGATCAGCCGGGAAATCTCGTGGGTGCGGCCGCCGATTTTCCCGCGGACCGATTCGCGATCGTTACGGGTATTGGTCGCCCGCGGCAGCATCGCGTATTCGGCCGTAACCCAGCCCTGGCCGCTGCCCCTGCGCCAGCGAGGCACGCTGTCCTGCACGGACGCCGCGCACAGGACCTTGGTGCCGCCGAACTCGACCAGCACCGATCCTTCGGCGTGGGCCAGCCATTGCCGGGTGATGGTGATGGGACGGAGCTGGTCAGGGTTGCGGCCATCCTGTCGGGACATACTGCGGCCATCCTGTCGGGACATACAGATCACCCTATCTCCGCGCCACCGCACGCTTGACCAAATGTGTCCGCCACATGGATCCTTACGCAATGACAACGGGGGTGTTGCGTAACCCTGACTTCCTCCGGTTCCTCAGCTCGCACGCCGCGAACGAACTCGGAGCGAACATTTCGCGTGTGGCGCTGCCGCTCGTCGCGGTCATGACGTTGCACGCCGGTCCGGCTCAGGTCGGTCTGCTGTCGTCGCTGCAGACGGTGGCGTTCCTCCTGCTCGGCCTGCCTGCGGGGGTGTGGGTCGACAGGCTGCGCAAACGCCGCGTCATGATGGCGTCGGACCTCGCGCGGTTCGTGCTGCTCGGCAGCATCCCGTTGGCGGCCGGTCTCGACCTGCTCAGCATCGAGCTGCTGTTCGTGGTGGCGCTGCTGGCGGGCGTCTCGCAGGTGTTCAACGACGTGGCCGACTCGACGTACCTGCCCAACCTGGTCAGCACCACGCAACTGAGCGACGGCAACGCGAAGCTGGAGACCGTACGGGCGAGCGCGTTCCTCGCCGGCCCCGGCGTGGGCGGGGCGCTGGTGCAGTTACTCGGCGCGCCCCGGACGGTCCTGACCACCGCTCTCGGGGCGCTCGCGTCAGTGTTCTTCCTGTCCACGGTGAAGGTGCCGGACAAGCCGCCGGCCGACACCGAGCGCGGCCCGATGCTGCGGGGCATCAAGGAAGGACTGGCGTACGTGTGGCAGGACCGCCTGATGCGGGCCTTCGGCGCCTCGTCCGCGCTCGGCAATCTGTGCGTGAGCGGCGTGCTCGGCCTGTCGGTGCTGTTCCTGGCGGAGACGGTCAAGCTGGCCCCGGGCGCTGTCGGGGCCTTACTCATGTCCGGCGGCATCGGCGGGGTGCTGGGCGGCCTGACCGGCGGATGGCTGTCACGCAGGTTCGGCAGCGCCAGGACGACCCTGGTGGCCACCGCCGTCGGGGCGCCGTTCGGGCTGCTGCTGCCGCTGACCGAGCCCGACTGGCGGGTGGTCTGCTTCGCGCTCGCCTCGATGGGGATCTCGTGGGCCGCGGCCATGTCGAACGTCGGCCAGAGCACCTATCGCCAGACCGTCACCCCCGATCACCTGCTCGGCCGGGTGAACGCGTCCGTGCGGTTCGTGACGTGGGGCGTGATGCCGCTGGGCGCGCTGCTCGGGGGCATCGTGGCGCAGCAGATCGGGGTGCGGCAGGCGCTGTGGCTGCTGATGGTGGGCAGGGCGGTGGCGTTCGTGCCGCTGCTGTTCTCGCCGCTGCCGCGGATGCGTGACTTCGCCGACGCACGGCCTCACCAGTGACGGGCTCGCGAACGGGCCGGGCTCAGGCCAGTTCGTAGACGGCGCCGCTGCGGGCCAGCTCGACGGGCCCCGCGAAGCCGCCCGCCGACGCCTCCTCCAGCACGGTCGCCGAATCGTTCCACGGCACGAGGTGGGTCAGCACGAGCCGGCCGACGCCCGCCTTCGCGGCGTGCTCGGCCGCCTGCCGGCCGGTCAGGTGGAGGCCGGGCGGCAGGTCGGGGCCCTCGACGAACGACGCCTCGCACAGCAGCAGGTCGGTGCCCGTCGCCAGCTTGACCAGCTCCTGCGACTCGCCGGTGTCGCCGGAGTAGGCGACGCTCCTGCCGCGGTTGGCGACGCGGAAGCCGTACGCCTCGACCGGGTGGTTCACCAGGCCGGCGGTCAGCGTGAACGGGCCGATCTCGAACGAGCCAGGACGCAGCGGGACGAACTCGAAGGCCGTCTCCAGCGCGGGCTCCTCCGGCATGCCGTACGCGCCCGCCAGCCGCCTCGGCGCGTCGGCCGGGGCGTAGACGGGGACGAGCGGGTAGGGCGCGGCCGGCCCGTACGTCCTGGCCACGTGGTAGCCGCAGATGTCGAGGCAATGGTCGGCGTGCAGGTGGGACAGGCAGATCGCGTCCACGTCGTACAGGCCGATGTGGCGTTGCAGCGCGCCCAGCGAGCCGCTGCCGAGGTCGAGCACCAGCCTGAACCCGTCGGCCTCGAGGAGGTAGCAGGACGCGGGACTGTCGGGCCCGGGGTAGCTGCCCGAGCACCCGACGATGGTCACCTTCATGTGGGCCTCCCGTTAAAGGTAGTACCCCCCACTGGTGCGACTTCGACCGCGTCGATCTCCGGCCCCAGGAAACGCCGCCCGAGCCGGGCGAAGAGCAAAGAGTCGCCGGTGGCGCGGAAACGGTGCCGGGGGGTGGCCTCGCCTCCTGCCGCCAGTCCGCGGTCGTGCAGGATCCGATAGACGTCCTTGGCCGTCTCGTCGGCGCTGGAGATGAGCGTGACCCCCTCGCCGGCGACGTAGGAGATCGCGCCGGCGAGCAGCGGGTAGTGGGTGCAGCCGAGGATGAGCGTGTCGCAGCCGGCGGCCCTGACGGGCTCCAGGTAGCCGCGTACGGCCTCGATCAGCTCGTCGCTCATCGTCTCGCCGCGCTCGACGTACTCGACCAGGCGCGGGGCGGCCACGCCGGTGAGCTGCACGTCTGGGGCGGCGGTGAAGGCGTCGTGGTAGGCCATGGACTCGATGGTGGCCCTGGTGGCGATCACGCCGACCTTGCCGTTGCGGGTGGCGCGCACCGCCCGCCGCGTGGCCGGCATGATCACTTCGACGACCGGGACGTCGTACCGCTCACGAGCGTCGCGCAGCACGGCCGCGCTGGCGCTGTTGCAGGCGATCACGAGCATCTTCACGTTCTGCTCGACCAGGTGGTCCATGACCTCCAGCGCGTACGCCCGCAGCTCAGCGATGCGCTTCGGCCCGTACGGCTGGCGGGCCGTGTCGGCCACGTAGGTGATGGACTCGTGGGGCAGCTGGTCGATGATCGCTCGCGCGACCGTAAGTCCGCCCACCCCGCTGTCGAAGATCCCAATGCTCGCGTCCGGCACGCTCTTGAGGGTAGGCGACCTGCACGATCAGCACTGCGTAAGAATGCTCACACCTGCGACACATGAGCATGATGCGGTGTTGCCTTGGTCACAGGCCGACCTTCAGCCTCTTCCGACGCGGGCGAGCTGGCGCGACTGGGCGACGAGGCGGCCGGTGGAGTCGCGTACCTCGACCTCCTCGTCGAACCAGCCGTCGGCGACCAGCCGGCCGCTGCCGAGCAGCGTGAGCCAGCCGGGGGCGGGCAGGGCGCGCAGGTGCCAGGTGAGGTCCACGGTGGGCGCCCAGCCCCGCGAGCCGGAGGAGAAGATGACCGGCGGCAGCACGTCCACGGCCAGCGCCAGCACGTACGGGTCGGCGTCCTGCGGCTCGGCCATCCTGAAGTACGCCCGCGACTCGGGCCTGCCGCTGGGCTTGCCGTGCAGCCAGCCGATGGTGGGCGGGTCGAAGCGCAGCTCCATCTGGGCGTTGAGGGTCATGCCCGACTCGGGCTTGGGGTCGGGCAGCTTGGCGCACTCCTCGACGGGCGGCATCTCGAAAGCCGGTTCGTCAGCATAGATCGGCTCGACGTCCTGCAACGTGGCCGTCGTGATCAGGCTCTCGATCTGCGTCACGCCGTCCTGCACCAGCCTCGCGCGCGCGAACGCCACCGTCCTGCCCGCCTTCAGCGGCTCAACGACGACCTGCGCGGGACCGGCCACGGGCGCCTTGTGGAACTGCGCCGTCGTGCTCACCGGATGCTCGAACGGCGAGGCGTCCACCGCTGCCCGCAGGATCACGGCCATCAGATAACCGCCGTTGAGCGGCCCGCCGATCGCGTATCCGGGATCGAGACAGACGTCATAGGTGTGCTCGTCGACCCTGATCGCCTGCGTCGCCTCGTCGAACTTCGTCATCAGTCCCGCCTCATGTCCGAACTATGTTCTAGACATGCTAGAGCATTCGCCCATCAGCGCGCCTACCTGCGAAAACGTGATTCGGCTGACAACGTTTGATCATGGCAAGTGTCACCGAACTCATCGGTCAGTCCGTTTGGGACTCCAACGGGGTGTGGGTCGGTTTCGTGGTGGACATCCGCGTGGTCAGGCACAAGGGCGAGCTCCAGCAGAGCCACACCGTCTACGGCCTCGTCGTCTCCGGCCTGCGGGCGCCGTTCCTGCTCGGGCTCACCCGTGATCGCCAGGGCCGATCGGCGTGGTTGTCACAGCTGCTCGCCCGGGTCGTGTACGCGGGGTGCACGTTCGTCCCGTGGGACAACGTCGTCGATTACGGAGGAGGGGAGGTGTACATCGATGTCCTGAGAAAAGAGCTGAATCGGGTCTAATCGCAACTTCAGTACATTGCAAGCGCCCGTCTAGCAACATCAGCTACCTTCTCTGTGGTCAAAAGTCCACATTGTGAGTTGAGTGATGTCTGCTAACAATCCCCCCTATGGCCAGGATCCTGACCGGACCACGGCGTACAACTGGAACCAGGGGCAGCAGCCGGAGGGCGCGCCGGCGGCGCAGTATCCGGGGCAGCCTTACCCTCCCCAGCAGCCTTACGGGCAGCAGCCGGCTCAGGGGCAGGGGGCCTACGGCCAGCAGGCGTCCTACGGCCAGCAGCCCCCCTACAACCCCCAGTACGGCCAGCAGCCCCCTCAGCAGCAGCAGCCGTACGGCGGCCAGCAGGCCCAGGGCGGCTGGCAACAGCAGCCCCAGCAGCAGTACCCCCAGCAGGGCGGCTGGGACCAGCAGCAGCAGGGCTGGCAGTACGAGCAGCAGGGCCCGCAGCAGGGCCCGCAGCAGGGCGGCTGGCAACAGCAGGGCTGGCAGCAGCAGGGTCCTGAGGGCTTCGGCCCGGCGGAGCCCGCCAAGAAGGGCCGCAAGAGCTGGATCATCGCGGTGGCGGCGGCACTGGCCGTCGTCCTGCTCGGCGGCGGCGCGGTGTGGGCCGTGGGCGCACTCGGCGGCGGCGGCACCCAGCCGAGCGACGTCCTGCCGGCCGACGCGATCGCCTACGCCCGCCTCGACCTCGACCCGGCCGCGAACCAGAAGGTCGCGCTGTTCCAGCTCGCGAGCAAGTTCACCGCCACCAAGGACTCCTTCACCGGGGACGACCCGCGCAAGGCGCTGTTCGACCTGCTGAACGAGGACGGCGACAGCAAGATCGACTTCGCCAAGGACGTGGACCCCTGGCTGGGCAGCCGCGTCGGCTTCGCCGCCATGCCGTCGGGCAAGACGCAGCCCGACTTCGCGGTGGCCATCCAGATCACGGACGAGGAGGCCGCCAAGGCCGGCATCGCCAAGATCATGGAGAACGACAAGTACGGCATCGCCTTCCGCGACGACTACGCGCTGCTGACCCCGACCCAGGACCTCGCCACCAAGTACGCCCAGGCCGAGGGCAGCCTGTCGGACAACGCCGGGTTCAGCGAGGACATGGGCGCCCTCGGAGAGCAGGGCGTGCTGTCGTTCTGGGCCTCCATGGGCGGCCTGATCGAGCTCGCCAAGAAGGAGGTCCCGGCCGACCAGACCGCGATGCTCGACCAGGTCAAGGACGCCAGGTTCGCCGGCGCGCTGCGCTTCGACAGCGCCTACGTCGAGCTGGCCGGCGTCGTGCGCGGCGCCAAGGGCATGGCCCCGGAGGGCGACCTGCCCAAGGCGAACATCGGCACGCTGCCCGCCACCACGGCCGGCGCCGTCTCGATCTCCGGCCTCGACCAGGTGCTCACCAAGCAGTGGGCCGAGATCGAGAAGCAGGCGAGCGCGACCGGCGGCGCCCAGGTCGCGCAGATGCTGCAGCAGGTCAAGACCCAGTTCGGGCTGAGCCTGCCCGGTGACCTCGCCACCGTCGTCGGCAAGAACTTCACCGTCGCCGTCGACAGCGAGGGCCTGGACACCAACCAGATCAAGGGCGGCGTGCGGGTCGCCACCGACGCGGCCAAGGCGCAGGCGATCGTGGACAAGGTGCTGAACGCGATGTCGCAGAACGGCCAGCCCGCGCCGCAGATCGCCAAGGTCGCCGGCGACGGCGTCTTCACCGTGGCCACCTCCCAGGACTACGCGAAGAAGCTGGCCGAGGAGGGCACGCTGGGCGAGTCGGAGACGTTCCGGACGGCCATCCCGAACGCCGACGACGCCAACTACGCCATCTTCGTCGACCTGGACAAGATCGAGAAGCTGTACCTCGCGTCGATGCAGGGCGACGACAAGGCCAACGCCGAGGTGCTGCGGGCGGTCGGCCTGAGCGGCAGCCAGACCGACACCGAGGCGACGTTCTCGCTGCGCCTGCTGTTCAACTGACCCACCCGGAGAGAACGCGAAAGGCGGCCGGCCCCCTGAGGGGACCGGCCGCCTGGCGTTTCCGTGGAAATCAGGCCCAGAGCTGGCCTTCGAGGCGTTCCTCCGCCTCGTCGAGCGTGCCTTCGTACGCGCCCGTCGACAGGTATTTCCACCCGCCGTCGGCCACCACGAACACGACGTCGGCCCGCTGCCCCGCCTTGACCGCCTTCTTCGCCACCCCCAGCGCCGCGTGCAGCGCCGCGCCGGTGGAGACGCCGGCGAAGATGCCCTCGGCGGCCAGCAGCTCGCGGGTGCGCCGCAGCGCGTCGGCCGAGCCGACCGAGAAGCGGGTGGTCAGCACGGACTCGTCGTAGAGCTCGGGGATGAACCCCTCATCGACGTTGCGCAGCCCGTAGACCAGCTCGCCGTAACGCGGCTCGGCGGCGACGATCTGCACGTCGGGCACGTGCTCGCGCAGATAGCGCCCGACGCCCATGAGCGTGCCGGTGGTGCCGAGCCCGGCCACGAAGTGGGTGACCGTGGGCAGGTCGGCGAGGATCTCGGGGCCGGTGCTCTCGTAGTGGGAGCGCCAGTTGGCCGGGTTGCCGTATTGGTAGAGCATCACCCACGACGGGTTCTTCGCCGCCAGCTCCTTCGCCACCCGCACGGCCTCGTTGGAGCCGCCGGCGGCGGGCGAGGAGATGATCTCCGCGCCCCACATGCGCAGCAGCTGGCGGCGCTCCTCGGAGGTGTTCTCCGGCATCACGCAGATCAGCTTGTAGCCCTTGAGCTTGGCCGACATGGCGAGCGAGATGCCGGTGTTGCCGCTGGTGGGCTCAAGGATCGTGCAGCCGGGGGTGAGCAGCCCGTCCTTCTCGGCCTCCTGGATCATCCAGAGCGCCGGCCTGTCCTTGATCGACCCGGTCGGGTTGCGGTCTTCGAGCTTGGCCCAGACGCGCACCTCGCCGGAGGGCGACAACCGGGGCAGCCCGACCAGCGGGGTGCGCCCGACCGAGTCGATCAGCGAGTCGAAACGCATGTCATCCGCCGGCGACGGCAGGCAGGACGGTCACCGTGTCGCCGTCGGCCAACGGGGTGCCGAGACCGCCGAGGAAGCGGACGTCCTCGTCGTTCAGGTAGACGTTGACGAACCGGCGCAGGCTGCCGTCGTCGACCAGGCGGTCCTTGATGCCGGGGTGGCGGGACTCGAGATTGCTGATCAGCTCTTCGAGCGTGGCGCCCTCGGCGTTCACGGCCTTCGCGCCGTCGGTGTAGTTGCGCAGGATCGTCGGAATGCGTACCTCGATGGCCATCGCGGTCAGTCTCCTCAAGGTGTCAGTCGTCGTCCCATCGGCAGCAACACCGATGGAGGGGTGGGGATTCCATGGGCTCGTACGCCGATGGCGCCACGCGCGGACGGAGGTCCTACGGGCGGGAAACCGGCGGTTCGCCCGCCGGACAGTCGTAGACGACGACGGCAGGAGTGTGTGCGAACAGGAAGCTCTGCACAGGCCTGACCATCATGGGAGAAACCTTACCTCTTCCTCGGTGATCTGCCCGTCGAGGATCCGGTAGGAGCGGAACTCCACCTCGTTCTCGTCCCGCGTGGAGACCAGCACGTAGTGGGCGTCGGGCTCGGAGGCGTAGGAGACGTCGGTGCGCGACGGGTACGCCTCGGTGGCCGTGTGGGAGTGGTAGATGACGACGGGCTCTTCGTCGCGTTCGTCCATCTCCTTCCACACCCTGAACTGTTCCATCGAGTCGAAGCGGTAGAAGGTGGGCGAGCGCTCGGCGTTCTCCATCGGGATGAAACGCTCGGGCACGCCGTTACGGCCCGCGATGACGCCGCACGCCTCGTCGGGATGATCGGCGCGGGCGTGGGCGACGATCTTGTCCGCCAGTTCCTGCGAGATCGACAGCATGCCCGGAAGCTACCAGAGGGCCCGGACCAGGCTGTCCTGGAGGTAGGTCAGCCAGTCGTAGGTGACGTAGGCCGGGTAGCGGGGGTCGTCCTCGGACATGACCGCGATCTCGTCGTGGACCTCCTCGGTCACGTCGAGCTTGGTGCCGAGCGTCAGGCGCAGGTCGTTGAGCGAGCGCAGCCACGCCTGCGCCTCCTCGGCCGACAGCTCCGCCCGGCCCGCCCTGGCCGTGGCGTGCACGGTCTGGGCGTCGGCCCGCTTGCCGTCGCGCAGCGTCGCCTCGGTGTAGCGCCGGAACTCGGCGGAGTCGTCGTCGTCCTCGTACGCCGAGGGGAACAGCCTGGCCAGCACCGGATCGGACGGCGCCGCGCTGTCACCGATGCCGAGCGCCCGCTCGAGCGGGTCGTCGCTGGTCCGACCCGGCGAGACGATGCCCAGCATCATGGAGACCAGCGAGCGCAGCAGCGAGATCTCCGCCGCCTCGAACTCGGCGACGACGCCGCCGTCCTTGCCCCGCGAGAACCCCGAACTCACCTGTGCCTCTTCCCGGTAGGAGTGCCGTGACCCGTGGATCTCACTTGACCGAGTCCGGCTGGAGCGTCGCCCACAGGCCGTAGGAGTGGAGAATCTGCACATCCCTTTCCATCTCCTCGCGCGTGCCGCTGGACACGACGGCCTTGCCCTTGTGATGCACGTCGAGCATCAGTTTCTCGGCCTTCTCGCGGGTGTAGCCGAAGACCGTTTGGAAGACATAGGTCACGTAGGACATGAGGTTGACGGGGTCGTTCCAGACGATGGTCACCCATGGCAGATCGGGCCGGACGTCCGATGACGGACGCTCAACGGCGATTGGAGCGGTGCTACCCACATCCCCGAGTCTGCCCTATCTGGGCCGTAGTCTTCGAGTCGTGAGAATGACCATGAGCACTGCGTTGCTCACAGATCACTATGAGCTGACAATGTTGCAGGCCGCCCTGCGCAGCGGTGCGGCGCACCGGCGGGCGGTTTTCGAGGTGTTCGCCCGGCATCTCCCCGGTGGACGGCGTTACGGTGTCGTCGCAGGTATCGGGCGCGTCCTGGACGAGCTGGAACACTTCCGTTTCGGTGACAATGAACTCACCTTTCTGCGCGACCACCACGTCGTGGACGAGGCGACCCTGGCGTTTCTCGCCGATTACCGGTTTTCCGGCAACATCTACGGCTATCTCGAAGGCGATCTCTACTTCCCCGCCTCCCCGATCATGGTCGTGGAGGGCACGTTCGCCGAGGCCGTGCTGCTGGAGACGCTCACGCTGTCGATACTCAACCACGACTGCGCCATCGCCTCCGCCGCCTCCCGCATGACCAACGCGGCGGGCAAGCGGCCGATCATCGAGATGGGCTCGCGGCGTACGCACGAGCACGCCGCCGTGGCCGCCGCCAGAGCCGCCTACATCGCCGGGTTCGCCTCCACCTCCAACCTGATGGCCGGTCACCTGTACGGCGTGCCCACGGCCGGCACGGCGGCCCACGCGTTCACGCTGCTGCACGACAGCGAGCGCGACGCGTTCAAGGCCCAGATCGCCTCGCTGGGGCCGGAGACGACGCTGCTGGTGGACACGTACGACGTGGCCGAGGCCGTGCGCACCGCCGTCGAGCTGGCAGGACCCAAGCTGGGCGCGGTCCGCATCGACTCGGGCGACCTGGCCGCCGCCGCCCAGGAGGTACGCGAGCAGCTCGACTCGCTCGGCGCCTTCGACACCCGCATCCTCGTCACCTCCGACCTCGACGAGTACGCCATCGCCGCGCTCGCCGCCGCCCCCGTCGACGGCTACGGCGTCGGCACGTCCCTGGTGACCGGCTCAGGGGTGCCGACGGCGGCCCTGGTCTACAAGCTGGTGGCCCGCGAGACGGCCACGGGCAAGCTGGAGGCCGTGGCCAAGCGGTCGGTGGGCAAGCCGTCGCGCGGGGGGCGCAAGGACGCGTACCGGATATTCGACGCGGCCGGCCACGCCGAGACCGAGCTGATCACCACCGGCGGGCTCGTCCCCGAGGGCGGGGTGCCGCTGCTGCACGAGCTCGTCCGCGACGGCGAGGTCGTCGGCCGCGAGCCGCTGCCGGCCGCCCGCGACCGCCACGCCGCCGCCGTAGCCACCCTTCCCCAGGAGGCGCTGCAGCTCGGCAGGGGGTACGCGGCGATTCCGACCGAGTTCGCCTGACGTATGGTGCTACCTATGGGCACCGCGTTGATCATCGTTGACGTGCAGAACGACTTCTGCGAGGGCGGCAGCCTGGCCGTCGCGGGCGGGTCGCAGGTGGCCGCGGCGATCAGCCGCCACGTGGCCGGCCGCCCCTACGACCACGTCGTGGCCACCCGCGACTACCACGTCTCCCCCGGCGACCACTTCGCCGAGACCCCCGACTACGTGGCCGGCTGGCCCGCCCACTGCGTGGCCGGCTCGCCCGGGGCCGAGTTCCACCCCGACTTCGACGTCTCGAAGGTTGAGGAGGTCTTCAGCAAGGGGGCCTACGAGGCGGCCTACAGCGGCTTCGAGGGCGCCTCCGGCGACGAGGTGCCGCTGGATCAGTGGCTGCGCGAGCGCGGGGTCACGGAGGTCGACGTGGTGGGCATCGCGACCGACCACTGCGTCCGCGCCACCGCCCTCGACGCGGTCAAGCACGGCTTCGCGGTGCGGGTCCTGCTCGACCTGACGGCCGGCGTGGCCCCCGCGACGACGCAGGCGGCGCTGGCGGAGATGGAGCAGGCGGGCATCACCCTCAAGGGCGCCCCCGCCGTCGGCTGAGCCGATAACGATACGTACACAGTTTGCAACGCTGCGGTCATGTGATATCGAGGAGAACGGACCCCGCTCCGAAGCCGGAGTACCACGGAGAGTGATCACTCTTCCAAGCGGTGGGAGGTTCTCCATGCTGCCTCTGTCCCTCGGCGTGGCCTGGCTCGTCCTCGGGCCCCTCGCCCTGTGGTTGCTGGTCAGGGGCACCACGATCGACCGCGCCGCAGCCGTCGTGACACTGGTCCTGCTGGAGGCGGGCACCGTCGCCATGAGCGCGCTGCGCCCGCCGCCCGCACCCGCCGCCGAGCCCTCCCCGCCGGCCGCGACTGTCGCCGCCACCCCGGCCGTGCCGTCCTGCCATGGGCGCGCGCCCGTCCCCCGCACAGCCGACGTGAGCCGGCATCTGGTGCTGACGTGGCCCGCGGTCCCCGGCGAGTGCCGCACCGCCGAGGTCGTCGTGCTCCCCCGCGGCCACAAGCTGCTCATCTGGCTGTACGCGGCCGGCCGCACCGGCCGGGCACCCTCGCGCCACTCCTACACCCGGCCCGTCCACGTGAAGGACGGCACCGCCTCGCTGACGGTGCCCCTGCACCCGGAGACGGGCGTGGTGCCGGTCGACGGCCGCACCGGCCGCCCGATCCCCTCACGCGCCGCCTGAGCCGCGTCAGGCGTGGGTGACGGCCAGCCGCAGCGCGTCGTCGATCCTGGCGTACACCTCGAACGCGTGCCGCAGCCCCGTGATCGACAGCACCCGCGCCATGACCCCCTGCACCCCGCCCAGCACCAGCCTGGTGCCGCCCGCCTCGCAGTGCTGCATGAGGTGGACGAGCTCGTTCATGCCCATGGAGTCGCAGAACGAGACCTCGCTGAGGTCGAGGATCAGGAAGGGCTGGGGCAGCAGCTCCCAGATCTGCTGCAGGTGCTCCTGGAAGGTCGGCAACGCGTTGACGTCCAGCTCGCCTTCGAGCCTGACGATGATGGCGTTTCGAGAGAGGCCTGCAGTGACGGTGAGCGTCGGCTTGCCGGTGGCCTCAGACGACATGGGCAAAGTCCTTCTGCGTATCCCAAGACAGCCAAGAGTGGTTGTTGCCGGTTCCGCCGAGCTTCTAACAGAAGGCCAGTGCTCTGTGACCAAATGCGCATAGTCACGTACCGTGACGGCCATCCCCACCCTTGCTGACCTGCGCCTCGGCCGGCGGGCGCGCCCGCCGGCCGTGACGGTCAGCGGCGCTGGGTGGCCCAGCGGCGGATCATGGCGATGCGCTCCTGGATCTGCTCCACCGTCGCCTGCGCGATCGGCGGCCCGCCGCACGCCCGCCGCAGCTCGTTGTGGATCACCCCGTGGGGCTGGCCGGTGCGGTGGTTCCAGGCGCCGACGAGGCCGTTGAGCTCGCGCCGCAGCTCGGCGATCTGCTCGTGGGGCGCGAGCTCCTGCCGGGGCTCAGCGGTCTGCTGCTTACGCCTGGCCGCCTGCTGGTCGGACTGCCGCTTGCGCAGCAGCGTGGCCACCTGGTCGGGCTCGAGCAGGCCGGGCAGGCCGAGGAAGTCCTCCTCCTCGGCGGAGCCGATCTCCGCGCCCGTGCCGAACTCACCGCCGTCGAACAGCACCCGGTCGAACGTCGCCGACGTCTCCATGGTCTCGAACGGCAGCTCGTCGCCGAGGACGTCGGGGTTGTCCTTTTGCCGGTTGGCCTGGTCGAGCAGGGTGTCGTCGAGGCCGTCCTCGGGTGGCCGCTTGTTGAGCACATGGTCGCGCTCGGCCTCCATCTCGTTGGCCAGGCCCATGAGGGTCGGCACCGAGGGGAGGAAGACGGACGCGGTCTCGCCGCGCTTGCGGGCGCGCACGAAGCGGCCCACGGCCTGGGCGAAGAAGAGCGGGGTCGAGGTGGAGGTGGCATAGACGCCCACGCACAGGCGCGGGATGTCGACGCCCTCGGACACCATGCGGACGGCGACCAGCCAGCGGTCCTCCGAGGCCGCGAACTGCTTGATCTTCTTCGACGCGCCGGGGTCGTCGGACAGCACGACCGTGGCGCCCTCGCCGGTGATGTTGCGCAGGTGGCGGGCGTAGGCGCGGGCGGTCTCGTGGTCGGTGGCGATGACCAGGCCGCCGGCGTCGGGCACGCCTCTGCGCACCTCGGTGAGCCGGCGGTCGGCGGCCTGCATGACCTGGCGGATCCAGTCGCCCTTGGGGTCGAGCGCGGCCCGCCACGCCTGGGAGAGCTGGTCTTTGGTGAGCGGGGTGCCGAGCGTCGCGGCGATCTCGTCGCCGGCGCGGGTGCGCCACTTCATCTCGCCGGAGTAGGCGAGGAAGATCACTGGACGGACGACGCCGTCGGCGAGCGCGGGGCCGTAGCCGTAGGAGTAGTCGGAGACGCTGCGCTTGACGCCCTCGCCGTCCTCCTCGTAGGCGACGAACGGGATGGGGTTGTCGTCGGACCTGAACGGCGTGCCGGTGAGCTGCAGCCGCCGGGTGGCGGGCTCGAACGCCTCGCGCACGCCGTCGCCCCACGACTTGGCGTCGCCGGCGTGGTGGATCTCGTCGAAGATGATGAGCGTCTTGCGGGCCTCGGTGCGCGCCCTGTGGAGCGCGGGATGCATGGCGACCTGCGCGTAGGTCACCGCCACCCCGGTGTAGTCGCGCGAGGTGGTGCCCTGGCTGTTCTTGAACTCGGGATCGATGGCGATGCCCACCTTGCCCGCGGCGTCGGCCCACTGGCGCTTGAGGTGCTCGGTGGGCGTCACGATGGTGATCGCTTTGATCACCCCGTTGGCGAGCAGTTCGCTGGCGATGCGCAGGGCGTAGGTGGTCTTGCCGGCGCCCGGCGTCGCCACGGTGAGGAAGTCACGCGGCTCGCGCCTGAAGTAGAGGTCGAACGCCTCCTGCTGCCAGGCCCTGAGCTTGGGAGCGGTGCCCCATGCGGCGCGGTCTGGATAGGAAGGCGAAAGGTGGGACGCGGCGAAGGTGCTCACCGCATCACCTCTGAGGTTGGTGTGCTTCGCTCTCTCACAGTGACCCAAGGGTAATCGGGCCCACCGACAAGACGTGCCGTGAGACGAGGATTCTGGCCAACGTTCTCCTCACGTGCTATGCGGCTTATCGGAGGCTCGTCAGCACCGTGTCGAGTGCCTGCCTGCGGCTTTCCTCCTCTGGCTGGAGCAGCCCGAGCAGCAGCACCGGCTTGCCCTGGCGAGTGACGAGCATCACGCGCAGGTACGCCGGCCGGTTGACCACGTCGCGGTATTCGGCGCGCAGCGCCCGCGTGTGGCCGTCCTGGGTGCGGCGGTCGTCCACGACCGTGACGCGGTCGCCCTTGAGCAGCAGCTTGGAGTAGAGCTCGGTGGCCTGGGCCGTGGCCTTCTTGGCGTCCTCGATCGGCCCCTCCATCGGGCGGGCCATCACGAGCCCGCCGGCGTCGTCGCGAGCGACCGAGGTGAAGCCCGTGACCGGGGGCACCGGGTCCGTCTGCCAGCCCTCGGGGAGTGTCGCCGTCACGCCGGCCCGCGGGTCGCTCAGGCGGCCTGGCTCGGGCTCCTCGGCGACGAAGCGCGGGGCGGTGACCATGGCCGCCGCCACGAGCGCCGCTGCCGCCGCCAGGGCCGTCAGCACGGCGGCCACCTTCCGCGGCGTCCCCGTGCCGCTCTGCGCGACTCCCGCGCGCTGTCCGGGGGCGGTGGGAGCGCCGTAGAGGTGCGCCGACGGCGGCAGGTCGTCGGAGTCGTCGCGGGCCGCGCGGCGGATGCGCGGGCTCCACGACGGCTCGTCCGCGTCGTCCGGGTCGTCCTCGTTCCAGAACGACTCGTCCGGCTCCAGGTCGAGCGGATGCCGCCGCTGCTGCCGGTCTTCGGCACGGGCCCACCCTGAGCCGTCGGAGCGGCCCCACTCCGCGTCGTCGGGCGGCTCGTCGCGGCGCCCCCAGCCGGCCGGCGGCTCGGACAGGGGCGCGGCGGGGCGGGCCTCCGCCCAGTGTTGCTCGGCCCGCCGGCGTTCGACCAGGCGCTGCTGATCCTGGTACGGCGGCCGCGTCCTCTTGGGGCGCGGCGGCGGGACGTCGTCGGGCGGGGCCGGGTCGGGGGGAGGCGACGGCGGGCGGCGGTGCCTGGGCCCCGGTTGCGGGGGCCAGACCCGGTGATCATCGTCCATGTCACCTCCTCGCCCGCTGTCCTATCACTCCTGGCGACCGGTGACAGGCGAACTGTGACCGGTGTGACGGGAGGGACGTAATTTCAGCGCGTACGACCGGCGAGCAGCGTCCCGCTGAGCGCGATGGCCGCCATGAGGCCCGAGATGACGAGGAACCCGGCGGCGATCTGCTGCGGCGCGTGACCGATCACGTTCACCAGCGCGCCGCCGATCCCGACGGACAGCGCCGAGCCGAGCTGGTCGGAGACCGACAGCGAGGCCGAGTTCGCGCCCTGCTCGTTGACCGGCGACTGCTTGAGCGCGGTGACGTTGGTGGTGGTGATGCCGTAGCCCATGCCGAGCCCGGCCAGGATCCACGCCGGCACGGCGATCCACCCCGTGACGCCCGGGAGCACGGACAGCAGGCTGACCAGGATGCCGGCGGTGACGCAGCCGGCGCCCAGCCTGATGCGCCTGTGCGGGTCGGCGGACTGCCTGCTCTGCAGGTACGCCCCGGCCGACCAGCCCAGCGCGCCCGTGGTGAGCGCGATGCCGGCCGTGGTGGTCTCGAACCCCTTCACCTCCTGCAGAGCCAGCGGGATGAAGGAGTTGACCCCGAAGAACGAGGCCGAGAAGAACCCGCGCATGAGGACGGTCGTCGGCAGCCCGCGCCGCAGCACCAGCGAGCCCGGCGGCAGCAGCCGGTAGAGGCCGAGGACGAGCAGCGCCAGCCCGGCCACGCTCGCCACCGCGGCGGGCAGGACGTCGCGGTGCAGCCCGTCCACGCCGTACAGCAGCAGCCCCGCGCCGCCGGCGGTCGAGGTGGCGGCCAGCGTCATCGCCACCGGCTTGGAGCGCGGCCCGGTGCCGGGCTGGGCCTCGTGCGCCGAGCCCATCCGCAACGCCGGTACGAGCATCACCAGCGCGGGAATGACCAGCGGGACGATGCCGTAGAAGACGTAACGCCAGCCCCACGTGTCGCCGACGAACCCGGCCACGGACGGCCCCACCATGGCGGGCACGACCCAGGCGGCCGACAGCGCGGCGAACGCCTTCGGCCGCACGTCCATGGGGTAGACGCGGGCGATCATCACGTACAGGGCGACGATCGCGGAGCCGCCGCCGAGTCCCTGCACGACCCGCGCCAGCAGGAACATCTCCGCGGACGACGCGGCGCCGGCCAGCCCCATGCCGGCCGCGAACAGCACCACCCCGGCCAGGAACGGCGCCGGGTAGCCGCGCTTGTCGGACCAGAGCCCGGAGACGACGTTCATGAACAGGCTGGCGATGAGGAAGGCGGAGAAGCTGATGCCGTAGAGGTCGAGGGCGTTCAGCTCCTTGGCGATGGACGGCATCACCACACCGACCGACATGCCCTCGAAGGCGATCAGCGTGACCACCAGGAGGATCCCTAACGTGGCCGCCCGGTACGCGGAGTCGAAGATGCCAGGCGGTTTTGTGGGAGTGTCGAGTGCTTTTGGTGCTGTCACCCCGACATCGTAGTTCGCCCCGTTCAGGCCGCGGACGAGGCCCGGAACGCGGCCCACATCTCGTGCATCCGGTGCGCCTGGCCTGCGGTGAACTCCCACATGCAGCGGTCGTGGGCGTAGTCCATGAAGTTGTGCGCCGGGTCCTTGCCGGGCCGGTCGGCGCAGGTGTCCTTGTCCTGCGGGCACGCCTCGGTGGGCCTGGCCTCGGCCGGCGTGTCGTCGATGCCGTCGCCGGGCTCGCGGCAGCCGTTCTCGAACGTGTGGAACAGGCCGAGCCAGTGGCCGATCTCGTGCACGCCGGTGAAGCCCTGGTTGTAGTTGGTCATCGCGCCGCCCGGCAGGCTCCGCCAGTCGATCACGACGCCGTCGAGCGCGGGGGCGCCCGCGTACCAGTAGGGGTAGCTGGCGAAGCCCAGCATCAGCTCGCTGAGCTGGGCGATGTAGAGGTTGAGCGTGTCGGCTCCGCCTTCGTGCAGGGCCTTCTTCATGACCTTCTCGTTGCCGACGGGGTCGGTGAACCAGGCCGCGCTGCGCCGGACCGAGACGTCGTCGAGGCGGAAGCGCACGCCGGTGTCCACGCCGCCGAACTTGCCGGCGTACGCGGCGTTGAGCACCTCGATCTGGGCCTTGACCGTCTCGTCGGAGACCTGGCGGTCGGGGGTGGAGGCGATCACGTGCACGCGGGTGGGCACGGTGATGTGGGTCGGCGGGGTGACCCCGGCCAGGCGGCGGCCGAGCTCGCCGACGACCTTGGCGACGTCTTCCGGCTTGGGCGAGCGCGGCACGGGCGCGCGAGCAGGGCCGGGCATCGGATGCTGCCCGGCGTGGTGCCCAGCGCGGCGCTCGGCGTGGTGCTCGGCGTGGTGCGTGACGTGCCGGCCCGAGCGGTGCCCAGGGTGCTGCTCGGCGTGTTGCTCCCCCGCACACCGATCCGCCGGCGCGGCCCCCGACCTCAGCGCGGCGCCGGCGCCCGCCGCCGATCCGTCAGGAAGTGGCGGGATGAGCCCGGCGGCGAGCAGGCATGCCAACGAGACGGCGGTCGCGCGCCGGACCATGCATATCCCCCACGGCTTGAGACGATCTGGCTACAGACCGTAACCCTCCGTGCGGGGATTAGCGCACAGCAACACTCACTGCTTGTCGTCGCCCTCGCCGCCACCGGGAGGCAGACCTTCGTAGATCTCCTTGCACTCCGGGCAGACCGGATATTTCTTGGGGTCGCGGCTGGGCACCCAGATCTTGCCGCACAGGGCGCGAATGGGCGTGCCGGTCACCATGCTCTCGGTGATCTTGTGCTTGTCCGCGTAGTGGGCGAACCGCTCGTGATCGCCGTCGCCGTGCGACGTCCGCGGAGTGGTCTCCTGCTCTGGGAGGATCTTCGTGCTCACCCCATCGAGTTTATGCCCGTCCACGACCCCGCACAGCGCGACGGCCCCCGCCCGCGAGGGACGGAGGCCGTACGTGAGAAGGGATCAGCCCACGTGGACGGGAGCGCCCTCGGTCTTCCTTCCGGCCCTGACGAACATCGTCAGCGCGGCGGTCAGCACCGCGATGCAGGTGCTCACCACGAAGGCGAGGTGCATGCCGTCCATGAAGGAGTGGTGCACGGCGCTGACGATGGGCTCGGGCAGCCCGGGCGGCGCCGCGCCGAAGGCGGCGGCCTTCTCCAGCGCCGTCATCTGCTCCGGCGGGATCTGCTGGGCGATCGGGCCGAGGTAGCCGGGCATCTTGCTGGAGATCTCAGACGCCATCACGGCGCCCAGGATCGCGGTGCCGAGCGCACCGCCGACCTGCATGGCCGACTGCTGCACGCCACCGGCGACGCCGCTCAGCTCGACGGGAGCGTTGCCGACGATGATCTCGGTGGCGCCCACGAAGACCGGCGAGAGACCGAAGGCCAGCAGCACGAACGGGATGCCGCTCTCGATGAACGAGGCGTCGATGCCGAGCCGCGACATGAGGAACATCGCGAACGCGGTGATCAGCAGACCGCCCGCCATGGTGATCTTCGGGCCGAACCTGCTCAGCATCATGCCGGCCAGCGGCGAGGCGACAATCATGCCCGCGCTCATCGGCAGCATGCGCAGGCCGGCGTCCAGCGGTTCGAGCCCGTGCACGCCCTGGAAGAAGAAGCCCAGGAAGAACATCGCGCCGAACATCGCGAAGGCGACCATCATCATCAGGAACGTGCCGATGGAGATGGACGGGTTGGCGAACAGCGACAGCGGGACCAGCGGCTGGCTCGCCCGGCTCTGCCAGAAGACGAACAGGCCGATGAGCACCACGAACACGGCGAGGAAGGTCAGCGTCGTGCTGTCACCCCAGCCCCAGTCGGGGGCTTTGATGATCATCCAGACCAGCGAGAACATCGCGCCGGACAGCAGCACCACGCCGAGCCAGTCGATCCTGGCCAGGCTCTTGGCGCGGTTCTCCTTGATCAGGATGATGCCCATGACCAGCGCGATGACGCCCACGGGGGCGTTGATGAAGAAGACCGACTCCCAGTTGCCACCGCCGACGAGCAGGCCGCCCACGATCGGGCCGGCCGCGCTGGACAGGCCGATGATGGCGCCCCAGGCGCCCATCGCCTGGTTCAGCTTCGGCCCGGGGAACGCGCTGCGCAGCAGCGCCAGGGCGGCGGGCTGCAGCAGGGCGCCGAACAGGCCCTGCAGCACGCGCAGGCCGATCAGCGCGCCGATGGGCGTGACACCGGGAACGACGTCGGCGAGCTCGGCACTGAAGCCGATGCCCACCGACGAGACGGCGAAGCCCCCCACACCGATGAGAAAGACGCGCTTGTGCCCGAACAGGTCACCGAGCTTGCCGGCGGTGATCAAGAAGACCGCGAGCGCCAGCAGATAGCCGCTGGTCACCCACTGCAGGTCGGAGAGCGACGCCTTGAGGTCCGTCTGGATGACCGGGTTGGCGATGCCGACGACCGTGCCGTCGAGCATCACCATGATGACGCCCAGACTGACCGCCAGCAGAACGAGCCACGGGTTGCCCCCGGTCCCCGTGCCGGCCGGGCCGGGCGATGGCGGTGCGTCGACCGCCTTCGCGTGAGCCATTAAGTCCCCCTATTTCCACAGATCGCCCCACACCGGGGCAGAAAAGTCCTAAGCCTCCGGTAATCTATGGCACAGGGTGACACTTCACAACTGACTTAAACTCGGCGGACTATGACTTATGGCACACTATGACAGTTTTGTGTCAAGGAGATGACAACCGTGGGTCTGCGGGAACGCAAGAAAGAGAAGACGCGCCTGGCGATCCTTGACGCGGCGCTCGATCTCTTCCTCGAACAAGGATACGAATCGACCACCGTGGAGCAGATCGCGGGGGCCGTCGAGATCTCCCCCCGCACCTTCTTCCGCTACTTCACCAGCAAGGATCACCTGGTGCTGTGGTTCCACGACCACGGCGAGGAGATCATGCTCGACGCCCTGGCCGAGCGCCCGCACGACGAGCCGCCGTTCGCCTCGCTCATGTGGGGCCTGCGCGCCCTGCTCGCCGACCTGGATGAGTCAACGCCCGAGGACGCGGAGAGGTTCCTCAAGCTTCGCAGATTGTTCGAGTCGCACCCGCACCTGGTCGGCCTCTCGGCGGCCAGAGGCGCCGAGACCGAGCGGCGGCTGGCGGAGAAGGTGGCCGCCCGCCGCGGCACCGACCCCGACGAGGACCAGCTCGCTCACCTGATCGTGGCGTTCGCGATGTCCACCATGCGGGTCGGGTTCGAGTGCCCGCGCCGCGACGCCCCGATGGCGGAGATCAAGGAGCGGATGGCACAGACCCTGGAGCTGACCGAGCGCTGCCTGCGGCCCGGGTGGGACCAGCAGCCCTGAGCCGGCCTCAGTTCATCGTCGGGTCGTCGGGGCAGGTCGCCACGAACGCCAGCTCCCCGCGCTGGCGGCGCAGCACCTGGCGCCACAGGGAGGACGGGTCGGCGTGGAAGGTGTCGCCGACCTCGGAGTCGACGACGTACCAGGCCCCTTCGGCGATCTCGCTCTCCAGTTGTCCCGACGTCCAGCCCGCGTAACCGGCGAAGATGCGCATCTGGGCGATCTCGCCCTGGAGGATCTCGGGGGGCGCGTCGAGGTCGACCGTGCCCAGCCTGGCCACCGCGTCGGTGCCCGCGTGCAGCCGGCGCCAGCCCAGCGGCTCCTCGCCGCTCGGCACCGCGGCGAGCGCGAGCGCGCTGTCGGTCTGTACGGGCCCGCCCTCGAACAGCACCGGCGGCCCGGTCACCAGCGGATCCCAGACCGGCAGGACCTGGGTCACCGAGATGTCGCTCGGCCTGTTGAGCACGACGCCCAGGGTGCCGCCGTCGTGGTCGTGTTCGAGGATGAGCACGACGCTACGCCGGAAGTTGGGGTCGTCGAGAAGCGGCGTCGCCACCAACAAACCGCCGACGTAGATCGCTTCCGCCATACCTCCATCATGAAGGCTCCGGTGGGGTGCGCGCTCCCCCGAGCCCCCCATGTTACTTTTCGTGCACGCTTGGGAACTTTAGGTAGCGAAGATCACATTCGGGGGGAGCACATGCGCATCGGTACTCGTCTCGTCCTGGTCTGCCTCCCTTTGGGAGCTTTCCTGCTCTTCCTGACCCTGCCGGCCCACGCCTGGCCGGGGTCGGACACCGGTGACCCGTTCACGATGACGGTGGACGGCGTGGCCTGCCGTACCGGCCGCGCCACCGTACGCCTGCACAACCAGACCCGCCGGCTGGCCAGGTTCGACCTGAAGTCCGACGGGGTCAGCGTGGCCAGCGGCTCGATCCCGGCACGCAAGACGATCGTCCGGCACGTACGGGTGGCAAGGGGCAGCGGCGCCGAGATCGAGGCGTTCTCGGTGAGCGACAACACCCCCGAGACGCTGATCGACTCCACCCGGCTGGAGAACGACTGCCCGTGGGGCCACCACCGCAAGCAGCTGCCGTTCACGGGCCCGCCCACCGATCTCCTGGCCAAGCTCGCGACGGCGGGCGGCATGGTGGTGATGGGCGGGATCCTGTGGTGGTACGGCTCGATCTGGCCGCGCTCGTCCTAAGGGGAGCGGTCTCCTGCGGTCACGAAGGCTCCCGCCCTGGCGGCGGCCAGCGCGCGGGCCACGGACGCCTCCGCGACCTCCCGGGTGACCGGCTCGCGCGTGACGACCAGCCGGTAGTAGAGCGGCGCTGAGACGGCTCTGATGAGCTCCTCCGCATGGGTGCCCTGGGGCAGCTCGCCCCTGGCGACGGCGAGCTCCACGACGGTGGCCCACTCGTCGATGCGGCGCAGGTAGAAGGTGCGCAGCGCGAGCGCCGCCTGCTCGTCGCTGGTGGCAGCGGCGATGACGGCCTGGAGCGTGACACCGAGCCGCGGGTCGTTGAGCGCCTCCATCACCATCAGCGCGTTGGCCCGCAGGTCACCCTCGACGCTTCCGGTGTCGGCGTGCGGGGAGGACTGGTTGGCGAACTCGTTCATGAGATCGGTCACGAGGCCGGCGGGGCTTCCCCAGCGCCGGTAGACGGTGGTCTTGCCGACGCCCGCCCTGGCCGCGATCTGATCCATGGTCAACGCGTGGAAGCCGTGCTCGACCAGCGCGTCCTGCGTGGCCTCCAGGACGGCGGCGCGCACCCGCGCGGTACGGCCACCCGGCCGTACGGTTCCCGCGGAACGGGAGGGTTGGTCCATCGAGTCTCCTCGCCGCATAGCCGACAATATTATCGAAACTCTTGTTCCATTAGCCGTCCGTTCGGCATTACCGAACGATACTGCGCTAGGGTCGCTCCTGTGGGAGAGACGATTCAGTCCGTCGAACGAGCCGCCGCGATCCTGCGGCTGCTCGCCTCCGGCCCGCGACAGCTCGGGGTCGCCGAACTGGCCAGAGCCCTGGGCCTGCCGAAGGGGACGCTACACGGCATCCTGCGGACTCTGGTGCGCGTCGGGTTCGTCGAGCAGGACCAGGCGACGGGAAAGTACCGCCTCGGGGCCACGCTGCTCCACCTCGGCAGCAGCTACCTCGACGTCAACGAGCTGCGCGGCAGGTCGATCAACTGGGCCGACGCGCTGGCCGGCCGCAGCAGGGAGAGCGCCTGGATCGGCACCCTGCACGAGGACCACGTGCTGGTCATCCACCACGTCTTCAGGCCCGACGACAGCATGCAGACCCTCCAGGTGGGCACGTATCTGCCGGTGCACGCCAGCGCGCTCGGCAAGGTGCTGCTCGCCTACGACCCGTACGACGAGCCGCCCGCGGCCCCTCTGGAGCCCTACACCAAGCACACGCTGGCCGATCCCGCCGCGCTGGCGGCGGAGCTCGACCGGGTCAGGTCGCGCGGCTGGGCGTGCGAGATGGAGGAGCTGACCGAGGGCGAGGTGGCCATCGCCGCGCCCATCAAGGACCCGCGCGGCATCGTCGTGGGCGCGATCGGCATCCGCGGCGCCGTCGAGCGGCTGGCGCCCGGCGGCGAGCTGCACATGGAGTTCGTCTCCTACGTCCGCGACGCGGCCCGGGCGATAAGCCGTGACCTGGCCAGATGACACTTGAACACCTACCAGTCACCCCATAGCATTCGTTCGGCCAGACCGTTCGACAATGTCGAACCAGCAGCACTAGCGAGGAACCCGTGCCTGGACCCCAGTACATCGCCGCCATCGACCAGGGCACCACGTCCAGCCGGTGCATCGTCTTCGACGAGGGCGGCCACATCATCTCCGTCGCCCAGCACGAGCACCGCCAGATCTTCCCCCGCCCCGGCTGGGTCGAGCACGACGCCGACGAGATCTGGCAGTCCGTACGCGGCGTGCTGGCCGAGGCGGTGACCGGGGCCGGCATCGACGACGGGCAGATCGCCGCGCTCGGCATCACCAACCAGCGCGAGACCACCGTGCTGTGGGACCGCGCCACCGGCCGCCCGGTCTGCCCCGCCGTGGTCTGGCAGGACACCCGCACCGACGCGCTCACCCGGTCGCTGGCCGAGCAGGAGCCGCTGTTCAGGGAGCGGG
The DNA here is from genome assembly GCF_040609855.1 of Nonomuraea sp. NPDC004580. Taxonomy (NCBI): domain Bacteria; kingdom Bacillati; phylum Actinomycetota; class Actinomycetes; order Streptosporangiales; family Streptosporangiaceae; genus Nonomuraea; species Nonomuraea sp. NPDC004580. Next base: position 14,967 of record NZ_JBEXLH010000025.1, on the reverse strand, counting down.
CCGGGCTGCCGCTGCACACCTACTTCTCCGGGCCCAAGATCCGCTGGCTGCTCGACGCGTACGATCTGCGCGAGCGCGCCGAGCGCGGCGAGGTGCTGTTCGGCACGATGGACAGCTGGCTGCTGTGGAACCTCACCGGCCGCCACATCACCGACGTGACCAACGCCAGCCGCACGATGCTGATGAACATCCACACCCTGGCCTGGGACGACGAGCTGCTGGCCGCGCTCGGCGTGCCACGCGCGATGCTGCCGGAGATCCGGCCGTCGGCCGAGGTCTACGGGCACACGGAGGCGGGCGTGCCGGTGGCGTCGGCACTGGGCGACCAGCAGGCGGCGCTGTTCGGCCAGACCTGCTTCTCCCCCGGCGAGGTGAAGAGCACATACGGCTCGGGCAGCTTCCTGCTGATGAACACCGGCCATGAGCCGGTCGTCTCCAAGCACGGCCTGCTGACCACCGTGGGCTACCAGATCGGCGAAGGCCCGGCCACGTACGCGCTGGAGGGCGCCATCGCGGTCACCGGCTCGCTGGTGCAGTGGCTGCGCGACAACCTGGGCCTGATCTCCAGCGCCGCCGAGATCGAGACCCTCGCCAAGACCGTGGACGACAACGGCGGCTGCTACTTCGTCCCGGCCTTCTCGGGGCTGTTCGCGCCGCACTGGCGCTCCGACGCGCGCGGCGTGATCGCGGGGCTGACCGGGTTCGTGACGAAGGGGCACATCGCGCGGGCCGTGCTGGAGGCCACGGCGTGGCAGACCCGCGAGGTCGTGGACGCCATGAACGCCGACTCGGGGCTCGACCTGACGACGCTGCGCGCCGACGGCGGCATGACGGCCGACAACCTGCTCATGCAGACGCTGGCCGACGTGCTGGCGGTGCCGGTGATCAGGCCGATGGTGTCGGAGACGACCGCGCTCGGCGCCGCGTACGCCGCGGGCCTGGCCACCGGCTACTGGCCCGACCTCGACAGCCTGCGCGCCAACTGGCACAAGGCGGCCGAGTGGCGACCGGCCATCGACGAGGAGGTCCGCGAGCGCGAATACCGCAACTGGAAGAAGGCCGTGGCGAGGACCCTCGACTGGGTCGAGCAGGAGGAGACCGCATGACGACCACGATCGGCACCGACCGGGCGCAGGTCCGGCAGGAGCTCTCCACCACCACCTTCGACCTGCTGGTGATCGGCGGCGGCATCCTCGGCACCTCGGTGACCTGGATGGCCGCGCAGGCCGGGCTGCGGGTGGCGATGGTGGACGCGGGCGACTTCGCCGGCGCCACCTCCAGCGCCTCGTCCAAGCTCGTCCACGGCGGCCTGCGTTACCTGCAGACCGGCAACGTCAAGCTGGTGGCCGAGAACCACCGCGAGCGCCGGGCCCTGGCCGCCGACATCGCACCCCACCTGGTCAAGCCGCTGACCTTCCTGGTGCCCATCTACAAAGGCGGGCCGCACGGCGCGGCCAAGCTGGGCGCGGGCGTGTTCCTGTACTCGGCGCTGTCGGTGTTCGGCGACGGCATGGGCAAGGTGATCACGCCGCACCAGGCCCTCGCCAAGGTGCCGGCGCTGCGCACGGAGGGGCTGCGGGGCGCCGCCGTCTACGGCGACCACCAGATGAACGACTCCCGCGTGGCCGTCATGACCGTACGCGCGGCCGTGGACGCGGGCGCCACCGTGCTCAACCACGCCGAGGTCGTCGGCCTGCGCAAGACGGGCGGCACCGTGACCGGCACCGTGACGGGCGCCGAGCTGCGCGACCGGCTCGACGGCGCCGAGTTCGGGGTGTCGGCCAGGCTCGTGCTGAACGCCACCGGGCCGTGGGTCGACCACCTGCGGCGCATGGAGGACCCCGACGCGACGCCCAGCATCCGGCTGTCCAAGGGGGCTCACCTGGTGCTGCGCCGGCACGAGCCGTGGAAGGCGGCGCTGACCACGCCGATCGACAAGTACCGGGTGTCGTTCGCCATCCCGTGGGAGGACCACCTGCTGCTCGGCACCACCGACGAGGCGTACGAGGGCGACCCCGCCGACGTGCGCCCGACCGAGGCCGACATCGCGCAGATCCTCGACGAGGCGGGCCATTCCGTACGCGACGCCCAGCTCAGGCGCGAGGACATCACCTACGCCTTCGCCGGCCTGCGGGTGCTGCCCGGCGGGCCGAAGGAGGTGACCGCCGCCAAGCGGGAGACCGTGCTGAGCAGGGGTTCGGGCGGCATGCTGTCGGTGGCGGGCGGCAAGTGGACGACATACCGGCACATCGGCAAGCACGTGCTCGACATCCTCGCCCACCTGCCCGGCCGGCCGCTCGGCGACGACCTGGCCGACATCCTGCCCGCGGTGCCGCTGCCCGGCCTGGCCAGCCCCGACGCGGTGGCGCTGCGGCTGTGGACCGACCGCGACCGCGACGCCCGCATGGACCCGCTGGTCGCCAGGCACCTCGCCACCCACTACGGCTCGATCGCGTTCGACCTGGCCAGGCTCATCCGCGAGGACCCGGCGCTCGGCGAGCGCATCCACCCCGACGGGCCCGACATCTGGGCGCAGGCGATCTACGCCCGTGACCACGAGTGGGCGGCCACGGTGGACGACGTCGTACGCCGCCGCACGACCCTGACCGTCCGGGGGCTCGACACGCCCGAGGTGCGGGAGCGGATCGCCACCCTGCTGGGGTGAGGTCACGTGGTCGCCTGGCGGCGCACGGCCATCAGCACGCCGACCGCCGCCAGGCAGGCCACGATCGACGAGCCGCCGTACGAGACGAACGGCAGCGGCACGCCCACGATCGGGGTCAGCCCCACCACCATGCCGACGTTGATGAACGTCTGTGCGGCCAGCCAGCAGGCGATCCCGGCCGCGGCCAGCCTGCCGTACGCGGTGGGAGCCGTCGCGGCGATCGCCAGCGCCCTGCGCAGCACCAGCCAGAGCAGGGCCAGCAGCAGCGCCGCTCCCGCGAACCCCAGCTCCTCGCCAGCGACGGTGACGATGAAGTCCGTGTGCTGCTCCGGGACGAACCTGCCGCCGGTCTGGTCACCTTGGAACAGGCCGCGGCCGAACAGCCCGCCGGAGCCGACCGTCTCCAGCGCCTGCGCCGCGTTGTAGCCGGCGCCCTGCGGGTCGGCCATCGGGTCGGCGAACGTGAGCAGCCGCTGCACCTGGTGCGGGCGCAGCAGCCCGAGGAACCAGGCCGCGACCGCCGCCCCCGCGCCCGCCCCGGCCAGCAACGCCAGCCACCGCCGGCGGACGCCCGCCACCACCAGCATGCCACCGGTCGTCACCACCATGATCATCGCGGTGCCGAGGTCGGGCTGCAGCATGATGAGGCCGAGCGGCAGCCCGGCCGCCGCCAGCGCGAGCGGCACCCGCTGCCGTGACCGCTCGGCGAGCAGCGCGGCCAGCATGAGCACCAGCGTGACCTTGGCCGGCTCCGACGGCTGCACCTCAAGGCCGCCGGCGCTCAGCCACGACTGGGCGCCGTTGGCGGTCCTGCCGAGCGGGGTCAGCACGGCGGCCAGGCCCAGCACGCCCGCCAGGTAGGCGGGCAGCGTCCAGGCGCGCAGCGCTCCGGGGAGCGCCGCGACGGCGGCCATGACGGCCAGGCCGACCAGCACGTTCGCGGCCTGCTTCACCAGGTACGTCTGCGGGTCCTCCCCGGCCGCCGCCATCCTCGGCCGGGTCGCCGACCAGACCAGCAGCACGCCCGCCAGCGAGAGCACGAGCGCGGGCACGACCGACGCCCAGTCCACGGCCCGGGCGAGCCGCCGCGTCCGCCCGGCCGGCAGCGCCCCGTCGGCCCGCAGGCGCCTGATGACCTGGGGGTCCTGCGTCGCGGTCATCGGCGGGTCCGTTCGGGGAGGGCGGGCTTTTCGGGGAGGGCGGGCCTCTCGCCTTCCAGGCCGTACATGCCGGACCAGATCTCGCGGACGGCGGGTGCGGCGGCCTCGCCGCCGGCGCCGCCCTTGGAGACGACGGCCACCACCACGTACTGAGGCTTGCCGGCGGGGGCGAAGGAGGCGAACCAGGACGTGTCGGTGGCCCCGTACGCCTCCGCCGTGCCGGTCTTCCCGGCCACCGCGAGCTTGCCGAACGGGAAACCGGCGAACGCCTGCGCCGCCGTGCCCGACCTCGGCACCTCGGCGAGGGCGTCCCGCAGGTACCGCAGGGTCGTCGCGGGCACCGGCAGCCGTCCCGCGACGGGCGGGGTGATCTCGCGGACCAGCGTGCCGTCAGGCCCGCGCACCTCCTTGCCGACGCGCGGGCTGAACAGCGTGCCGCCGTTGGCCAGCGCCGCGTACGCGCGGGCCAGCTGCAGCGGCGTGACCAGCACGTCCCCCTGCCCGATCGAGACGTTCGCGGCGTCACCCGCACTCCACGCGTGCCCGCCCGCGCAGTGCTCGGCGGCCACCGCCTTGAGGTAGGCGGCCCTGCGCGGGTCCTTCCTCGCGGTCTCCGGATACCCCTTCCGGGCCCGCTCGCACGTCTCGTCCCTGGTAGCCGCCCAGTACGCCTTCTTCCACGCCCGATCGGGCACCCGGCCGGCGGCCTCCCCCGGCAGGTCCACGCCGGTCTTCGCGCCGAACCCGAATGCCCGCGCCATGCGCTGCATCACCTCGTCGCCGCCCTTGCCCCACAGCTGCGCGGCGAACCGGTAGAAGATCGTGTCGCAGGAGACGACGAGCGCGCGGTGCAGGTCCATGGTGCCGAGGTCGGCGCCGCCCGCGTTGCGGAACGCGCGGTCGCCCACCCGGTACGAGCCGGGGCAGTCGTAGCGGCCGTCCAGGGCGGATCCGGAGGCAGCGGCGGCGACCGTGGAGACGATCTTCCAGGTGGACGCGGGCGGCCACTGGCCCTGCACGGCCCGCGACAGCAGCCGGTCGTCGCTGGTCAGCCGCCGGTAGCCGGCCGCGCCGATGCCGCCCGTCCATACCCGGGGGTCGTAGCCGGGGACGGAGGCCATGGCCACGACCCTCCCGGTACGCGCCTCCAGCACCACGGCCGCCCCCGAGTCGGCGCCGCGCGCCCCGCGTACCGCCTTCTCGAGCGCCCGTTCCACGACCCGCTGCACGTCGGCGTCGATGCTGGTGACGAGCGTCGAGCCGGGCACCGGCGGCTGCTCGCGCACCGTGCGCAGGACCTGGCCCGCGCTGTCCACCACCACCTCCCTGCTGCCGGGGCGGCCTCGCAGGTCGGCCTCGTACGCGGCCTCCAGCCCGTCAGCGCCCTTCCCCTCGCCGGTCGACAGGTAGCCGAGCACGTGCGCGGCCAGGTCGCCGCGCGGGTGGTCGCGTACGGGGGCGGGCGCCGCGCTCACGCCGGGGAAGTCCTCGGGCCGCTCGAGGATCTGCGTCGCCGTACGCTCCCGCACCCCCTCCGCCACCGGGATCGGCTGGTACGGCGAGCCCGCCCAGCACGGCTTGCCCGTCCGCGGCCCGCACAGCCGCAGCCGGCGGGCCAGCTCCTTGTAGGGCCGGTCGAGCAGTTCGGCCAGCGCGCGCAGCGTGGCGCGGCCACCGTCGGGCTGCCGGCGCAGCGCCACCCGGTCGACAGAGACGGTCAGCTCGGCGCGGTTGCGGGCCAGCGGGCGGCCCCGGTCATCGAGGATGCGCCCGCGCACGGGCGGGACGGTGATGTGGCGTACGTGGTCGGCGACGGCGGCCCTGGTGTAGCGCTCGCCGTCCAGGATCTGCACCTGCCACAGGCGTCCGAGCAGGGTGAGGAAGAGCGCGGCCACCAGCAGGTGCACCAGCGGCAGCCGGGAGCGTGATTGTCGCATCGGGAAGTCTCCGTGAGGCCCTGCGGCGCCCGGTCAGCAGGCGCCACATCAGCGGGCCGGCGATCAGGTTGCACGGGAACGCGGCGAGCGCCGCCTCCACGTCAGGCGGCGGCGCGACCGCCGTGGCGTCCGGCGATGGCACGGCCGTAGCGTCGGGCATGCCCGGCCAGACCTGCAGGACCAGCGCGGCGAGCACCGGCACCAAGCCACCCGCCGCGCTCGCGGCGAGCACCCCCGTGGTGCCCGGCAGCCGCCGCGCGAGCAGCCCGGCGACGTGCCCGGCCAGGCAGAGCAGCAGCGCGGTACGCCCGGCGGGCGGCAAGGCGGGCGGCACCAGGTCGGCCGCCAGCCCCGCCGCGAACCCGGCTGCCGCTCCCCCGGACGGCCCCGCCGCCGCACCCGCCGCCACCGCGACGAGCAGCGGCAGGTCGGGCACTGGGAACGACAGCCGCCCCAGCAGCATCACCTGGAGCAGCGGGGCCAGCGCCACCGCCGCCGCGAGCCTAATCCGCATCCCTGACCACGCCCACCACGTCGAGAGTGCCGAAGGTGACGGCGGGGCGTACCAGGGCGGTGCGGGTGAGCTGGTCATGGGCGGGATTCACGCGTTCGACGGTGCCCACGGGCACGCCGGGCGGGTATGGCTTGCTCCCGCTCGATCCCAGCGTCTCCACCCGCTGACCGGGCCGCAGGTCGGTGTCGGGGTCGAGCAGCCGCAACGTGAGCAGCCCGTCGCGGCGGCCCTCGACCGTCCCGATCGCGCCCGTCCCTGCCACCCTGACCCCGGCGGCGGCCGAGGGGGCGGTGGCCGCGAGCACGGTGGCGACGTCGGGCCCGGCCTCGACGACCCGGCCCGCCAGACCGTCGGCGGTGACGACGGCCATGTCCGCGCCGATGCCCGCCCTGGTGCCCGCGTCGATGGTGACGCTGCCGCCGCGTACCGCGACCACCCGGGCGGGCACGAGCGACAGGCGCGGATGCGCGGCCTCGACCCGGTGACGCTGGGCCTCACGGGCACGCGCGGCCCGCTCGGCCCACAGCTCGGCCGCCAGCCGGGCGGCCCGCCGCTCGGCCTGCTCGGCACGCCGCTGAGCATCCCCAGCCCCCGCGATCGTCTCGAACGGCCTCGTGGCCGCCCCGATCACCCGCTCGGCCGGCCCCAGCACGGCGGCGGACGCGGCCCGCACCACCGACGCGTGTCCCCGCACGTCGATCGTGACCAGCACCGCGCCGGCGACCAGCAACACCACCAGCAAGCGATGACGCCGCATCGGGGTCACCGCCTCGGTTCTGGGATCAGGACGCCGTGCAGGCGGTCGAACTCCTCCACACAGCGTCCTGAGCCCAGCGCCACCGAGTGCAGCGGGTTGTCCACGGTGTTGATCGGCATGCCGGTCGCCTGGCTCAGCCGCCGGTCGAGGCCGCGCAGCAGCGCGCCGCCGCCGGTCAGCGTGATGCCGGTCCTGACCAGGTCGCCGGCCAGCTCGGGCGGGCACTGGTCGAGCGCCGTCTGCACGGCGTCGATGATCGCGTGCACCGGCTCCTCGATCGCCTCGCGGACCTCGCCCGCCGAGATGGTGACCGTCCTCGGCAGCCCGCTGACCAGGTCACGGCCTCTGATCTCGGCCTTCGGCTCCTCCTCCTGCGGCCAGGCGAAGCCCAGCTCGATCTTGATCTGCTCGGCCGTGCGCTCGCCCAGCAGCAGCGAGTGCTCCTTCTTGACGTACGCGATGATCGCCTCGTCCAGCTCGTCACCGCCGACCCGCAGCGACCGGGCGGTCACGATGCCGCCCAGCGAGATCACCGCCACCTCGGTGGTGCCGCCGCCGATGTCGACGACCATGCTGCCGACCGCCTCGTGCACCGGCAGCCCGGCTCCGATGGCGGCCGCCATGGGCTCCTCGATGACGTACACCTTGCGGGCGCCCGCCTGGTAGCCCGCCTCCTTGACCGCCCGCTGCTCCACCCCGGTGGTGCCGCTCGGGATAGCCACGACCAGGCGCGGCTGGGTGAAGAGACGGCGGCGGTGCACCTTTTGGATGAAGTACCGCAACATGCGCTCCGCCACCTCCAGATCGGTGATGACGCCGTCGGCGAGCGGGCGGATGGCCACGATGTGACCCGGCGTGCGGCCGATCATCTGTTTGGCCTCGGCGCCGACCGCGACGATCTTCTCGGTCCTGGTGTTCAGCGCCACGACCGAGGGCTCGTCGAGGACGATGCCCCTGTTGCGGACGTAGACGAGCGTGTTGGCCGTGCCAAGGTCGACTGCCATGTCACGGCCGAGGAAATCCAGCACAGACATGTCCCCCCACAAGGACTCCTGGCCCCACGGCTGACAGAGGAACAGCGGTCGGGGCGGTGTCGCACTTCCCCCGGATCAGCAAAACTTATAACTCCACGAGCAGCTTTTCGCAACTTTCGCATAGAGATTCCCTACAGAGGGAGTTGCACCCGGACAGAGGTGGCGCGGGGCTCGGCCAGGGCAGGGGGTGGGCATGCGTACACCGATGAACGAAGCCCTGATCAGGCACTTCACGGACCTGCGCGACGGCGTGCACGGCCAGGCCGTCACGCGGGACGACAAAGAACGCCTCTTCGCCCGAGCCGTCGAGTTGCTCGACCCGGTGGCGCGCAGGGCGCTCGACGAGGCGAACGCCGACCTGCTGCTCGGCACCGGGGAGGTGGTCGCGAGCGGCGTCACCCGGTCGAGGGAGGGCGGGCTGAACGCGATGTGGTCGCTCACCTGGCCGGAACAGCGCGCCACGGGCGAGCAGCCGATCGCGGTCGTCGCCCACTTCGGCTGCGACTTCCACCACCCGCACCTGCGCGGCAACACGGTCGGCGACTGGCCGCTGAACGTCTTCGACGAGTCCGACGCGGCGGGGCAGCTCGACCTGCTCCGCGCGATCGCGGCCGCCGACGCCCACAACCTGGTCTTCCAGGAGAGCTACCGCCTGATGCCCGCCCTGACCACCGCCATCCCCACCTCCTGACCGCCACGGGGCGGCCCCAGCCGGGAAGGGCAGGCTCGGCGTCGCTCCAGCCCGGCCACGACTGTTGGGCAAGCACGCAGCCCGACCGGCCCAGGTGCGGTGGGCGGGTCGGGCTGGATGAGAGAAACGCTCGCGAGGCGGGGCCGCGGGGTCACATGAGCGCCCCGGCCCGGGAGATCAGCCGGGAGGTCAGGCCTCGGTGAAGCCGCGGGCGCGGCCGCCGGCCGACTCGCGGACGGCGGCGGCCACCGCGGTGGCGACGTCGGGGTGGAAGACGCTGGGGATGATGTAGTTGGGCCCCAGCTCCTCGGGGGTGACGACGGCGGCGAGCGCTCCGGCGGCGGCCAGCAGCATCTCCTGCGTCACCTCGGTGGCCTGCGCGTCGAGCAGCCCGCGGAACACCCCCGGGAAGGCCAGCACGTTGTTGATCTGGTTGGGGTAGTCGGAGCGCCCGGTGGCGACCACGGCGGCGTGTTCGCGGGCCTCGTCGGGTGAGACCTCGGGCTCGGGGTTGGCCAGCGCGAACACGACCGGGTCGTCGGCCATCGTGGCGATGTCGTCGCCGGTGAGGATGCCGGGCGCGGACACGCCCACGAACACGTCGGCGCCCTTGACCGCGCCGCGCAGGTCACCGGCGTAGCCCTCGGCGTTGGTGTGGTCGGCGATCCAGCGCAGCGACTCGTCGAGGTCGTCGCGCCCCTTGTGGACGGCGCCGAGGTAGTCGCAGACGACGACGTTGCGGGCGCCGGCCGCCAGCAGCAGCCGCAGCACGGCGTTGCCCGCCGCGCCCGCGCCCGCCATGGTGATCTTGACGGTTTCGATGCTCTTGTCGACCACCCGCAGCGCGTTGGTGAGCGCCGCGAGCACGCAGATGGCGGTGCCGTGCTGGTCGTCGTGGAAGACCGGGATGTCGAGCAGCTCGCGCAGCCGCCGCTCGACCTCGAAGCAGCGCGGCGCCCCGATGTCCTCGAGGTTGATGCCGCCGAACCCGGGCGCGATGACCTGCACGGTGCGGACGATCTCGTCGACGTCTTGGGTGTCGAGGCAGATCGGCCAGGCGTCGATGCCGGCGAAGCGTTTGAACAGCGCCGCCTTGCCCTCCATGACCGGCAGCGCCGCCTCGGGCCCGATGTTGCCGAGACCCAGCACGGCCGAGCCGTCGGTGACGACGGCCACGGTGTTGCGCTTGATGGTCAGGCGCCGCGCGTCCTCCTTGTTGCGCGCGATCGCCATGGACACGCGCGCCACCCCCGGCGTGTACGCCATGGACAGCTCGTCGCGGTTGCGCAGCGGCACCTTCGACTTCATCTCGATCTTGCCGCCGAGATGCATGAGGAACGTGCGGTCGGACACCTTGTGGATGACGACGCCCTCGACGGCCTCGAGCTGGTCGACGATGGCCTGGGCGTGGTCGGTGTCCCTGGCCGCGCAGGTCACGTCGATGCGGAGCTTCTCGTGCCCCGCGTTGGTGACGTCGAGGGCGGTGACGACGCCCCCCGCCGACTCTACGGCGTGGGTGAGCAGGCTGACGGCCTTGCCGCCTGCGGGCACCTCGAGCCGCACGGTGATGGAGTACGACACACTCGGGACGGTCGCCACGTCAATCGCTCCTTCGGGACTGACCAAGAATGCCTCCCATGTTAGAGGGCTTTCGGTCAACCCAGTGCCTCGGCGGCCAGGACGATCAGCTCGACGCACGCCGTCACGGGAATGGTGGTGCTGTCGAGAACCAGGTGATATTGGCACGGATCGGCCGGGTCGACGCGGTAGAAGTGGCGTACGTACGCGGTCCTCGCCCGGTCGTTGTCCTCGATGACGCGCCGCGCCTCGCGCTCGCTCAGCTCGGCGAGCGTGGCCGTCTGCCTGACGCGCCGCTTGAGCGGCGCGTCGAGCCGCACGTGGAGGGCGCCGGGATGGTCGGCCAGCACCACCGCGCCCGCCCGGCCGAGGAACACGCCGCCCTGGTCGCCGGCCATCTCCTTGAGCAGCCGCTCGGTGTGGCGGACGAACTCCTCGGGCGCGAGCGGCATCGCGCCCGGGACGTACATGTCGACGCCGCCGAACGTCACCGTGGGCAGCCGCATGGCCCCGGAGAAAAGCCGGCCGAGGCCGTGTTCGGCGCGGTCGTCGTGGGCCAGCGCCTCCTCCAGCGTGCAGCCCAGCTGCTGGGCCACCACGCTGGGGATGGCCCGGTCGACGAAGGGCACGCCGAGCCGCTCGGCCACGGCCGGGCCGATCTGGTTGCCGGCCGTGCCGTATGTCGCCGATATGGTGACGACCCGCATATCCCCAGGTTAGAACAGGGCGCTCGCCAACGCCCTGCGCGCCTTCGCCAAAGATGGGTCTTCGGCCGGCAAGGCGTCGAAAAGCCCCAGCAAATGCTTTCTCGCCCGGTCGCGGTCGTCACCCGAGGTGCGCTTGACCACCGCGATGACGCGGTTGAACGCCTCATCGACCGAGCCGGACAGCATCTCGAGGTCGGCGGCCATGAGCTGGGCGTCGAGGTCGTCAGGGTCCTGCAGGCGGCGCTGGACGTCGGCGGGGTCGGCCTCGGCGGTGCGCTTGATCAGGCTGACCCCCGCCAGCCCCATCTTCGCGTCCTCGTTGCCGGGCGCGCGGGCCAGCAGCCGCTCGTAGGCCGCGATCGCCGCGTCGTAGTCGGCCGCGTCGATGGCCTGCTCCGCCGCCACCAGATCGGGGTCGGCGGGCGGGCCGGCCTGCGCCTCGGGCTCGCCGCCCTCGGCCGCCGGCGGCCTGGCGCCGGGGTTGGCCTGGTAGAACTGCTCGACCGCGCCCATCAGCTCGTCGAGCCAGCGCCGCACCTCCTGCTCGGGCAGCACCTGCTGGAAGCCGGTCACGGCCTGGCCCTGGAAGATCGCCAGCACGGTCGGCACGGCCTGCACGCGCAGCGCCTGGGCGATCTGCGGGCTGGCATCGACGTTGACCTTCGCCAGGACGGCCTTGCCGCCCAGGTCGCCGACGACCTTCTCCAGCACCGGGCTGAGCTGGGCACTGCCAGGAGCCCGCGGCGACCAGAGGTCGAGGACGACCGGCACGGTCATCGAGCGCTCGATGACATCGGCCGTGAACGTCTCCTCGGTCACGTCGACGACTGAGGCCGACGCCGCCTGGGGACCTGCCGCCTCCCGCCGGGCCTGCGCCTCAAGAGCCTGCTTGCGCGCGCCCAGGTCTATCGCTCCGTAGAGTGACCCGGGCTTAGAGAAGTCCGCCATGCCCTTCATCTTGCCGCATGGACGAAGCCGGGAAGTCACCCGCCGCCACCCGTAGCGTGCGCAACTGGTCGAACATCCGGTGGAGTTCGTCCTCGGCGTACATCGACAGGCCGAACTCGGCGGCCATGAGGTCGGCGGTGGCGCGGCGCACGACGTCGCGGCCGGCCTCGGTGATCTCGGCGAGCACGCCGCGCCCGTCGCGGGGATTGGGGCGGCGCGCCACGAACCCGGACTTCTCCAGCCTGTCCACCGTGTTCGTCACGCTCGTGGGATGAACCATGAGACGTTCGCCGATCCTGGACAGCGGGAGCGCGCCCGTTCTGCTGAAGGTCAACAGCACCAGCGCCTCGTATCTGGCGAAGGTCAAGTCGTATGGCTTCAGGAGCGAGTCAAGTTGCGACAGCAGGATCTGATGCGCTCTCATGATCGAGGTAACGGCGGCCATGGCGGAGGAAGGTCCGAAGTGAGCGCGCCAGCTCTCCGCGGCGCGGTCGATGGGGTCGAACGGCAGGTTGAGCGGCTTCGGCTGCGACACAGCGATACGGTAGCGCGCCGGTCATCCCGGTTCGTCTGATTACTCTCCGCGACAGCTCCCTTTGCTTGACCAAGAATCCGGACGTCAATCATCACGCTCAGTTATGGTTCTCGTACGTATGGTGACGCGGACGCCAAGTTCACGGCCTGTGGGGACGGGCCAGGACCGCGCGGCGGCCGCATCGCCTAGGGGCACGGGGGGTGCTTGATGAACGTCAACGGGAATAAGGGTGCGTGAGCACGCGGGCGTTTCACGGGAGGAGCTGAAGCACAGCGCGGCCGTCACGGTTGCCGTCCTGCTTGCTGTCGGCCTGATCGCGGCGTGGAACGTCCTGATCCCGGGTGTGGACGCGTGGGAGAACATCGTGGCCGCGGTCATCGGCTCGCTCCGGCTGACCGGGCCCGTCGCCGCGGCCTTCGCCGCCTGGGTGGCGCTGCGCAAGCGCCGCGCGCTGCGCGGGCGCTCGCTCACGACGTGGCGGGCGCTCAAGGCGCCGCTGGCGATCGTGGTGGTGGTGCTGGGCTCGTTCGGCGCCACGGTGCTGGTGCTCGCCGTCAAGACGGTGCTCACCGACCAGGCCGGCCGGCTCAGCCTGTCGGGGCTCGGCATGGGCATGGCGGGGCTGGCGCTCTACTCGGTGATCGGGTGGGTGGCCGGATGGGTGGTGCCGAAGCCGTACACGCCGCCGATCGCGGGGCTGGCCTGCTACGGGGTGTTCTCGTGGCTGGCCGACGACCGCGGGTGGGCCGACAAGCTCGCGCCGGGCACCGGCGAGCCCTACGACCTGTTCCAGGGGCTCAGCGGGGCGCCGTTCTTCGACCAGACGATCTGGCTGCTCGGCCTCACCGCCGCGCTGCTGCTCGGCTGGGCGGCGCTGGTCACCAGGCAGGCGATGGTGCTGGCGTGCGCGCTGCTCGCGGTGCTCGCGGCCGGCATGGGCGTCTCACGGGTGCTGACCCAGGCGAAGCCGGCCGCGGCGGTGGACATCGCCTACAGCTGCCAGGAGTGGCCGATCACCGTGTGCGTGCATCCCGGCATGCGGGCGGGGCTGACCGAGCTTGGGGCGGCGTTCACGCAGATCGCCTCGCGGCTCGCGGGCACGCCCGCCGCGTTCACGCGGGTGGAGCAGCGCCCGCTGGACGACGCGCTCAAGCCGGCCAACGGGCTGGCCCCCGTGCACGTGCCCGACCTGTCGGCGGGGTTCGCCGAGGAGGCGGCGTACGAGTACGTCGAGTCGCTCGCGCCCCGCTGCCCCACCACGGTCGCCGAGGGCTACCGCCAGATCGTCACGGCCTGGCTGCGCGGCGAGCCGCTGCCGGGGACCCCGCTGCCCGAGCACCAGTACGCGACCCAGTGGTTCTCCTCGCTGAGCGAGCCGCAGCGCCGCGAGTGGCTGCGCATGTTCTACACCGACTTCCAGGGCTGCCGGCTGTCGAGCACGCACTTCGGCGGCGGCCCCGCGCACGCGGGCATGGCCCCGTCGGTGCGCCCGACCCCGGAGTCGAGCCACGTCTACCCCGTCTACCCGACGCCCGGCGGTTCCGCCAGGTCGGCGCCGCAGACGCCCGGCGCGGGTGGGGTGAGCGCGGTGGCGAACACCGGGGACGTCTCCTAAAAGGAGCCAAGTTGTCACCATAGGGCGGGCACTGATGATCGCCCAGCGGGTAGTCATGCTCGCATGACGACTTCCCAGACGACGCCGCCCGCGGTGGCCTCGGGGCGGCGCCGGTGGTGGCGGCTCGCGGCCGTCCTGCTGGTCGTGGCGGTGCTACTGGTGGTGGCCGGGCGGCTGGCCTGGTCGTGGCTCGACCCGCTGGGCGAGCGGACCATCGACCGCAGCCAGCCGGTGCTGCTGCAGTCCATCAAGGACCTGAGCAGGTTCGAGGCCGCGACGGGGAACTTCCAGGTGGTCGTCGACCTGGAGAAGGACGCCGCCTTCCTGCCGGACGCCATCAAGGGCACGCGCACGTTGTTCGTCGGCGCGGGCGGCGTGGACGCGTACGTGGACTTCTCGACGCTCGCCACGAACGGCGTGACGGTGTCGCAGGACCGCACCGAGGCCACCGTACGCGTGCCGCGCGCCCAGCTCGAGAAGCCGAACCTGGACAACAACCGCTCCTACGTCTTCGCCCACCAGCGCGGCCTGTTCGACCGGGTGAGCGACTTCCTGTCCGGCTCCCCCGCCGACCAGCGCGAGCTCTATCTCCTGGCGGAGAAGAAGATCACCGAGGCGGCCGTGGCGAGCGACCTGCGGGCCAGGGCCGACGCCAACACCAAGGCGATGCTGTCCGGCATGCTCAGGTCGCTGGGCTTCACGAAGGTCACGGTGAAGTTCACCGACGAGCCCTAGGAGCCTTCTGAAGATGTTGCTGGTGTGATGGAGCGGGGGTTGAAGGTGCGGGGCTTAAGGGGCCGGGGGTTGGGCCTTCCCTCGGGTTGCT
>NZ_JBEXLH010000024.1:0-121021 GCF_040609855.1 Nonomuraea sp. NPDC004580 | reverse complement strand
CGCCCGCGGGGGGGGGGGCCCCCCGCCCGCCGCCCCCCCCCCCGCCTCCCGGCCCCAACGGGGCTGCCTTTAGGGGGGGGGGGCCGCCGCCCACTACCACGCCGGCGTAATAACGGCAAGCTACGGCGGAGCATCGGTGCGTGATCCACCGCCGGTGCAGCCGGCTACCTGATTTCGGACATCAGCGTGATGATCGCGTCGATGTCGTCACCCTGGACGGGATCCTCGGCGACCCGGTTGCATCGGATGAAGCCGCACTCGACGCACTCGTGGACCAGCAGGAGGCCCTTGCCGCCGCGGTGCTCGACACGTCGGGGACGCATCATTCCACGGCAGGCCGAGACCCGGTCGCCGGGGATGACATCGACGTGCTTGGAGCGCAGGCATGTCGGACAGTGGTTGCGGTAGCTCCCGTTGCTCAGCGGTGCGACGCTCGCGCCGCAGTATTCGCATGTGAAGCCCTGGTTCTGGGCGGATCTGCTGATGGCTCTGCCTCCGGATCGAAGAAGTGATCTTCAATCGGGAGCGCAGGGTTCCGTTCGGATCTCGCTGTCCGTCCGCGTATGGCGGTCCGACAGCTCCCAGGCTTGCGTGGGCGAGGGACCGGTTCACCGCCTGTTCCCCCTCGTCAGGGGTCGGCGAATACTTCCGCTTCCTGCTTCACCGGGGCATTTCTCAGCCGTCGGGTCCGGACCTCGACCGGGTTTGGATGAATTGTCCCGGTCACTGTCAGCCGAGCCTCCTCAACGGCCAGCGGTAGGTGTCGTCCCATGCTCACTGGCGTCGGCGTCGTCCCCTGTGATCAGAGCACTGCCGTGACCGCCACGTATGGTCGACGCATCACCCCTCCTTCGACGCCGGCGGCATTCTCGGTGATCACAGCACGACGGGCTCGGCAAGGGAACACGATCTCCGTTTCGAGGAAGTGATCTCCTTGTACCCTCAGGACGTCCAGTTGGCCCAGCCCCGGCATCGGCGGAGGGCCGCCCTCGTCGTCCTCGCGGGGCTCAACGCGCAGGATCGACAGCAGGCGCCGCATCTCGGTCAGCGCTCCACGCCGTCACCACCAGTACGGTCCCGGCCGCAGTGGCCTGCCAGGAGGAACACGTGAACAGCGGGCGTCCGCTCTCGACATCGCCGGGCCCGCTCATCGCCGCGGCGGCGATCGGCTTCCTGTTCCTGTGAAGCCCGGCAGCTTCCCATAGCCAGAATATAATCGTTATATGGCGATGAATGATGACGGTGGCCGGACTATGGGTGGCCGAGGTGAGCCGGTCGCATGAGCGCGCTGCACGTGTCCGGCATCTGTTCCGCACCGTTCCGGCGGGTCGCATCGCGCGTGATCGCCATCAGCCTCTTCGCCCCGGCCACGGTCCCCAGCACTTCCGGCGGGTGCTGCGGCTCCACCGACGTCGGCCGGTGAGCCGATCAGCGGCCGGATGGCGGGGATGGGCGGCGATCACGCCCGGCCGCTTCTACTACGGCGGAGAGATCGGCGTCGCCGGCATGCACGCCCACTACGCCGTGCAACTCCTCGTCGGTGACGGCCTGATCCTGTGTGGCAGCGACGGATCGGCGTACGAGATGACGGCCGCGCTGATCCCGGCCAACGCCCCGCACGCGATCGTTCGCGGCACCGGCGCCGGCCTGCTCGCCCTGATCGACCCGGCCCAGGCCGGCCGGCTGACTCATCGGCCCCTCGGCTCGGCCGCCGCATGGGCCATCGACGTCCCCCCGCCACCGCACCTCGATCTGCCCAGCCTGGTCGCCCTGGCCGACACGACCACCGGTACGGTGCCGGCACGGCACCGGCACCCCGCGCTGGCGCAGGCGATGCGGCTCGTCGAAGGGTACCTGCCAGGACAGGTAAGGCTCGCCGTGCTGGCCGACGCCGTCCATCTGTCGGAGAGCCGGCTGGCCCACCTGTTCCGGCAAGAAGCCGGACTGCCGTTCCGGCCGTACGTGCTGTGGATGCGGCTCCGGCTCGCGCTGTACGCGCTGGCGGACGGTGCCACCCTGACCGACGCCGCGCACGCTGCCGGCTTCTCCGACGCCGCGCACCTGAGCCGGACGATCCGCCGCATGATGGGCGACGCACCATCGGTCCTGTCAGCCGGGGTGCGCTGGCTGCGGGGATAGCAGGTTCGTTCAAGCCAGGCCGGCGGGCGGCGGGCCAGGCTGATCGCATGATAATCGTGATCGGCGCCGGCCAGGCAGGGCTTGCCGTGGGCCGGGAGCTACGCCTGGCCGGGCACGACGTGCTCGTCCTGGAAGCGCACTCGCGCGTGGGGGAGACCTGGCGGCGCCGCTGGGACTCGCTGCACCTGTTCACCTCCGCCCGGCTGAGCTCTCTGCCTGGCCTGCCGCTGCCCGGCGACGGCGGCCGTTACCCCCATAAGGACGAGGTGGCCGCCTACCTCGAGACGTATGCGACACACTTCGACCTCCCCATCCGTCTGGGCACCTCCGTACGGCAGTTGCGCCGGGCGGAAGACGGAACCTTCGAGGTGGTCACGGATCACCGCACCTTCACCGCCGAGGGCGTGGTCGTCGCGACCGGCCCTTTCCAGCGTCCGCACATTCCCGCTCTGCCGCTCGCGCCGGACATCGTCGCTGTGCACAGTGCCCATTACCGCAACCCCGGCCAACTGCCCGACGGACCCGTGCTCGTGGCAGGCGGCGGCAACTCGGGCATGCAGATCGCAGCAGAACTGTGTGCGGACCGGCAGGTCACTGTCGCGCTCGGCACGCGTAAACCGGTGCTGCCCCAGCGCGTTCTCGGCCGCGACCTCTTCGCGTGGCTGCAGGTGGCCGGGGTCGTACGAGCCCCGGTCACCAGCCGTCTGGGCCGCCTCGTACGCAGGCGCGACCCGCTGATCGGCGCCGGGCCCGAGCAACTGCGCCGTTCGGGAGTGCGAGTCGTCGATCGCATCGTCTCCGTGGAGGGAAACCGGTTCAGAACGGCTGAAGGCGAGACGGTGACGCCATCCGCCGTGATCTGGGCGACCGGATACCGGCCTGACTACCGCTGGATGCGTATCCCCGGAGCTCTGGACGGCGACGTGCCGCTGCACATCGGCGGAATCAGCCCGGTGCCCGGCCTCACCTACGTCGGCCTGCCCTTCCAGAGCAGCCGCGGCTCTGCTCTGCTCGGCTGGGTGGGGGAAGACGCGGCTCGCGTGGCACAAAGCTACCCGTCAAGAGGCCACGCAATTACGGTACGTCCGTGACGCGACCGCAGGTCGCCGCGGCGAGCGGGGCCATGTACGTCCCTGAACTGTTCTACCGGAAGACCTGCCAAGCAGGGGAGCGACGTGCACCGATTGCCCGGGTCAGCAGGAGCTTCGTGAGTCGATCCGAACGGTTTGGATCGGTGTCGGGCCGATCTCTCCCCATGAGTTGGGGCCGATGCACCGGTGGACCCAGAAACTCACGCCGTTGGGGTCATATTGGCGGGCGGCGATGTGGGCGACGTCGCCGTTTCTGGTGTTGTAAGCGCTGAAGCCGCGTACGGTGACCGATTGCGATTCGCTCGTGATCGCTTGGTAACGGGCGACGATTCCGCCGCGCAGACCAGGGTCTCGATAGATGCAGACGTACGGATGGGGGCACCCGTGGGCGCTGTCGGCGTGTGCTTGCAGCGGTGACACCCAGAACGCTGAGGTGGCGAGCAGGGCGACGGCGGGAACGGAGACGAGTCTTCTGAGACGGTTCAAGGTGCCCAGCTCCTGCCACGAGGTCGGATCCATCTGACTCGAAGCTTATGGAGGAAAGGACGAGCTCGAAAGTAGTAAAAGGCGGGGCTTGCACCGCATCGATTGAGACATAACGGCATATGTCATGAAGTTCTGAGGGCAGTGCGCCGTCGATCTCAATGCGGAGACAAAATTCAGATCTTCGTTGCGCTATAACATGTCATGCCAAGCCGGTGACACGAGTCACGGGGGTTCCAGACATGCGCGGGATAATTCGGCCCCCTGACGGCCCCGGTGTCGGCCGTCAGGCCGTCACGCCGTCACACGAACGTGAACGGTTTCTCGGACACGTTCTCAGTGGCCAATCAGTTCGTCCCTTGGCGGACGTCCGTCCCGTGCTCGGCGAACGCCTTGAAGTCCTCCATGTGCTGCTGCGATTGCTTGCGGAAAGAGCCAGGCATCACAAGCGCCACCAGCCGCATCAGCAATCCGTCGAACCGGAATTCGCTCTCGCTCTCCCACAATGTGGTGTCCGGGCCGGCCGCGATCAGCCGATCGCGCTGGGCCTGCCACATGCCCTCGCCGGTGATCTCGCGGTCGTAGTGCACGACGACAGAGCTGGGGATGGCGTGCAGGTCTTCAGGTTCCAGGCGCGTGATGGTCTCGGTGGCCTCCATCCTCTGCTTCCCCATCTGGAACACGACTCGCGAGATGGTGCCGAGCCGGCCGTGCGCTCCGTCCACCGGCTCGTGCAGGACCAGGCCGCGCAGCCACTTCGGCATGTGCGCCGGGTCCGCGAGCATCTGGAGCACCTTCTCGCGCGGCAGGGCGATCTCGATCGAGGTGGTGTACTTCATCAAGCGTTCCCTTCGGGGGCGTAGAACGCGGTGGTGGCCTTGACGGCGGCCGCCACCTGATCGGGATCGCCATCGGCGGCCAGGTGAGCTTCGCCCCAAGCCGCAGCGCTGCGCCGCACGAACTCACGCCCCGTGCGCGAGGTCCGGAACTCCTCGTGATCGAGCACCTCACCGTCTGCCAGGAACCGGGCCAGGGTGAGGAGATGCAGGTCCCAGCCCACACCGCCGGCGCCTGGGCCGTAGGTCGGGAACATGGGCTCCCCGACGGCCGCTGCATGGACCAGTTCGAGCTCGGTGCCCGAGACAGGGCCCGGCGACAGACGCACCTCGACCTCGCTCGTGCCCGGCCACTCGTCGGCGTCCGGCCCGAAGAGCCAGGACACCCGCAGCAGACGCGGCGGCTCGCACCGGAGGATCTCCCCGTGCTCACCGCCGTCCAACTCGAACGATCCGCCGGGCCGCAGGTCTCCGGTGACCGGCTTCAACCAACGTCTCAGCCGCTCAGGGTCGGTGATGGCGTTCCACACGTCGTCGATCGGCGCGTCGTAGCGACGCCGCAACTCCATCGTGTACGCGTCGCCGGCGGGCAGGGTCGCTGTTCCCATCCTCCGGCGCGCAGCGGCCAGTTCGTCCAGCACGTCCTTCATGTCATGTTCCTTTCACCGGCGGATCAGCTGCTGGCCGGCTCGGGACCGGGAAGCACGCCTGCCTCGGCGAGCCCCTCGGCCCGGACCGACGCGAACCCGTTCTCACGCGGAACGCGAAGATGCTGGGACACAGCCGGCTGGGACAGCGAGAACTCGGCCCGCATCACGTCCGTGATCGCCCCAGAGGTCTGCTCGCCCTCACCGAGCGGCTCCGGATTGCGCCGGCGCACCGGATCGCCGGAGATCGTCGAACGCGTGCACGATCCAGAAGCGTACCAGTTAGGACTTATATAAGCCAGGGTTGGTATTTTCGCGTTATCCCGGGTGTCGACACCCTGCACGCCCCCTCGATGCTGGTGTGAACGAGCCTGAGACCAGGCATCCGAGCGGGTGGGTCAGATGCGGGAGGCGGTGGCGTGCTCCGAGGGCGCGGGGGCGCTGGTCCGCAGGGTGGTGGCGGCGGTCAGTGCGGCCAGGAGGGCGATGGCGGCGGCTCCGGCGAAGGCGGCGGAGAAGCCGCCGGTGAGTGCGGGCAGGTCGCCGAGCCGATCGGCGCCGTTGGCGGCGGCGACGGCGGTCATGGCGGCCAGGGCGAGCGCGGAGCCCACCTGGTGGCTGGTGTTGACGATGTCCGAGGCCAGGCCGCCTCCCTGCGGGCGGGCGGAGGAGATGGCGGTGCCGAGGGAGGGGATGAAGGCCAGCGACATGCCGAGCGCGGCCACGAGGCCGGCGGGCAGGACGTCGGTGGCGAAGCCGCCGTCCGGGCTGATCAGTGACAGCCAGGCCATACCGGCGGTGAGCAGGACGAGACCGGCGACCGTGGTGGCCTTGGGGCGGAAGCGGCCGATGGCCCGGGGCGCCGAGGCGATCATGCCGAGCATGATGAGGACGGTCATCGGGAGCAGGGCGGCGCCGCTCGGGCAGGCGCTGTAGCCGAGGCCCTGCTGCAGGTAGGGGTTGAGGAAGAACCACATCGGGATCCACGCGCCGCCCAGCAGGAGCTGGGTGAGGTTGGCGGCGGCCAGGTTCGGCGTACGGAAGATCGACAGGCGCGTCATGAAACGCGTGGTGCGCTGGACGGGATGGGCTTTGCCACCATACGGGTAGGGGGTATAAGTTGCCCGGGTGGCCGATCGAGCTAGAAGGTTCTGATGTCTGAATCGATGCACCACGGCGACGGTCCCACCGCCCATCCGCAGCGGAAGGCGACGTGGGGGGTGGCCGCCTCGGCGACCCTGCACTGCCTCACCGGCTGTGCCATCGGTGAGGTGCTCGGCATGGTCATCGCCACCGCCCTGGGCTGGCACGACCTGCCCAGCATCCTGCTGGCCGTCGTGCTGGCGTTCGTCTTCGGGTACGCGCTCACCCTGCGCGGCCTGTTCCGGGCGGGCTTGAAGTGGCGTGCGGCGCTACGCCTCGCCCTGGCCGCCGATACTCTGTCGATCCTCGTCATGGAGATCGTCGACAACGGCGTCATGGTGATCATCCCGGGCGCGATGGACGCCGGTCTTGCCTCGTTGCTGTTCTGGGGTGCGCTGGCGTTCTCGCTGCTGGTGGCCTTCCTCGTCACGCTGCCCATCAACAAGTGGATCATCGGACGCGGCAAGGGGCACGCCGTGATCCACGCCTACCATCACTGACCGGTCGGCCTGCTCGACGCGTTCGGCGAGCAGCGCCCGGAAGTGCCGGCAGGTGGCCAGGTCCTCGTGGTCGCAGGCCAGCGCGCAGTCGATGAGGTCGAGCGACGCCTGGGCCGCGGCGATGCGGCGTACCAGATCCTCGCGGTTGCGGCGGAGGATCTCGCGGCGGGTCGCCGGTTCTGCGGCGGTGAGCATCTGACGGAGATCCTCCAGGCCGATGCCGGCCTCCCTGGCGCGCAGGATCGCCGCGATCCGGTAGAGGTCGTCGCGGCCGTAGCGGCGGCGATCACCCTCGGCGCGGGCCGGGGAGAGCAGGCCCACCGCCTCCCAGTGGCGCAGGACGTGCGGCGCGAGCCCGAACCTGGCTGCGGCGTCGCCGATGGCCATCGCGGGGGTTGACTTCATGTCGACATTAAGTCGCATGGTTGGGCGCATGTCCAACGAACTCATCAAGCTCCTCGACCGCGCCGACGCCATGCCGGCCGCCGCCCTGTTGCGCGCCCGTACGTACGACCTGCTCCGGCTCAAGCCCGGGGAAACCGTCGTCGACGTGGGCTGCGGCGCGGGCCTGGCGGTGGCCGAGCTGACCGGCAGGAGCGTCACGGCGGTCGGCGTGGACGTCAGCGAAGAGATGATCGATGCGGCCCGGCAACGCCGGCCCGAGGGCGACTTCCGCATCGGCGACGCCTGTCACCTGCCGCTCGGTGACCACGAGGTGGCCGGTTACCGGGCGGACAAGGTCTTCCACGAGCTCGCCGACCCGGCCAGGGCCCTGGCCGAGGCTCTACGCGTGCTGGCCCCCGGCGGCCGGATCGTTCTCATCGGACAGGACTGGGACACCATCGTCATAGACTCCGACCAGCCCGGCCTCACCCGGACGATCGTGCACGCCCGCGCCGACCTCACCACGAACCCGCGCGCCGCCCGCGCGTACCGCACCCTGCTGCTGGACGCCGGGTTCCGCGACGTGGAGGTGGAGGCGCACGTCGGGGTCTTCACCGGCGAGACCATGCTCGCCATGCTGACCGGCCTCGCGCAGGCCGCGCACGCGGCCGGGGCCATCACCCGGGAGGAGTGCGACACCTGGACGAGCGCACAGGCGCGACGCGCCGAGAAGGACCGGCTGTTCCTCGCCCTGCCGCTGTTCGTCGCCTCCGCCACCAGACAGCCGATCAGCTAGCGCCGTAGGCAAGCAACCCCAGGTCGCGCAAGCCGGCGGCCTCGGCCACGGCTGCGGAGGCCCGATCGGTGGGTCGTGCATGAAGGCGGGGATCATCGGCCCGACCAGGTCGAGGTCCCCGTCCTTCGCGTACTGCTCGGTCACGCTCGCGGCGGCGTACGCCGGGACCGACAGCACGCCGCTCTCAGGGCTCGACACCCCGAGGGCGGGGTGCGGCTTGCCGTCCCGGCCGGGCCGCTCCCGCTCTCGTGAACCGATGATGTCCGGTGCCGCCTGGCCGCCGCGCCGCCTTTCAGCGCCTGCCGCTCGCGCGTCAGAGGGCGTGTGCCGGGTCGCAGATCAGCCTGTCGAGGTAGCCGGCCACGGAGCGGTCGTTCCAGCTGCCTCCCGTGAGGGCGACGTAGCCGTCGGGACGGATGAGCACGAGGCCGTCGCCGTCCACCCCATAAAGCTCGTGCGCCTGCCCCGTCGCGTCGATGAGTGCGCCGTCGCCACAGGACAGGCCCGGGGGAACGATGCGATGCGTGTGCACGTCGGCGCGCCGACCCCCGCGCACCTGAGGCGCGGGGCCGGGGCCGAAGACGAGCAGCGTGAGGTGCGTGCCATGGAAGAGGTCGAACAGCCTGACCTGCTCGCCGCTCTCCGGTTCGACGCAGTGGGCGTCCGGGGCGCGGTCTCCGGCGCGGATGCCGATCGCCTCGTCCAGGTCGCGGGCCAGGCTGCCGCCGCGGTAGGTGATGGAGAGCTGGCTGACGTCGCTGAACGGGTCCTGGCCCTTGAACGCGCCGGCGATGCGCTCCGACACGCGCGCGGTGTCGCCGCCGGCCCAGTATCTGCCCCGGGCGGTGGTCGAGGCCAGCACGTGCCTGGCGATCGGCAGGCGTTCCTCCTCATAGGTGTCCAGCAGCGGTTCGGGCGCTCCGCGCAGGACGTGCGCGAGCTTCCAGCCGAGGTTGTAGGCGTCCTGGACCCCGGTGTTCATGCCCTGGCCGCCCGCGGGCGTGTGCACGTGGGCGGCGTCTCCGGCCAGGAAGACGCGGCCGGCTCGATAGCGGTCGACCATGCGGATGTTGACCTGGTAGATCGAGAGGTAGATCGCGTCGTGGAAGCGCACCCCGGGCAGCCCGACGTGCTGGGCGAAGATGTCGCTGAACGTCTCCACCGAGACCGGGGGAAACCCCTGGCCGTCGTCCGGCGGCAGCGGGGCGGTGAAGAACCAGGTTCCGCTGCTCGGCATCGGGGCCAGGGTCAGCATGCCGCCGGGGCCGGTCGCCCACATATGGGAGACCGAGGCGTCCAGGCCGTCGACGCTGAGGTTGCCGAACAGCATCCGCTGCCGCTCCCACGTCTCGCCGAGGAAGTCGATGCCGGCCTGCTTGCGCACGGTGCTGCCGCCGCCGTCACATCCGACGAGGTAGCGCGCGCGGATGTCCTGCAGCCGCCCGTCAATGCGGACGGATGCCGTGACCTGGTCGCGGTCCTGGGAGAGAGCGACCAGGCCGGCGCCGAGCTCCACCGTGGTGCCGAGCGAGGCCAGCTTCTCGCGCAGGGCCGCCTCGGTGAACTGCTGACCCACCATGAGGCTGCCCGGATAGGGCGCACCCGGCACCGGAGGCGCGTCGTACATGACCACCTCGCGCACCACGTTCCCCTGCGCGTCGTAGAAGCGCGTGGGGAGCGGCGGTTCGGCGTGTCCGGCCAGGCGGCCGAGCACGCCGATGTCCTCGAACACCTCCTGGGTGCGGGCCCGGACGCCCCGGGCCCGCGTTCCGGCCGGATGGGCGGTGGCGCGATCGATGATCCGCACGCGCAGGTCGCGGCGGGCGAGCTCGCACGCCAGCGTGAGCCCCACCGGCCCCGCGCCGACGATGAGGACGTCCGTGATGTCCGAGGTCTCCATGGAGACGCTCTCCCTTCATGACGACAATGGAGTGGGCGAGTGCCCATTTTTAAGTGGGCGCTCGCCCACTCGTCAATCCGGCAGGGGGGCGTGTACGTCGTCCTGCGGCTCTGACCTCGATGTTCTGCTAGGAGACGACGTCCGTCCAGCCACTCCGGTCGGAGGGCGAGTTGACGGTGGGCCCGCCACCTGTGCCCCGTGTAGTGCTCGGTGTGGATGACGAACCATCCGTCCAGCTGCGGAGAGACGCCCTCGCCGACCTTGCCCAGCGACGACGCGCAGACCTCCACCTTCCCGGTGGTGGCCGGCTTGCCGTTCACCTTTCACATCAGCGAGGGGACATCGAGGCCGGAGCCGGTTGAAGATGATGGGCAGCGGGTCCGGTCAGCGGCATGCACGCGGGGACGTTCGTCCAGCGTGGAATCGCACGCCGTTGCCGCAGCTGAGGAGGGGCTGCTGCTACGGTTAGGGATCTCCGTTGTGACCATAAGGGGACGTATGTTCGGCATTGTCCGCCCGTGTCGGCATGTCCTGTGCAAGGGCCTGTACGCGGACTGGATGGGCCACTTGTGCGGACTCTGCTTGGCCCTCCGCGATGAGCACGGACACCTGTCCCGGCTGGTGACCAACTACGACGGCCTGCTCGTGTCCGTCCTGACCGAGGCCCAGACATCCGCGCCCACGCCGCGCAGGAAGGCGGGTCCGTGCGCGTTGCGCGGGTTCAGAGGCGCCGACGTGGTGGAGTCCGAAGGGGTACGGCTGGCGGCCTCGGTATCGCTGCTCCTGGCGGCCGGCAAGGTGAACGACCACGTGGCCGACGGCGACGGCATGTACGCCCGCCGCCCCCTGGCCGCCGGCGCCACCCGCCTGGCGAACCGCTGGTCCTCCGCGGGCACGGCCACGGCCGGGACGCTGGCCTTCGACCCTGCCCCGCTGACGGAGGCGGCCGCGCGCCAGGCGCTCCTGGAACGCATCCCCGCCCAGAGGCGCCCCGGATTAGGCGGGCTGACGGGGCCCACCGAGGACGCCGTGGCAGCGGCGTTCGCGCACACCGGGACGCTCGCCGGCAAACCCCACAACCGCGACGCCCTGGAGGCGGCCGGTCGCGCGTTCGGGAGGCTGGCCCACCTGATCGACGCGGTGGAGGACCTGGCCGAGGACCGGGCGTCCGGGGCGTACAACCCGCTCGCCGCCACCGGCACCGGCCTGGACGAGGCGCGCCGCCACTGCGACGCCGCGCACGCCGACCTGAGCGCCGCCGTCCACACGCTCGACCTGCCCCGCCCGGCCCTCACCCACGCCCTGCTGGTACGGGAGACCGGCCACGCCGTCACCCGAGCCTTCGCCACCGCCGAACCGAACACGCCCGGCGCACCACCGGACCAACGGCGGCCCAAGCGGGACCCCGGCGGGCTGCTGTCCCTGGCGTGCGCCGCGCTCACCTGCTGCACCTGCGGCCTGTACCGGCCCGCCTGGGACGAGGAGCGCGACAGCTCCTGCTGCGGCCGCCTCGACTGCTCCGGCTGCGACTGCTGCAGCAACTGCGGCGATTGCTGTTCCTGCTGCTCGGGCGAGGACGGCGGCTGCTGCTGCGACGGCTGTAGCTGCGGCTGCGACTGACGCCGGCGGCCTCGCACCGCCGCGTCAGGCGTCACCGGCTAGGAATGTCCTGAAAACCCACCTGGCCAGACCAGCAAGATCTTGAGGACATTCCTGGTCCTTCGCCCAGCCCGGTCTCGGGCCTGCCGGCGTTCGGCAGCCGCGCAACCGCGATGAGCTGGACCGGCACGGAGAGGCGGGTGAGCCGGGCTGTGAGTTCAGCCGGTGGGGCGGGGCGACCGGCATTGTGGGTTCACGTCAAGTAGCGCGAGCGGGGCGGCCCAGGAAGACCTGGGCCGCCCCGCCCTTTCCCAGACCGGAGAGGACATGCCTGTCAACGAAAACCTTCATGACCTGCTCACGAGGTACGGCGTCATCGACGACGAACTCGGGTTCCACGCCGTGTGGTGTGCGGGTCGAACACCGGGGGAGGTGGCCGGACTGCTGCGCGTGAGCCCCGGTTCTGCCGCGCAATGCCGTCTCGACGACCCCTGGGAGGGCCTCGACCAGCTGAATGATCGGGACGGCGTGCTGTTCGTGGGCGCGTACCGGGATTGGACGCTGGTCCTGCAGACGGTGGGCGTCAAGACCACACGAGACCCGGCGCTCTCCATCCTGTCGAGCGGCGGCCGCAGGGCGCTGGCCATCGGCTGGGACGTCAATCTTCGCGGGCGGCTCACCTACGCGGCCGACGGCCGCATTCTCGCGTCAATGGTCCTGTTCCCACCTGGACGTCCGCGCGGCATCGACCCGCGGGCCCTGGAACAGTACATGGACGGCATCCCCTTCGAGGACGGCCCGGACATGGAGGCCCATGCCGTGAGCGCCTTGCGACTGGCCGCTCGGATCACGGACGGAGGAGTCGACCGCGCCTGGCTGGAGAGTCCCCAGACGCGGTGGATCATCCCGGCCGACGCCTGGTACTACGGCTGGTGAGATCCGTGGGACATCGATCTGCCGGCCGGCCTGCGGTAAAAGCCCTCGCCATTGCCGAGGTGCTCGGGGTCGACTGCGAGGTAGCCACGGTCGTAGAGGGTGTGGACATCTGATCGCAGGAGCGGCGTGACGGCGCATGTGGGTCGTCCGGGTCGTCCGGGCACAATGGGGCTGTGGAACGTCAGGACTTCGGTGCCGCGGTGCGCCGGTTGCGGGAGAGCACGGCGCCCGCGGCTGTCGAGTTACCAGAACATCGCCTGGCGTACGTTCTGTGCCCCGTTCGACGGGGTTCAAGCAGTCCGCGGCTGACGCGACCGATCACCAGGCGGTCCTGGTCGCCCGCCTGACGAGCGCGCTGCTGCGCTACCCCGCGGACGCCTCGCTCGCCGCGCTGGTGGACGAGATGCGGACGCGAAGCCGCCTGTTCGACACCTTGTGGCGCACGCCGCGACCGGTGGCGGCCTATGAGAGCAGTGCCGTGCTCGTTCATCCGGACGGCCGCTCCGTCACGCTCGTGGGCAGCCTGCTCGCCATCCCGGGCGACGATCTGGCGGCTTTGATGCTCACCGCGGCGCCGGGCTCGGCCGATGCGGCGCGGCTGGCGGAGATCGTCGACGGGGAACCGGCCATCATCAAGGTGGGCCGATCTGGCCCAGGCTGACCGCGCGAGATCCTGCGAGATTGAGTGACGTCTCCAGCGACCGCGGAGCCGGTGGCCGCCTCCGGGCGGCTTCGGTCACGCGGAGCAGCTGGTCTGCTTCGGACTCGAAGCACCAGGCGGCACTTAACAGAAGCAGGTTCTGCATGAAGGCAGTACGTTTCCACTGGCGCTGGCCGATCTGCCCGCACTCCACGCCCAGGCCGCCGCCGGCGAGCTGCCGGGCAAGACCGTCGTCCTCGCGCCCACCGCCTGACCTCGCGTACAGCAGGAGTGATCGTGCCTTTGTCCCTGGCTCCCGAGATCGCCGAGGCGCTGCCCCCGATGGCCGGGGGCACACCACTTGAGGTGGGCGACGTCGAAGGGCGTCGTGCCCTGTGAGAGATCATCGGCGCCGCGGCCCGGCCGCCCGTTACGTGGCGGCCTCAGGCGTGCCGATGTTGTCGGTGGAGTATCGCCGCGCGCCCGAGTTCCCGTTCCCGACGCTGCTCGAGGACCGCCTATGCCGCGCTGCGCCGGCTGCACGACCGCTCCGCCGACCTGGGCAGGCCGCCGCCGCGCGGCAGAGCCGGCCCCGGCCTACCGCAGCGAATTCCTCTGACCACCGCGGCGATCGGTTTCGCCGGGCGGTTCGGTCGCCGTGATCGACGGCACAAAAATAGTTCACTGACGGACCATTTTCGTTCCGGACTATAAAACAATACCTTGCGGTCGGTCCGTAAGATCACCCGCCGAAAGATGCATCCCACTTTCTATGGATATCCACCAAAGCTGTGGCTACCATCAAGCGGTGATGATCGACACCGAAGGAGGTAGTTGATGGGCCACATCAAGAAGTTAGCCGTTTCGGCGGCCGCGGCGGCCGGGATCGCCGCCGTGACGGCTCTCGTGTCACCGGCTTCCCCCGCTCAGGCGGCGACCTGCAGCACTGACGCGCAGATCGGCACTCCCGGCGGCACCGGATGGGCGTTGTGCAGCGGCACCGGAGTAACTCAGACGCGGGTCGTGCTCTTCTGCCAGAACAGCAGCGGCGGCTACACCACGCTGTACGGCCCATGGGTTGCCAATTCCGTCAAATCAAATGCCAAATGCAGCAGCACCTCGTGGCCGATCTCGGTCGGATATCAAACGCTCTGAGCCGCCGCGGGCTCAGGTGATTTCCGATCGATAATCAACCGGCTGTGCCAGGATCCCTGAGCCACTCACGTTCTGATCGCCGGTTGCCGCCCTTTCAGCGAGCCATGGCTCCATCAGTCACGTGCGCGACCGGTGCCCGGCCTGTCAGGGCCGGGCACCGAGAGGGAGGGTGTCACTGGGATCATCTGCTGCTGGGGCGGAGGGGGCGACCGAGTAGGTTCTCGTCTGTGAGTGATATTCGGCTTCTCGGTCCGGAAGACCTGCCTCTGTGTCAGCGGCTGGAGCGCGATCGGGGGTGGTCCACCGATGAGGCCAAGTGGCGGCTGATGTTCGAGGTGGGCGAGGTTCACGCCGTCGATGCGGCCGACGGTGACGGACTGGCGGGGTGTGTCGTGGTGACCTGTTACGGTGACCGGCTGGCCGGTGTCGGCATGATGCTCGTCGCCGGCAGGTACGGCAGGCAGGGGCTGGGCACGCGGCTGATGGGGCACGCCCTGCAGGTGGCCGGGGGCCGCGTCGTGGAGCTGACCGCGACCCGGTTCGGGCGTCCTGTTTATGAGCGGCTGGGCTTCCGGCCTGTCGGCAGCCTGACGATCACCATGGGTCCGATGCAGGGGACGGCGTGCTCGCCGCGAGTTCGCGTGGCAAGCCCGGAGGACCACGCCGCGCTGCTGAAGCTGGACGCGGAGGTCACCGGCGCCGACCGGAGCAAGGCGCTGACCGGGCTGCTGGCCAGGGCCGAGCGGACGGTCGTCACCGACGGCGGCTTCGCCGTGGCCTGGAACGCCGGCCCTCACCGTGTCATCGGCCCCGTCGTCTCACCCTCGGAAGAAGCGGCTCGCGAGCTGATCCTGGCAGCCGCCCACGGCGCCGACCGCGACGTGCGGATCGACCTGCTGGACGCCTATCCGGGCCTGCGCTCGTGGCTCGCCAAGCTCGGGCCCGTCCAGGGACCCGCGGTCCTGCCGACGATGGTCCATGGTGCCCGCCGTCCCCCGGGTGATCGCGGGCGATACGTCGCGCCGATCCTCATCTCGATGGGCTGACCGGCCTTCGACCCAACGGAGGGACGGCCCTCGCGGCGGAAGAACGATGCCCCCGTCCGGCACGACCGCTCAGTCGCTCGACGGCGCCTCCTCGGCGCTGAGGGTTCGCAAGATGTCGGCCAGGGTCGACAGCTGCTCGTCGGTGAGCGGCTCGAACAGCTCTTCCGCCGCCCGTTCATAACTGGCCGTCCAGTCCTGCGCCAGCGCGGCTCCTTGCGCTGTCACGCGCAGGAGCACGGAGCGGCGGTCGTCCGCGCTGGCCTGGCGTTCGAGTAGCCCGTCGCGGACGAGCGCGTCGACCAGGGTGGAGGCGGTGCCCTGCGCGATGCCGACCGCGAGGGCGAGTTCGGTGAGCCGGACGGGCTGCGAACGCGCCACCTCCACTACCAGGCGGGACCTCGGCGTCGACACTCCGTGCTCGCCCAGACGCTCGTTGAAATGACGCACGAGAACCTTCGCCGTCCGGCTGAACTCGTCGGCGACCTGTGCGGCGGTCACGGTCTTCTTCGCGTGCGGCATCGCCCACCTCTCCTTGACGCACCCATCGTACGAGAGGTTACATTGACACCAATACATCGACGTCGAACTATTTGGGAGCGATGTATCCGCGCGATCGACCACGAGGAGTGGAAGCATGAAGATCTTCATCACCGGAGGCAGCGGTTTCGTCGGCGGCGTTGTCGTCCATCGCCTCATCGCCGAAGGACATGAGGTCATGGCGCTCGCCCGATCGGAGCCGAGCGTTCAGCGCGTCCGTGCGGCCGGAGCCGAGCCCGTTCCCGGCGACCTCGCCGATCTCGGCCAGGCCGGCTCACCGGCGCCGAGCTGGGTCGCCAGGCTGCGCGAGGCCCACGCGGTCGTGCACGTCGCGGCGCACATGGAGTTCTGGGGCCCCGACTCGCTCTTCGAGGAGGCCAACCACGTGCCGACGGTCGCCCTGCACGCCGCGAGCGTCGCGGCCGGTGTGCGTCGGTTCGTGCTCATCAGCGCCGCATCCGTCTCCACGGGGAGTCAACGACGTCCCGTCGTCGACGAGTCGATGCCGGAAGGCCGGCCGAACGTCGCCTACAGCCGGGTCAAGCTGGTCACCGAACGCGCGCTCCTGCAAGCCCGTGCCGGGAACACCGAGCTGGTGGTGCTCCGCCCGCCGTTCATCTGGGGCCGCGGAATGACGACGATCAACGACATGGCCGAGGTCGCCGAGGCCGGACGGTTCGCCTGGATCGACCACGGCAGGCACATCGTCGACTTCGTCCACGTCGAGAACCTGGCCGGCGCCACGCTCCTCGCCCTCACGCGGGGCCGCCACGGTGGGGTCTACTACGTGACGGACGGTACGCCGATGCCCATCCGGGACTTCCTCCCTCCCTTGCTGGCGACCCGCGGCGTGGACCTGTCCAAGAGCCGCAGCGTCCCCTTGGCGATGGCGGCGCCCATGGCGGCGATCATGGACCGTACGGCACGCCTGCTCCGGCGCAAGTCGGCGCCCCCGCTGACGAACTGGCTCGTGAGCTTCACCGGCCGCGACCGTTCCTACGACATCACCGCCGCGAGGCGAGAGCTGGGCTACTCACCGGACATGACGCTGGAGAAGGGCCTGGCGGAGATGGCTTCTCGTGAGTCCGCCCTGAGGGACTGTGGCCGACGAGGCGAGAGATCACCGGCAGGTGGACAGATCGCGCCGTGACGAGCTCCGCCACGCCGTCCGGCTGCGTGCGCGGCGCTTGCCGCGGGCATCAGCCGGACCAACGGTGTCGGTCCGCCGATCCTGAGGTCAGGGCCCGAAGGTGATGCCGTCCCTGCTGGTCAGGACGGTCAGGGGGGAGCGGTTGCGGGTGCCGGTGGGGTTGCCGACCAGGTACGCGGTGCCGTCCGGGAGGTTGCCGGCGCTCTGCTGGGTGCGGGAGTCGGGGACGTTGGTCTCGACCGAGTTCGACCAGGTCGCCCCGTTGCCGGTGCTGACGGCGGCGAGTTTGCGGTACGTGCCGCCGCCCTGGTCGCGGAAGACCATGACGATCGAGCCGTCGCGGCGCCGGTACCAGCTCGGCTCCAGCTCGCGGCTGATCTCCGGGGTGTTGGGCTGGTTGGTGCGATACGAAAGACGCCTCCCGGCCAAGCTGAGGAGGCGTCTTCCGTACGGTCACCTGCGGGTGCCGGCGGCGCGGCGCAGGTCAGCGAAGGCCCGGTCGAGGTCGTCGGCGGCGGATGGCGATCGCGTACGTGTCCATGCCCACCTGGGCGCACAGGGCGTGACCGCCGGCGTTAAACGCCGAGGTCACAGGGGTAGAGCTAGGCACCTCGGGGACATGCGGGGGCACCATGCGAGCGTTCGTGATGAAGGAGATCGGGCAGGTCGGCCTACCCTGGCGGCCTTCGAGAACGCGATCGCGGTCGCCTCGGCCATCGCCGCCTCGACGAACGCGCCGATCCACATCAACGCCATCGCGCGGCATGCCGGGGTGCCGCTGTCCCTCCAGGACTGGCAGCGCGTCGGAGCCGACATCCCGGTGCTGGCGAACGTCGCACCCGCCGGCGAGTTCCTCGGCGAGGACTTCTACCGCGCCGGCGGCGTGCCCGCCGTCATGTGGTCGCTGCTGACGGCCGGAGGACTACCACGCCCGCATCGACGACCCCGAGGCCGCGGCCGGCGGCAACCTCGCCATCCTGCGCACCGGCGACCGCATCCGGGTCGACCTGGACGGCGCGCGCGTCGACCTGCTCCTTCCCGACGAAGAGATCGCCGCGCGGTGGGCCGCCTACACGCCGCCTTCGCTCGACCATCAGACGCCGTGGCAGGAGATCTACCGCTCCACCGTCGGGCAGCTGGACGGCGGCGGCTGCATGGAGCTCGCGCTCGCCTACCAGGACCTCGTCCACACCAAGGGAGTCCCGCGTGACTCGCACTGACGCCAGAGGCACGATCATGATCGCCGACTTCGACTTCGGCGACGTGGACATCGAGCGCCCGATCATCGAGGGGGCCGGATTCGAGCTGCTCGCCGCCCAGTGCAAGAGCGAGGACGAGGTGATCGAAAGGGGCAGGGACGCCGACGGCGTCCTCACCCAGTACGCGCGGGTCGGCACCAGGGCCATCGACGGTTTCACGCGGTGCCGGGTGATCGCCCGCTACGGCACCGGCGTGGACATCGTCGACGTCGACGCCGCGACCCGGCGAGGCATCCAGGTCACGAACGCGCCGAACGAGTGGTGCGCCGACGAGGTCGCCGACCACGCCGTCGCGCTCTGGCTGGCGGCCGCCCGCAAGATCTGCGTGTACGACCGGGCGACCCGGCAGGGCGAATGGCACTGGCGCAGCCGATCTGGCGGCTGCGGGGACGGGTGTTCGGGCTGCTGTCCTTCGGCGCCATCGCCCAGCTGATCGCCGAACGCGCCAGAGCGTTCGGCGTCGAGGTGTGGGCGCACGACCCGTTCGTCGACGAGGCGGAGATCCGCTCCCGCCAGGCGCGGCCGGTGTCGTTCGACGAGCTCGTGGAGGGCTCCGACCACCTCGTGGTGCAGGCGCCGCTCACCCCGCAGACCCACCACCTCTTCGACCGTGCGACGCTGCGCAGGATGAAGCCCACCGCCCTGCTCGTCAACACCGCGCGCGGCCCGATCGTGGAGGACGCGGCGCTGCACCAGGCGCTCACGGAGGGCTGGATCGCCGGTGCGGCCGTGGACGACCTCGAGGAGGAACCGGCGAAGCAGCGCGACTGGCGCCCGAGCAACCCGTTGTTCGCGCTGCCCAACGTGATCGTCACCCCGCACGCCGCCTACTACTCCGAGCAGGCCGTCATGACGGTGCGGCGCATCGCCGCGGAAGAGGCCGTACGGGTCCTGACGGGGCAGAGCCCCCGGCATCCCGTCAACGACGTGACGTGATGGGCAAAGCCGGCGCTTCTAGGCCAGAATGCTGGGTGCGAGTCCCCCGAGACAAGGAGCGCTCAAGCCGTGGCGGAGAAGCAAGGCCTGCCCATCATCGCCTTCCCCTCCCAGGAGGCGTTCGAGAAATGGCTGGAGGCCGAGCACGAGTCGCCGGGGCTCTGGCTGCAGATCGCGAAGAAGGAGTCCGGCATCCCGTCGGTCACCTACGCCGAGGCGCTCGACGTGGCGCTGTGCCTCGGCTGGATCGACGGGCAGAAGGCCGCGTTCGACGACGAGCACTGGCTGCAGCGCTTCACGCCGCGCACGGCCAGGAGCAAGTGGTCGAAGGTGAACCGCGGCCGGGCGGAGGAGTTGATCGCGGCGGGGAGGATGCGCCCGTCCGGCCTGGCCCAGATCGAGGCGGCGAAGGCCGACGGCCGGTGGGAGGCGGCGTACGCGGGCCAGAAGACCGCGACGGTGCCCGACGACCTGCGGGCGGCCCTGGACGCCGACCCGGTGGCCGCGGAGTTCTTCGCCACCCTCGACAGCAGGAACCGCTACTCGATCCTTTACCGCGTGAACGACGCCAAGAAGCCCGAGACCAGGGCGGCCCGGATCGAGAAGTTCGTCGCGATGCTCCGGGAACACAAGAAGATCTATCCCTGAGCGTTCACCGGAGCGGCGGCGGACCCGTGCCGGACCCGCCGCCGCACGTTCGAGCTCGGCCCGCGAGCTGCTGAGGCGGTCGTCAGCCGCGCTTGGCGGGGTCCCAGCCGTGGCCCCAGCCGCCCTGGACCATGGTCTGGAAGGCCCAGCCGTCCTCGGTGCGCACCAGCAGGTCGGCGTAGTGCATCTGGTGGTCCTGGCCGTCGATCGTCATCGTGGCCTCGGTCTCCACGACGACCAGGTTCGGGCTGAGGAAGCGCGGGGTGCGGGTCGAGCGCAGGTCGAGGCCGGCGGTGCCGCCGCCCATGGACTGCTGCATCGCCTCGACGTACTCGGCTCGCGTCCACTGGCGGACCGCCGCGTGGCCGTCGGGCACGTCGGTGGCCACGTTCATCGGAAAGACCGCCAGGTCGGCCAGCTGCTCGATCGCGCCCTGCTCGGCCAGCGCGTCATAGGTGGCGAACCATTCCTCGATGCTCTTCAGTTCCTCGGTGGTGGGCTGGTACATAGGGGTCCTCCTCCATAAGCCGTACGTCGTACCGTACACCATACGGGATCAGAATGCACGCTCGTGATGGATGTGCTGGGGGAGCAGGTCCATGAAGGCGTAGAGGGCCCGGGTCGGCTTGCGGCGGGCTGAGCGGATCACGCTGAGGGTCCAGGACAGCTCCGTGTCCAGAGGCAGCGCTCGCACGCCGGGGCCTGCGGGGAACGCCTCGGGCAGGAGTGCCACGCCGAGGCCGTGGGCGACGTACTCGGGGATGGTGGTGACGTCGGAGACCTCGACCGTCACCTGGCGGCTCAGCTCGGCGCGGGCGAAGGCTTCGTCCACCACCTCCCGCTGGCCGAAGCCCGGCGGCATGTCGATGAACGGCTCCCCGGCCACGTCGGCGAGGCCCACGGCCGCCCGCCCGGCCAGCGGGTGGTCCTCGGGGAGGAGCAGGCGCAGGTCGTACTTCTTGATCGGGCTGACGTGCAGGTGCTCGTCGCGGAGTTGGCGGCCGACGAAGGCCACGTCCATGCGGCTGTCCTTGATCTGCTCGGCCAGCCCTGCGGTGCCGCGCCGCGACATGGCGAGGCGCAGCCGCACCCCCGGATGCCTGCGGTGGAAGTCGCCGGCCAGGGCGGGGACGTCCACGATGGTCATGCTGGTGAGCAGGCCGACGGTGAGGCTGCCGCGCAGGCCGGCGGAGACCGGCTCGACGGCGGCGCGGGCCCGGTCGAGCGCTTCCAGGGCGGCTCCGGCTTCGGGGAGGAACGCCGCGCCCGCCTCCGTGAGCTGCACCGAGCGGGTCGAGCGGGTCACCAGTTCGACCCGCAGCTCGCTCTCCAGCGCCTTGAGGCCCGCCGACAGCGTCGACTGGGTGACGTGGAGGCGCTGGGCGGCGCGGGTGAAGTTCATCTCCTCCGCGACCGCGATGAAGTACTCCAGTCTGCGCTGGTCCACACACGCCTCCATTGATCGAGATCAGCGATGGCAGCATCGAGATTCTTCGTTGGGCACGATAGGTGAGCGTCGGTGAAAGTGGCCAGGACGGCACTTCCACGAAGGACGATTCATGCGTGTACTTCTCACCGGCGGCACCGGCTACATCGGTAGGGCGGTCCTCGGCCGGCTCATCAGCGAAGGCCACCGGGTCACCGCACTGGTCCGCGACCCGGGCAAGGCGGAGGCCGTACGCGCGCAAGGGGCGGACCCCGTCATCGGCGACCTGGCCGACGGCGCGACGGTGCACCGGCTCGCCGGCGCCGCCGACGGCGTCATCCACCTGGCCTCACCGGGTGACGACAGCAGTGCGCGGATCGACGACACGGCGGCCACGCACATCATCGCCGCACTGACAGGCAGCGACCGGCCGTACGTCCACACCGCCGGCGTCTGGGAGCACGGGAGCGGCGCCGCCATCACCGAGACGAGCCCGATGAACCCGCCGCGCCTGACGGCCTGGCGGGTGCCGATCGCGGAGCGGGTGCTGTCCGCGCCGGGCGTGCGGAGCGCGGTGGTGGCTCCCGCCGTGGTCCACGGTCACGGAGGCGGGCTGCTCAATGTCGTGGGCGCGGGGCCGAGGACCGGCGGGGCCCTGACCATGATCGGGCACGGGGACCAGCATTGGAGCACCGTGCACGTGGACGACCTCGCCGCCCTCTACGTGCGGGCCCTGGAGAAGGCGCCGGCGGGCTCGTACTTCATCGGGGCGAGCGGCGCGAACCCCACCGTCCGCGAGATCACCGAGGCGGTGAGCCGGGCGATCGGCCTGTCCGGCCGGGTCGCGCCCGAGCCGGTGGTCCAGACGCTGGAGCGGCTCGGGCTGCTCGGCGAGGCCCTGCTGCTCGACCAGCAGGCCACCGGGGACGCCGCACGGCGCACCCTCGGCTGGGCCCCGGAACACCCCACGATCATCGACGACATCGCGCCATGACGCGGCCATGGATGCGTTCGCCCGCCCTGCCCGTGCTGGCGGCCGTCGCGGCCGGAGCGGTCGTCCCGGTGCAGTCCCGGGTGAACGCCGAACTGAGCCACCGGCTCGGCGACGCGGTCGGCGCCGCCGCCATCAGCTTCACCGGCGGCGCGGTCATCATGACCGTGCTCGCGCTCTGCCTGCCGCGGCTGCGCCAGGCGCTTCTGAGCCTGCCGCGCGTCACGCGGGAGCGCCGCCTGCCGCGCCGCTACCTGCTGGCGGGGCTGCTGGGCGGGACGTTCACGCTGGCCCAGTCGACGACCGCGCTGATCACGGGCATCGCGGTGTTCACGGTGTCGGCCATCGCGGGACAGACCCTCGGCGGGCTGATCGCCGACGCCCGGGGCATCGGCGGCGTGCTCCGGCAGCGGCCCGGTGCCCATCGTCTGGCGGGTGCGGCGCTCACCCTGGTGGCCGCCGTCGTCTCCGCCCTGCCCGGGCTCTCCGGCGCCCCGGCCACGGTGCTGCTTCCCGCGCTGCTCGCCGTGGCCGCCGGTCTGCTGCTGGGCCTGCAACAGGCCATGAACGGCGCCACCGGGGCGGCGGTGGCCTCCCCGCTCGCCGCCACCTGGGTGAACTTCGCCGTCGGCGCGGTCTTCCTCGGCCTCGCCTGGACCGTGCAGACCCTGGTCTTCGGCCTCGGCGGCCACCCGCTGCCCACGCAGTGGTGGGCCTACCTCGGGGGCGCGTGCGGCGTGGTCTTCATCGCGACGTCCGCCCTGCTCGTCCGCAGGATCGGCGTGCTGCTCCTGGGTATGGCGTCCATCGCGGGACAACTGCTGAGCTCCGTCGTCCTGGACGCCGTCCTGCCCTCGGGCGACCACGCGCCGGGAGCGTTCACCGTCGTCGGCGCGGTCCTCACCTTCGCGGCCGTCTGGATCGCCGCCCATCGCAAGCAGGAAAGAAAGGAAGAACCACGGTGCCCCACGACCGCATCCTCCTCAAGGGCGCGTATCTGATGACCCAGGACGAGCGGCTCGGCGACCTCCCCGGGGACGTCCTCGTCGCCGATGGAAGGATCCAGGAGATCGGCCCTGACGTCCGGGACGAGCAGGCCCGCGTGATCGACGGCTCCGGCACCGTCGTGCTGCCCGGCTTCATCGACACCCACCGGCACAACTGGCAGGGAGCGCTGCGCGGCCTGGGCCCCGCCTGGACCTACGAGGAGTACCGCAGCCGCGTCCAGATCGGGCTCGGCCAGCACTTCGAGCCCCGCGACGTGCACATCGGCAACCTGGCGGCCGACCTGCTGTCCATCGACGCCGGCGTGACCACGGTGCGCGACGAGTCGCACATCAGCAACAGCCCCGAGCACACCGACACCGCCATCGCCGCGCACTGGGAGTCGGGCATCCGCGCGGTGTTCGACCACGGGTGGCCGTCGACGGAGGCCGAGGCATGGCAGTTCGGCAGCGACCGTACGCATCCGGACGACATCCGGCGCGTACGCCACGACGTGCTCACCGACGACACCGCCCGCGTCACGCTGAACGCGATGCTCCGCGGCCCAGAACTGTCCACCCCCGAGGTGGCCGAGCACGACATCCGGCTCGCCAGGGAGCTCGGGCTGCGCATCAGCATGCACGTGGGCCTGGGGGAGTGGGGCGCCAAGCAGCAGGCGATCCGCAGGCTCGCCGGCTCGGGGCTGCTGGGCTCCGACATGACGTTCATCCACTGCTGCACCTCCACCGACGAGGAGCTCAGGATGCTCGCCGCCCACGGAGCCACGGCGTCCGTGGCGTCCGCGCTGGAGGTCTTCATGCCGGGGCTCGGCCACGCGAACCTGCTGCCGGCCACCGACCCCGCGGCCGCGATCGTCGCGAACGCTCACGCGGGCAACGTGGACACGGTGATCGTGGCCGGTCGCGTCCTGAAGGAGGGCGGCGTGCTCAAGGGCGGGGAGACGGTGTTCGAGCAGGCGGCGGCGTCGCACGACCGGCTGTTCCGCGCCGCCGGCCTCAGCCGGCCCGGGGCGGCGCGTGTGAGCGGGTGATTCAGCGGATGCGGTCGAGCAGGGAGCCCCCGCTCTCCGGGGCGAAGGGCGCGCCGGTAGCGCGAGCATGCTGAATAGAACGTAGCATGAGCGTGCTATAAAGGCAGGGTGCCGAAGATCGTGAATGCGGGGGAGCGGCGGCGGGCGGTCGCCGAGGCGGTGTTCCGTGTGGTCGGCCGTGACGGCCTGGAGCAGGCGTCGCTGCGCAACGTCGCGGCCGAGGCCGGGCTGGCCATCGGGTCGGTGCGGCACTACTTCGACGGGCACAACGAGCTGATGGTGTTCGCGATGCGGGAGATGTCCGCGCGCGTGATCGCCCGGCTGGACGCCCACGCCGAACGCCTCATGGACCCGTCGGCGCCGCCCACCCCCGACGAGCAGCGCGAGATCGCCGTCCGCATGCTGGCCGAGCTGCTGCCCCTGGACGACGAGCGGCGTACCGAGGTCATCGTCTGGTTGTCCTTCGCCGCCGCCGCGCGCACCAGGCCCGAGCTGCGCGCGCACGCCGACGAGCTGTACGACGGCCTGCTCGCCCTCACCACCCGCATCCTCGAGGGCGCCCGCCGGTCGGGGCGGCTGCGCCCGGACCGCGACGTCGCCCTGGAGGCGCGCCGGCTGTGCGCGCTGCTCGACGGGCTGGCCATGCAGGCCGCGTTCCATCCCGGCCGGCTGGACGCCGACACCATGCTCGCCGTCCTGCGCACCCACCTGGCCGCGCTGGCGCCCTGAAAAGCGGGGTCAGACCTCCGTGCGCCGGTCGATGCCGAGCGTCGCGATGAGGTCCTCGTGGAGCTGGAACCAGACCCGGTGGCAGGAGTCGATCTCGCTGCCGTCCACCCAGCCGGCCTCTCCGGCTCGCGCTCGGGCCAGGGCCGCGGCGAAGCGGATGTCGTACCCGCGCAAACGTGACAGGACGCGCCCGAGCCGGTCGGACAGCGGCGTGAGCGCGTCCGAGAGGGCGGCGAGCTCGCCGAGGACGCGGGCGTCCCAGGCGGGGTCGGAGTGGTCGTTGGCGGCGAGCCGGTCGCCGGGAGCGGGCCGGAGCTGCCAGTCGGTGCAGGCCTGCTGCAGGCGGGCGTTCAACGGGAGGAACGCGCGGTAGACGTCGCGGACCTCGTCCGTGCCGCCGGCGTCGGCGAGCTCGGCCGCGAGCCGGCGCTCGTTCTCCGTGCGACCGCGTTCGGTCAGCGACCAGCCCCCGGTGCCGGCGAAGGCGGAGCGGCCGACCCAGCCGCGCGCCTCGGCGTCGCGCAGCAGCTCCTCCGTCTCGGCCGCGTCGAGCCCGTAGCGCCGGGCGAGCTCCGGGGTGTCGGCGAAGCCGAGCACGCGTACGGCGTGCAGCACCAGCAGGTCGGGTACGGAGTCGCGGGTCACGAGCCGGTGTCCTGTCGCGCGGTCAGGCGGGTGTAGTGCTGCTGGCACGCCTGGGGGGAGTTGAAGCCCATCGCGTCGGCCATCTGCGCCCAGGTCAGGCCGGCGCTGCGGGCGATGAACAGCAGAGCGGACTCCAGCCCTTCGGCCTCGGCGCGGGCGGCGGGCAGGAGGGCCAGCGCGTCGAGCACGTCGTCCTGGTCGAGGTCGCCGTGGCGCCAGACGGCGAACTGGACGAGGTCGATCGCCGACGGCGGCACCGGCGAGGGGCGCCACGGGCGGGGGTCGAGCGCGTCCGCGCCGAGGCGCAGGAGGCGTTCGCGGGCCTCCTTCTCGCGGTCGGCCTG
The DNA here is from genome assembly GCF_040609855.1 of Nonomuraea sp. NPDC004580. NCBI lineage: Bacteria > Bacillati > Actinomycetota > Actinomycetes > Streptosporangiales > Streptosporangiaceae > Nonomuraea > Nonomuraea sp. NPDC004580. The sequence goes on along the minus strand of NZ_JBEXLH010000024.1, from coordinate 95,026 downwards.
GGCGTCGTCTCCCTGCCGTGGGTTGCGTGACATGCCAGTCATGGTCCACCATCAATAAATTGTTGTCAATCTTTTGTTGATGAGGGCTGATGATCGTACCCCTGAGGGCGGCTGTTGCTGTGACGTGCGGAGGCAAGGCGGGGGCGCTCGGCGCGCTGCTGCGGGCGGGGCTGCCGGTGCCGGACGGGTTCGTCGTGCCGTTCGCCGATCCTGGTGCGGAACTGCGGCCGGCGGTCGAGGAGCTCGGTGACGCGCCCGTCGCGGTGCGCTCGTCCGCCTCGGACGAGGACACCGCGCACGCTTCGGCCGCCGGACAATACGAGAGCTTCCTCGCCGTACGGGGGGCCGACGCGGTGATCGAGGCCGTACGTGCCTGCCGGGCCTCGCTGTTCGCCCCGCGCGCCCTCGACCACCAGGGCGACCGCGCCATGGCCGTCCTCATCCAGCGCCACGTGGACGCCGACGTGTCCGGCGTCATGTTCACCCCCGCAGATCCGGGCGACCCGACCCGCATCGAGGCGTCATGGGGGCTCGGCCCCAGCGTCGTCGGCGGCACGGTCACTCCCGACACCTACCTCGTCGCCGAGGCGGTCACGCGCACCATCGCCCGCAAACGCACCCGCCTGGACCGGCGGGGCGGCGAGCTGGTCACGTCCGGGGTGCCGCTCGGTGCCCGCGATCGGCCGGCGATCGACGACGCGACCGCCAGAGCGCTCGCCGGCCTGGGCGGGATGATCGCCGCCGTACGCGGCGGCCCGCAGGACGTCGAATGGGCGATCGCCGGCGGCCGTACCTGGATCCTCCAAGCACGCCCGATCACCGCCGCACCCCCACCGCTCACCTCGGCCGCACTGAACGGAATGCCGGGCAGTCACGGCGTCGCGACCGGCACCGCGCGGATCGTCCGCGGCCCGGACGACTTCGCGCGCGTGCGTCCTGGCGACATCCTCATCTGCCCCTTCACCGACCCCGCCTGGACGCCGCTGCTGCGCATCGCCGCCGGCGTCGTCACCGAGACCGGCGGCGTGCTCTCCCACGCCGCGATCGTCGCCCGCGAGCGCGGCATCCCCGCCGTCCTCGGCATCCAGGACGTCACGAACACCCTCCACGACGGCGCCACCATCACCATCGACGGCACCACCGGCACCGTCACCTGACGAAGGCGTGCAGGGCGTCGAGCAGGCAGGCGACGTAGGCGTCCCGTACGTCCTGCGCGTGGGGTGGCGGGCAGGCTCACCTTCCGGTTGGCCTGCACCGCGTGCTGTACAACTGCCTTCTGCTGACCGGACAGGCCGAGGCGGTGGCCGTCCGATCGCGTGACGGGTCGTGCCTCGTCATCGTGGATCAGCAGGTCGTCCAAGTGGATCGGCCAGCGCTTCACTCCTCCCGGCGTCTGGTCGCGCTCGCCGCCGGCGCGACGATCGCCCGTCCCGGTCTGTGGCGCTGGTTCGCGGCCGGAAGTGTGGAGGCGTACGCGCTCAGCGCGCCGGCCTGGCGGCGCATCGTGCGCGGGCCCGCGTCATGACGACCGGCGGGCCAGGTCGCCGGTGGCGTCCTGGCCGGCGTCGGTGGTGCGGCGGAGGAAGTCGGCGAGCAGGTCGAGATCGGCGTCGGCGTACTGCTCGCAGATCTCGTCCATCTTCGAGCTCATCCCGCCATAGAGCTCGAAGAGCTCCGCGTTGCGCTCCCGGTTGGCGCGGACGATGACGGCGCGGCGGTCGGACGCCGCCGGGTCGCGGTCGCGGGTGACCCAGCCGGCGCGCTGCAGCCGGTCGAGGATGCCGGTGATGGTGGCCGGGTGCAGGCCGGCGCGGCGGGCCAGCGCGGTCGGGCTGAGCGGGCCGTGCCGGTTGACGACGTCGAGGCAGGACAGATCGACGTCCTTGAGGCCCGCGTGGGCACCGACCTGGTGGTTGAGCAGCGAAAGCTGGATGCTCAGGGCGCGCAGCGACTCCTTGATCTCATTGGTCACCCGGCGCCGCGATCGCGCCGGCTCGGCTGCCTCCGAGGACGTCATACGGTGGGCCTCCCGCGCGAATGAATATGGCCCACGTACTGTATGTGACTCACATCATGCGGGCGCCGAGCCCGGCAGCGGGCTGGAGTCGGCGTACCTGACCTCGTAGACGCGTTCGGCGAACTTCCAGCCGTCGGGCGTGCGCTCGTAACGGTCGTGGTAGACGGCGTGGTTCAGGTGGGAGCCGCCGTCGCGCATCCGCCCGAACTCCTGGATGTACGACCGCCCGGTCGCGGTGTCACCGTCGATCCTGATGACGCCCGGGTGGACGTTCTGGACGAAGAACTCCCACAGGCCCTGCCCCCACTCGACGCCGGCCCTGATCGCCTCCCGGCCGGCGAACTCCCTGCCGATGTGCGGCCACCGCACCACGCACTCGAGCGTGAACAGGGACTCGACGCGGTCGTAGTCGCGCGTCATCACGGCGTCGGTGAGCTCGCCGCGCAGGGCCTCGATCTCGACGCGGTCGGCGATCGCTCGCATGTCGTTCATGGCTCCAGCATCGGAGCCGGCCCCGGAGAGAACAACGTAGGCTTCGTGCGGCGATCCATGACATGGGGGTTATCGGTGGAGCTGAGGGACATCGAGATCTTCCTGACGCTCGCAGAAGAGCTGCACTTCGGCCGCACCGCCGAACGACTGCACGTCTCGCAGGCCCGCGTCAGCAAGGCCATCGCCCGGCAGGAGCGGCGGCTCGGCGTGGCGCTGTTCGAGCGCACCAGCCGCCGCGTGGCCTTGACCCCGGTCGGGCGGCGGCTGCGCGAGGACCTGGCGCAGGCGTACGACCTGCTCCAGCAGGGCCTCGCCCGGGCCGAGGCGGCGGGCAGGACACTGCGTCTCGGGGTGTTCGGCCACGCCGGGTACGAGCTGCGCCCGCTCATCGACGCCTTCCGCGCCCGCCACCCCGGCGGTGACGTGCTCTTCAGCGAGGTCACCGGCGCCGACCCGTTCGCCGCGCTGCGCGCGGGAGAGGCCGACGCCCACGTGCTGTGGCTGCCGGTCGCCGAACCCGATCTCACCGTCGGCCCCACCGTGCTCACCAGCGGGCGCGTGCTGGCGGTGGCGGCCGGGCATCGGCTCGCCGGACGCGGCGGCGTGTCGCTGGAGGACCTGGCCGGCGAGCGGGTCGCCGACCTCGGCCCCGCGGCCCCGGAGTATTGGCTGGAGTCCATGGTCCCCGCCCGTACGCCGTCGGGCCGCCGCATCCCGCGCGGGCCCGCCGCCCGGACCTTCAACGAGATCCTCACCCTGGTCGCCGCCGGGCACTGCGTGCACCCGCTGGGCGAGCTCGCGGCCCGCTACAACAACCCGCCGGGCGTCGTGTTCGTCCCGATCCACGACGCCCCGATCCTCAGGTTCGCCCTGGTCTGGCCGTCCGTCGCCGACAGCCCGGCGGTCCGCGCGCTGGCACGGACCGCCGCCGCCCTCGGGCCCGTCGCGATGGGCTAGGCCGCGCCGCGGAAGGCGGTGGCGTTCCGTGTATGAAATTCATATTATATGAGCTTCATACAAGATGGCGTCAGACGATGCCCGCCCGGATCTCGTCGTACAACCGGGTGGGATCCTCGGCCAGCGACTTCTTGACGTGCACGCTCCATGCGTCGGCGAGCACCTCGGCCGCTCCCGCCTCGATCCCGTCCAGGCCGGCCCGCACGGCCTCGGCGGGGTCGCCCTTCGGCCCGTCGTAACCGGCGCTGAAGTCGGTGTCGACCGCTCCCAGATGCAGCGCGGTCACCAGCGTGCCCGGCAGCTCCAGGCGCACGCCGTTCGTCAGTGCCCACTGGGCGGCCTTGGTGGCGTGGTAGCCGTTCGTGCCCGGGTAGGCGTGCCAGGACTGCGCGGACAGCACGTTCAGGATCGCGCCGCCGCCGTTGGCCGCCAGCGCCGGGGCGAACGCGCGTACGGCGGTCAGCGTGCCCCAGAAGTTCGTCTCCATCTCCGCGCGGATGGCCGCCGGGTCCGTCGTGAGGAAGTACGTGGAGTGGCTGACTCCGGCGTTGTTCACCAGGAGCGTCACGTCGGTCGCCGTGGCGGCCGCGGCCAGGACCTGCGCCTCGTCCGTGACGTCCAGCCGCAACGGCACGACGCCGGGCAGGTCGATCGTCTCCGGGCGCCTGGCGGTCGCGTACACGCGGGCCGCGCCGCGGTCCAGGAGCTGACTGGCGAAGTGGCGGCCCAGGCCGCGGTTGGCGCCGGTCACGAGCGCCACCGCGCCCTCGATGCGGAAACCGTTCAGGTTCTCTGTGCTCATGTGAGCACGCTAAGACCTACCGCTGACGTCAGGGTCAAGTCCTGGGGAGGTCGGGACGAATCGGTCGGACATTCGCCGACGATTCGGCTGACTGCTATTGATCTTGACCGTTACCCTTCACCGTCAACAACGTTTCGTAGAAGGGAAGCTTTCATGCGACACCCTGTTGTCGTGAGTGCGTTACTCGCCCTGGTGACCGGCGCCGGCCTGCTGGCCGGACCGGCCACCGCCGCGGTGGCCGACGACAGCGCGGCCGGTGGCTGGTACACCGAACTGCCGGACACCATGAAGGTCTGCGACAACGCGACCTGGCAGGACGGACCGGCCGGCGCACCGCAGGGCGCCATCGTGGTCCCGGCGGGCGACAACACCGGCTTCGACTTCGGCCAGAGCGGCACGACCTACTGGTTCGCCCCGGGCACCCACACCCTCGGCGACGAGCCGTACAGCCAGATCAACCCCGGGGACGACAGCGTCTTCCTGGGTGCTCCCGGCGCCATCCTGGACGGCCGGAACAAGAACCAGTACGCCTTCTCCGGCGCAGCCGCCAACGTGCGCATCGCCTACCTCGAGGTCCGCAACTTCGGCCGCGGCAAGGACAACAACAACGAGGGCGTCATCAACCACGACGCGAGCAGCGGCTGGGTGATGGAGCACCTCTACGCGCACCACAACGACGGCGCCGCGGTGTTCCTCGGCAACGCCAACACGATCCGCAACAGCTGCCTGAAGGACAACGGCCAGTACGGCATCAGCATGTACCGGCCGCAGGTCGAGGGCGACGCGGCGATCAAGGACATCGTCGTGCACAACAACGAGATCTCCGGCAACAACCAGGACGACTGGGAGGCCGAGATCGAGGGATGCGGCTGCACCGGCGGCGTCAAGTTCTGGGACGTCGAAGGCGCCACCGTCACGCAGAACTACGTCCACGACAACCTGAGCGTCGGCCTGTGGGCCGACACCAACAACATCGACTTCCTCTTCGACCGCAACTGGATCGAGGGCAACGAGAGCATCGGTCTCTGGTACGAGATCAGCTACAACGCCACGATCACCCGCAACGTCTTCAAGCGCAACGCCTGGGTCACCGGCAACGACAACCAGGGCTCGCCGGCGCCGGCCATCTACATCTCCGAGTCGGGCGGTGACGCGCGCCTCGCGAGCGCCACCAGCGGCAGCACCGATCTGAGGATCAGCGACAACTACTTCGAGGACAACTTCTCCGGCATCTCGATCTTCGAGAACGCCAACCGCTTCTGCAACTCCAACGGCAACACCAGCAAGACCTACTGCACGCCGTTCGTCGCTCCGACGGTGATCCCGCAGCCGTACGACTTCGAGTACCCGAACCCGATCAACGACGCCCACCCCTGCTACACCTCGATCGCGAACGAGCCGCAGCGCACCGACTGCCGCTGGCACTCGCGCAACGTGAAGGTGACGGGTAACGAGTTCCGGTTCGACCGTTCGGTCGTGCCCTGCGCCGGCACCTACTGCGGCGTCCAGGCCCTGTACGCCCAGGGCGCCGACAACATGCCGTGGGCGCCGTACACGGTGGCGGAGATCCAGCAGAACATCATGTTCAACGCCGGCAACAGCTTCACCGGCAACACCTACGTCGGCGACTGGAAGTTCGCCAAGGGCTGGGGCGAGACGATCTCCTGGGACGCCTGGCGCTCGGCCCCGTACAACCAGGAGGCCGGCAGCACCTACAACGGCTCTACCGAGGAGCCGCCGGTGCCCAACGCCCTCGACGCCGACACCTCGACCCTCGAAGGCTCGATCGGCCAGTGGTCCGCCTGGTACGGCAGCTCCGTCGAGCGGTCGGCCGACGCGGCCCACGAGGGCGACTACGGCCTGCGCATCGCGGTGACCGAGGCGAACGGCTGGGGCGTCGCCCTCGGCAACTGGCCCGGCTTCGGGACCAGGGCCGGCGCCAAGCAGATCAGCTTGTGGGCCCGGCAGGGCACCCCCGGGATCGCCGGCGCGACGCTCAGCGTGCTGTGGCGCGACTCCGAGCAGGAACTGATCCGCACCGACGAGATCCCGCTGAGCGGCCTGACGGCGAGCTGGAAGGAGTTCACCCAGCAGCTCACGGCCCCGTCGGGCACCGCCGCCGTCTCACTGGAGCTGGTTGGCGAAGGCGCCGCCGGCGAGTCCCTCCACCTCGACGACATCGTGCTCGCCGACCAGGAGAACGCCTAGAAGAAGGGGGAACGGGCGCCCACCACCCGTTCCCGCCCTTGTCAGCGCAGTCCTGGCGATCGGCTCGTGGTCGCCGGGACGACCCAGCGGTGCCATTCTCCTTGAACACCCGGGCGAGCGCCTCTGTAGCCTGCCCGTCATGCGGTCCAGGCGTGCGTGAACGACCTTGGACGTCTCAACCTCACATCCCGTCGATTCCCTCGCGCGGGGGAGGCGCACCCGGGGCCCACGACGGGACGCTGCTGACGTCACGAGCGTTCGAAAGGGCTGGAGGGGTGGCGTGGTCACGTCGTTGCGGGTCCGGGTGTGGGTCTACCTGTTGCTGTGCGGGCTTCTGCCGTGGTCCGTGGTGAAGACCGTGTGGACCCTCGGGGGAGACGTGCTCGGGGTGAGCGGCCAGGACTGGTTAGGGAGTGTCGAGAGCGACGGGGGCGCCGTCTATGAGGCGCTGGCGGCCGTGGGGCTCGATCTGACGGTGCTGGCGGCCCTGCTCGGGGTGTTCCTCGCGCTCGGGCTGGTGCATCGGTGGGGGAAGATCTTTCCGCGGTGGACGCTTTTCCTGGCCGGGCGACGGGTGCCGCGCCTCCTTCCGCTGATCCCCGCGTGGGTGGTCGGGGTGTGTCTGGGCGGGTACGGGCTCGTCCTTCTCGTCATGGTGCCGCTCGCCCTGATCGGGGTGATACCGCCGTTCACGCCGCCGGAGCCCTTCACCAGCAGCGCGGACGTGACCTGGATGATCCTCTTCGGCGGCCTGGCGTTCGGCGGGCTCGGGGGAGCCCTCGTGCTGGGAGCGTGCTCGTACACGTCTCACGCGGGGTAGGCGTGCGTCTCGGTGGCCTTGACCGACGCCCAGATCTCCTGACCCGGGCTGAGGTCGAGGTCGGCCACGGCGGCGGGGGTGATGTCGGCGAAGGCCGTGATCGGGCCGTCGAGGTGGACGCGGACGTTGTCGCCGTGCCGTTCGATGCCGTCGATGCGGGCCCGCCACAGATTACGCGGGCTGCCGTCGGGACGCGAGCGATAGAGGGCGACGGCGGCCGGCGGGAAGGCCACGAACGCGGGCCCTGACAGGTGCTCGGAGCTGTGCAGCAGGAGCTCGCCGACCTTGACCCGGCCGGCGTCGGCGCTGCCCCGATAGAGGTTGAGCCCGACGAGGCGGGCGACGTAGTCCGTACGGGGCCGGCGCGCGACCTCGGCGGGCGGCCCCTCCTGGACGACGGCCCCCTGCTCGATGACGATCAGCCGGTCGGCCAGCACCATGGCGTCGAGCGGGTCATGGGTGACCAGCACGGTCGCGCCGTCGAAGTCGGCGAGGTGGCGGCGCAACTGCGAGCGGACCTCCAGCCGGGTGTGGGCGTCGAGCGCGGCCAGCGGCTCGTCCAGCAGGAGCAGCTCAGGCCGTACGGCGAGCGCACGGGCCAGCGCCACCCGCTGCGCCTGCCCGCCGGACAGCTGCCGCGGCCTGGCACCGGCCCGATCGGCCAGCCCGACCCGTTCCAGCAGCTCGGTGGCGGAGCGGCGGGCCTCGGCCTTGGGCACGCCCTGGCAGCGCGGCCCGAAGGCGACGTTGTCGAGCGCGGACAGGTGAGGGAAGAGCAGGTAGTCCTGGAACACCATGCCGATCGGCCGGCTCTCTGCGGGCAGGGTGTGCAGCGGCCGTCCTCGCAGCGAGATGTGACCGGCGGACAGGCGGGTCAGCCCGGCCAGCGCCCGCAGCGCCGTGGTCTTGCCCGCCCCGTTCGGGCCGAGCAGCGCCACCACCTCACCGGCGTCGGCGTGCAGCGTGACGTCGAGGGTGAAGGCGGGCCTGGTGACCACCAGGCGGGCGTCGAGGGTCACGGCGCGCTCACCCACCGATCACGCAGGCTGGCCAGGATGACCACCGACACGGCCAGCAGGACCAGGCTGAGCACGATGGCGGCCTCGGGCTCGGTCTCCAGCGCCAGGTAGACGGCCAGCGGCATCGTACGGGTGGTGCCGGGGAAGTTGCCGGCGAACGTGATCGTCGCCCCGAACTCGCCCAGCGCCCGCGCCCAGCACAACACCGCGCCCGCCACCACGCCAGGCATGACCATCGGCAGCGTCACCCGCCGGAACACCGTCCACCGCGAGGCGCCGAGCGTCGCGGCGGCCTCCTCGAACCGCTGGTCGGCGCCGCGCAGCGCCCCCTCCACGCTGATCACCAGGAACGGCATCGCCACGAACGCCTCGGCGATGACCACACCGGCCGTCGTGAACGGCAGCGTGACCCCGAATGACGCCTCCAGCCACTGCCCGACGATCCCGCGCCGGCCGAGCACCAGCAGCAGCGCCACGCCGCCGACCACCGGCGGCAGCACCAGCGGCACGGTGACCAGCGCCCGCACCAGCCGCCGTCCAGGGAACTCGACCCTGGCCAGCAGCCAGGCCAGCGGCACACCGAGCAGCAGGCACGCGGCGGTCGCGATGGTGGCGGTGACCAGCGACAACCGCAGCGCCTCCAGCACCTGCGGCTCGGCCAGCCGGCCGGGCAGCGTCGTCCACGGGGCGCGGACCAGCAGCCCCGCCAGCGGCAGCACCAGGAAGACCAGCCCGATCAGCGCGGGCACCACCAGCATCCACGGCAGCCTGCCGGACGCCTCGCGTCCTCGGGGCGTGGGGCCGGTCCGGCCGCTGACGGGAGCGTTCATCAAGGCGCTTCGAATCCGGCCTTGGTCAGCACGTCCTTGCCCTGCCGCGACAGCACCAGGTCGACGAACCGCCGGGCCGCGTCACCGGCCGGAGCCTTGGCGATGGTGGCGATGGGATAGTCGTTGACCGCCTGGTCGGCCTCGGGGAACGCGATGCCTTCCACCTTGCCGCCGGAGGCGATGACGTCGGTCTTGTAGACCAGCGCCGCGTCCACCTCGCCCAGCTCGACCTTGGTCAGCGTGGCCTTGACGTCCTGCTCCAGGGTGACCGGCCTGACCTGCAGCCCGGCGGCGTCCAGCGCCTTGGCGGCCGCCGCGCCGCACGGCACCTGCTCGGCGCAGAGCGCGACCTTCACCTTCGGGCCGGTGAGGTCCTTCAGCTCGTCGATCTGCGCCGGGTTGCCGGCGGGGACGGCGATCTGCAGCTTGTTGCGGACGAACGTGGCCGGCGAGCCCGCCAGGGACGCGTCGGTGACGGTCTTCATGGTGGCCGGGCTCGCGGCGGCGAAGACGTCGGCCGGGGCGCCCTGGACGATCTGCTGGGCCAGCGTTGCGCTGGAGCCGAAGTTGAACCGCACCGACGTACCCGGATGAGCGGCCTCAAAGACCTTCCCGAGCTCGGTGAACGTCCCGGTCAGCGACGCCGCCGCGAACACCGTCACCTCCTTGCTCCCTCCAGAGGCCGGCTCTCCTGACCCGCACCCCGCCAGGGCCAGCGCGACGGGCAGGACGAGCGCCAACAGGGACATGCGCCTGAACACCAAGGGGCCGCTCCTCACACGTGACTGGCCACGCGATCGTGGTCAGGGATCTCCACGACGACGTTGGTGGACTTGATCACCGCGACCGCCACCACCCCCGCCGCCAGGCCCAGCTCATCGGCGGCCTGGCGGCTCATCAGCGACACCACGCGGAACGGCCCCGCGGCGATCTCCACCTGCGCCATCACCGCGTCGCGGACCACCTCCGTCACGATCCCCCTGAACCGGTTGCGCGCCGAGGAACGCCCGCCGCCGCCGCTCTCCCCGACCTGCGCGCGGGCGAACGCCGCCAGGTCGGCGCCGTCGACCTGCCGATGCCCGTGCTCGTCGCGCTCGGCCCGCAACCGGCCCGCGTCCACCCACCGGCGGACGGTGTCGGAGCTGACCCCCAGCAGCGCCGCGGCCTCACTGATCCGAAACGTCGTCACAAGCCCTCACCATACCCCCGCACTTTCGAGTGTGAACAGCAATCAAGGTCAGCAGTAGCGGAGCACTTACCGTTCTTCCCCTCGCATTCGCGAGACAAAAGTTACGTTGCCCTGTGACCGCCGATGACGGGCTCGCGATCCACCACGGCCTCGCCGCTGTCCACGCCCTCAGCGAGAGGTACGGCTTCGAGCTCCCGTCCGGGCGCGCTCGGGGGAAGGGCCGAGGGTGATGCGGGAAGCTTCACATGTGCACAATGGCAGGACGCCGCGCTGTCCGTCATGGGGACCCTCGCGGAGGTTCGCTGAGCCTCCAGCGCCCCTCGAGCGCTGCTCGATAACGTGACGGTCCCCACGCGCTGGAGAGCCTCATGTCATTCCTTCGCCGAGCCCTGCTGTGGGCGCGCAAGGCCGGCAGGCACCTTTACGCCGGGCTGGTCATGCTCGGCGCCGGCGTCCACGCGCCCGCACTGCCCCTGCTCCGGGACCAGCGCGTGGATCATGACGTACCGGACCGGTGTCTGAGTCCATCTGAACGCGCCGCCTGGCACCGCCTCACGGCCTCGCTGACGCGCGACGAGTGATGGGCGGCGGGCCCGCTGCTCAGCAGCGCGTCGACCGCGTGCGTCTCCGCCGTCAGATCGATCAGAGCGCGCAGCAGTTCCTCGGGGTGAGCCGCTCTTTCGCGCAGCGCTCGGCCAGCTTCGCGAACAGCGACAGCGGCTCGGTGATGAGCGCTCCAAGGGTCAGCTCCTTCTAGCGAGCCTCTGGCCTGAGGTAGAACGTTCGGTCTTGACTGGTAGGCCGGGTGTGCCATGATGAGACCGAACGTTCTCCTCTTTTGGCGGGGAGCGTCGTAAGTCGTTCTGACCTGGAAGGCCACATCATGGGAACCCGTATGCTTCGCCGTGCCGCACTCGCCGCCGGCGCCCTCGCCTTGATCGGTGCCACCGCGCCCGGCGTGGCGATGGCGGACAGTGCGAAGTCCACCGGCGCGAAGCCGACCATCGTCCTGGTGCATGGAGCGTGGGCCGAGTCGTCGAGCTGGTCGTCGGTGGTGGAGCGGCTGCGCAAGGACGGCTATCCGGTGCGCGCCCTCGCCAACCCGCTGCAGGGCCTCACCAGTGACAGCGCCTACGTCTCCAGCTACCTGGCCTCGATCGACGGCCCCTTGGTGCTGGCCGGCCACTCGTACGGCGGCGCCGTCATCACCAACTCCGCCGTCTCCGACCCCGACGTCAAGGCCCTGGTGTACATCGCCGGGTTCATCCCCGCCAAGGGCGAGACGGTCGGCGATCTGGCCGCCAAGTCCTCGCCGGCCATCCCGCTGGTCACGACCACCGTCCCGGACGGCGCCGAGGTGTCCATCGACCCGGCCCACTTCCGTGAGTCGTTCGCCGGCGACGTCGACAAGACCACGGCCGCCACCCTCGCGACCGTCCAGCGTCCCGCCAACACCAAGGCGGTGACGGACGCCGGCGAGAAGGAGGCGTACCGGACCATTCCGTCCTGGAGCCTCATCACCCGGCAGGACAAGGCGATCGCGCCCGACCTGCAGCGCTTCATGTCGAAGCGGGCCGGTGCGCGCGTCGAGGAGGTCAACGCCTCCCACGCCGTCATGGTCAGCCGTCCCGACGCGGTCACGAACCTCATCGAGAAGGCCGCCCGCAGCTCCCGCTGAGCACGGGCCTCATGCTCCCGCCGGTCGATACGGACCCTCCGGCCGGCGGCGGACCATCCGATCCGCACGCTCCTCCCGATTGAGGTCTCAACCCATGACCCAGCACCAGATCGGCCGCCTGGCCGACACCCTGCGGCGGACCATCCACGCCGGCCGCGTCATCACCACAGGGCCGGACTACGACGCCGGCCGCGCCATCTGGAACGGCGCCGTGCTCGCCCGGCCCGGCGTCATCGTCCGGTGCGGCGACCACACCGGCGATCACATCGAGGTCCAGGTCGCCGTACGGGCCGCGCGCGAGGCCGGGGTGCCGCTGTCGGTGCGCGGCGGCGGCCACGACTGGGCAGGACGATCGCTCAGCGACGGCGGCCTCACCATCGATCTGTCCGGTATGCGGCAGGTGACCGTGGACCCTGAGGCGAAGGTCGCCGAGGTCGCGGGTGGGGCGACGGCCGCCGACGTCGTACGCGCCGCGCAGCCGTTCGGCCTGACCGCCGCGACCGGCTCCGCCGGGTCGAGATCGGCCCCGCCACCATGCCCGAGATGCTCGCGGGCCTCGACGCGCAGTTCCCCTTCGGCCGGCACGTCGAGATCCGCCCGCGTTCCGTACCGTCCCTTTCGCCGGGCGTACGCCAGGTGCTGAGCGCCGCCGGCTCCACCCTGACCTCGCCCTACTCGGCGGTCTCGGTGCACCACCTGCACGGGGCCGCGGCCCGCGTACCCGTCACGGAGACGGCGTTCGGCAACCGCGACCCGCACCTGATGATCGAGATCATCGCCCTCTGGGAGCCCGGCGACGCGTATGCGGCCGGCCACCGCGCCTGGGCCGCCGACGTGGCCCGCGCCCTGGAGCCCGACGCCCTGCCGGGCGGCTACCCCAACCTGCTCGGGGACGACGAATCCGCCCAGATCGCCCACGCCTACGGCCCGAACGCCGAACGGCTCCAAGAGGTGAAACACCGCTACGACCCGGACCGGATCTTCCGCGCGATCCCCCTCCCGCTGTTCTCCTGAAGAGATGAAGGTAGACGTATGAACCTGCGTACGAAGATGACGCGCCACGCCGTGATCGCCGGCATGTTCGGAGCCACGACGGCCCTGGCCGTCCCCCAGGCCATGGCGTCGGCGGCCCCGGCCGGCGCCGTGGTCGCGGCGTCCCCGTCGCCGGGCAAGCTCGGACGCCTGACGGACCTCGTCATCGAACGGCTCCTGGTGAGCGACGACGTGGCCGCCTCCAAGTTCGGCACCGACTCGCCCATCGAGGACCCGGTACGCGAGCAGCAGGTCCTCGACCAGGTCCGTCAGCAGGCGGGGGCGGTGGGGGTGGACCCGGACGCCGCCGTGGCGTTCTTCCGCGACCAGATCACCGCCAGCAAGGTCGTACAGAAGGGCCTCTTCACCCGCTGGACCACCCACCCAGACGAAGCCCCGACGACCCGTCCCGACCTGGCCGAGATCCGCCAACGCCTCGACCGCCTCACCACGGAGCTGCTGGACGGCCTCAGGAGCACGGAGCACGTACGCACCAAGCCGGTTGCCTGCTCAACCCAACTGACCCTCGCCACCACATCCGCTGCAACCAGACAACACCTGGACGCTCTCCACCGCCGGGCCCTCACAACCGCAACGACCTCGGTGTGCCGCCCGGTAGTGCGCACGCAGGCCGCTCCGGCTGCCGTGGCTCGGCGTTAGAACTCGGGGGCCGCGCCGCGGCCCCCGGGGTCCGCCACGTGCGCGCGGAACTTGCGCACCGACACGCTGATCGACCGGGCGGCGGCCTCGTCGTTGTCATGACGGGTCAGCGCGTGCAGGACCTGCTGCTCGATCGGCGACAGCGGCAGATCATCCAGATCACGGGCACGCGCCCACATGCCGTCGAACACGTCCGCCAGCATGATCACGAGACCCTGCTGGCAATCTGCAGCGCCCCCCGTCCGCGCCTGGGCGGGATCGGCCTGCACGAAGGCGACCGACCGGTTGACGATGGCCAGGTGCCTGACCGGCTCGATGGTCACCCGGTGCAGGTCACCCAGGGCATGCAAGGACCGCGCATGCGCCTCCTGCCGCGGATCGCCCAGCGTGTGCCCGGGAATGAGGGTGCGGCTGCGCAACCCGCGCGCCAGCAGCCGTCGGAAGGGCGTGTCATCGTAACCGGCGGAGGCTTCACGGGCGCGGACCTTCAGGTGCGCGAACTCGCCGGGATCGACGCTCAGCATCGTACGGATGCGGCGGGTGACGGCCGCCCCCTCGGGAATGTGCTCGACCATCTGGACCGGCCTGCCGCCGCGATGCTCCTCTGTCAGTTCGGTGAGCACGTCCCAGACGAGCGTCAGCTCAGTGAGCTGACGCTGCGTCTGCTCGATGCGCCGCCGCACCAGCACGTCGATCGCAGCGGCCGGGGCGAGCGCGGTCAGCGTGCCGTCCACCAGGCCCAGCGCCCGCAGCTCGGCCAGCACAGGCCGCACGCCGGGCATGACCAGTTCGACCCCGGCCGTCTCCAGGTCCGCGCGCGGGTGGCGCAGCAGGTAACGGTAGAGACGCTCCTGCTCGGGGCTCAGCCCCAGGCTCTCCAGGCTCATCATCACTCCGGGTCTCGTACGCGTGCCTCTCGCGGTCACGAGGTTCGCCGCGTATGGCATGTCGATCATCCAGTGGCGTCGCCGCCGGTCACCGCACGGGCCCTGAATCGAGGAGGTGTGCCCGGCCCCTCCCATGGCCCGCGGGTGCCGGTCCTTGCGGACGGCACCCGCGATCGGAGCCGCTGTCCATCCGGCTCGTCAGGGCCGGTTGTTCTTGCCGTCCAGCCAGAGCGTGTCGGACTCGTCGCGGTGGGAGCCCGAGCTGCCGACGTGTCTGGCGTCGATTTTCGGCCCCTTCTTGATGACGTGCACCAACGCCATCGCGTGTCCACGGCCGAGCTCATAGTCCTGCTTCAGCCAGTCGACGATCACTCCGGCCTTCACCGACGGGTCGTCGAAGCCGCGTTCTTTCGCCAGGGCGATGAACTCACGTGGGGTCAGTCCGGTCTTGGTTTCGATGTTGTCGAGGTAGGCCTGGAACGACATGCGCTTCTCCCATCTGTACGACCTGTCACGATCTCGTGCCAGGAAAGCTTGTCTTTCGCAAGTACGCTTTGTCAACTGAAGTATGAGTTAGGATTCGCAGCATGGCGTCTCGGGAGTACGGACAGTTCTGCGGCCTGGCCCGCGCGATGGAGATGGTCGGCGAACGGTGGAGCATGCTGATCATCCGCAACCTGCTCATCGGGCCCCAGCGCTTCACCGACCTGCACAAGGGCCTGCCGGCCATCCCGACCAACATCCTTTCGACCCGCCTCAAACAGCTCGAAGAGGCGGGCCTGGCCACCCGCCGCGCGCTGCCGCACCCCGAGCGCGCCGTGGTCTACGAGCTCACCGACTACGGACGCGACCTCGAGCCCGCACTGATCGCACTGGGCCGCTGGGGCGCACGGACGCTCACCGAGCCCCGCCCCGGCGAGCTCATCACCGCCGAATCGGTCGCCATGTCCTTCCACACCACCTACCGACCGGAAACAGCCCAGAAAATCACCGCCGGCTACGAGATCCGCATGAGCGACATCACGCTCCGCCTGCAGATCACCCAAGGGAAGCTCACCGTCGGCATCGGCCCCCACCCCTCCCCCGACCTCGTCATCGAACGCCTGACCGGCCACCCCATCCGCGAACTGATGAGCGGCGCCAAGACCCCTGACGACGTACTCCGCGACGGCAGCGTACGAACAGAAGGCGACCCCGCACTGCTCGACCGATTCGCCGAGATGTTCCGCTTCTGAAGCCATGCCGTTCACACCGGACTACCGGGACCGCCGTGCGCGGGACGGCTGGCGCGTGCACGCCGCGAGGTCTTCGGTTCTGCCGGCGCCGACCGGCGGTGACCACGTGCCGGACTTTGGCGCAGGCGTCGAGCGTTCGCTGTTCATCGTCGCCTCTTGTCATCGTGTTCGGCGGGGAGTGCGCCTCGAACCCGCGATGACCCCGCTCTTCCAGAAGCTCATCAACATCGCGCGGACGCACTCGCCGGCGTCCGTGCTCTGCTTCAACACCGGCCCGCAGACCACCGTGGACGCGGTGCGCCGCTGGTGGCCCCGGCCGTCCGACGCGGGCTGAGGCGGGTCACTTCGTGTCGATGCGGCCCAGCGGTCCGCCGGCCGCCGCCAGCGCCCGGCGGACGGCGGGCCAGGCGTCGTCGTCGAGGCCGAGCACGGTCCGCAGGAGCGTGACCCGGACATGAAGGTCCCTCCTGAGGGCCGCTCCGCAGCAATAGACGGAGCAGTGTCCGCTCGGTGAGCCGCGAAGATGTCCGCGTCATGTGTGGATCCTGGGCAGAATGGCCCGATGCCTACCATCCCGCACAAGTTCGCCGAGGCCACGTCTTCGTCCGCGTACAACGATTACGACCAGATGGCCGAGGACTACTCGGCCGAGAACGAGACCAACCTCGTGAACGCCTACTACGAGCGCCCCGCCATGCTGGAGCTGGCCGGGGACGTGGCAGGGCGGCGCATTCTCGACGCGGGTTGTGGCTCGGGGCCGCTGTTCGCCGAGCTGCGGAGCAGGGGAGCGATCGTGACCGGCATCGACGCGAGCGCGGGGATGCTGGAGATGGCCAGGCGGCGGCTGGGCCCCGACGCGGATCTGCACGCGGTGGATCTGGCCGGGCCCCTGCCGTTCCCCGACGACACGTTCGACGACGTCACCGCGTCCCTCGTGCTGCACTATCTGCAGGACTGGGGGCCGACGCTGGCCGAGCTGCGACGCGTGCTGAAGCCCGGCGGCCGGCTCCTCGTCTCGGTGGACCATCCTTTCTCCATCGCGCTCTTCCAGCAGATGGCCGGGGAGAAGCCCGCGTACTTCGAGACCCGCGCCCGCACCGAGGAATGGGTCATGGGCGGGGAGACCGTCCGGATGAGGTTCTGGGACCGGCCGCTGCACGCGATGACCGAGGCTTTCGCCGCCGCGGGCTTCCGCATCAGCGTCATCAGCGAGCCGCCGTTCGCGCCGGAGGCCCGCGAGCTGTTCCCCGAGGAGTTCGGCGGCATCGAGCCCGGCCGCACGCGGTTCCTGTGCTTCCTGTTCTTCGTCCTCGAGGCAGCCTGACGTAATCCCCTGGACTACAGCGTCGCCGGCTGTGCCGACGGCGGCAGCGTGTCGTCGCCGGCCGCGCGCAGGGCCGCGAGCGGGTCGGGATCGCCCATGTCGAAGGGAAGTCGGAGCCGAGCAGCACCCGCTCGGGCCCGGCCACCCTGACCGGTTCGCGCAGCGCGGCCGGGTCGTGGGTGAGCGAGTCGAAGTGCAGGTCGCGCAGATAGCTGCTGGGCGGCCGGGCACAGCCGCGGGCGTCGGGCCGCACCCGGTGGCCGTGGTCGGAACGACCCAGGTAGTACGGCAGGTAGCCGCCTCCGTGCGCGGCCAGCAGCTTCAGCCCAGGATGCCGGTCGAGCACGCCGGAGAAGATCAGGTGGGACAGCGCGACGGCGTTCTCCACCGGCTGGCCGACGATGTTCGACAGGTACCAGCGGTCCGCTTCCAGAGCTATGGGGAAGCGGCCTTCGCGTTGCCGGTGTCCGAGCGTACGGGGTCAGCTGCAGCTCCACCGAGCCCAGTACGTGTTCCGGTAGTCGTCCGTGACCCACAGTGCGTGGACGATGTCGTTGTCGCCCAGGTAGATGTCACCCGGCCAGGCGAGCGGGTCCGGATACGGGAAGATCACCGGCGCCCCGGAGGCTTCCCAGAACCCCGCGTCGTACCCGGTCGTGTTCGTGCGCTTGACCAGGCCGACGGTGTCGCCGTCGGTCTTCGCCGCCACCGGGCGGGCGCCCGCGCGGGTGTGCAGCACCGAGCCGTCGCTGTTCCACACGATGGCGACCTCGCCGCCCGACGTGGCTGTGCCGTAGCCCACCGGCCGGCCGCTGTTGTCGCTCTCCGTGAGGGAGAAGCTGCTCACTCCGGCCGGCGTCTGCAGGTCGTGCAGGGTGCCGTCCGGGTGCAACATTTTCTTGGACGTGAGCAGGATGCGGCCGTCCTTGTCGATGCTCACCGGGCGGCCCTGCCCGACGACGCGGTACGTCGAGTAGTTGGACGCCGGCCACACCACCACCGAGTACCCGGAGCTGAGGCTGGCCAGACCGACGACGTCCCCCTTGTCGTTGATCGCCACCTCTTCTGTGTAGGTGGAGCCGGACACCTTGGCCAGCTTCACCTTGGACCCCGAGCCGGGCCGCCACACGTACGGCTCCGACGGCCCTCCCGTCGGGGTGAGGCTGCCGATCACGGTGCCGCTGCTGTTGACGTCCTGCGGGGTGTCGCGTTTGTTGCCGTCCATGGTGGGCCACGTCGCCACGGTCTGGCCGTTGCGCCATAAGAAGCGGCCGTTGTCCTCGCCGGCGCCCACCGCGTACTCGCCGCTGGCGCTCGCGCCCGCGATCGAGGCGTAGTCGTCGCCGTTCTGGTCGGGGAGGTTGCCCAGGTAGGTGCAGGCCGTGGCGGCGGACGCGGGGCTCGCCGGCGCCATGAGCCCGGCGGCGGCCAACGCGCTGACCAGGATTGTGCGCACGTGCTTACGCATGGAACTCCTCGCGGTCGATTCCCGGCTTTCAGGACGAGCTGCCGGATCGTGCGCAGCCTCCCAGCCGCCCATCAAGGGCACCTCGAATTGATATGGGGACGCCTGGGCGCTGGTGCTGGTCGCCTCCGGCTCCCCGGAGCCGGTCAGGTGGTGAAGCCGTTCAGGAGGGCGGTGAGCCCTGGGCCGCAGTGGTCGTCGAGGATGGTGGCGTCGGCGGCTTCGGCGAGCAGGTTGTAGCCGGGGCTGCCGGGCTCGGGTTTGCGGCTGCGGCCGGCCTGCGTCATGGCGACGGACAGGGCGTGGCCGATGACGAGCTCGCGCAGGCAGCGCGTCATGCGCAGGGCATCGGCCGGGGACATGCCGTCGGCGAAGTCTACTTTGTAAAGGCGGCCGCGTGGGTCGCGCCGTCGTCAGGCGGGCCTCGTCGGTGGCCGGGCCTGGTCAGTGGTGCTGGGCGCCGGTCTCGATCTGGCCGCCCACCTTCTTGCGCAGCCCCTCCAGCAGCGCGGGCTCGGACACGACCGTCCACCGATCACCCACCAGGTACGTCCCGCCATACGGCTGGGCGTAGTCGAGCCAGTCGCGCTTGCCCTTGTCGGTGGTGAACGTGACGATCGTGTACCGGCCCTGCTTGGTCTGGCAGGCCGCCTGCTTCAGCTCGTCGGCGTCGATCTGCAGGCGCGCCTTCGGGCAGCCGGCGCTGGTCTTGAGCTTCTTCATGCTCGCGCGCGGCAGCTTCACCGTCGCGGCGGGCTGCGTGACACCGCCGCCCGCCACGTGTCCTTGGTGGTGCGACTGGTGTTGCGCGGCGGCGGGCGCCGCCCCTATGGCGGCTTGGGGTTGCGAGTTCCCGCAGGACACCAGGCACGCGCCCAGCACGGCCGCGCCCGCCGAGACGGCCAGCAGGCCCGTCACCCGCCTCCGGTTGCGTGCGAGTGACGGCGGCTGCGGTGTGAGCGTCATGGTGATGTTCCTCCGATTCAGGCAGCGGGAAGCTCCCACGGGAGGTACGCACGCCCGTCCGCACGCGGTTCACCCGGGCGGAAAAGGGTTCGTGTCCGCCGGTGGCGGCCCGTTAGCATCGCGCGGATGAACGCTGTGCTGTGGTTGTCCGGCCCCTCGGGCGTCGGGAAGTCGTCGGCCGGGTGGGAGATCTGCGATCAGCTCGGCCGGGAGGGCGTCAGGACGGCGTTCGTGGACGCCGACCAGATCAGCCTCATCTACCCCGAACCCGAACAGAACACCCACCGCCTCCGCGCCCGCAACCTCGCCGCCCTCTGGGACGGCTTCCGCGCGGAAGGCGCGGAGTGCCTGGTGCTGGCCGGCTTCGCGGACACGCCGGACGAGGTACGCGAATACTCCTCGCTCCTGCCTGATGTCGCGTTCACCGTGTGCCGGTTGCGTGTCCCCGGAGCGGAGCTGCGCCGGCGTTTCCTGGGCCGCGGCTGGCAGCCGGACCTGGTGGACCACGCGGTGGCCGAGGCTGAGGCGCAGGACCGTACCTCCTATGCCGACCTGACCCTGGACACCAGCGGCCTGACGGTCCCGGAGACGGCCCGCCTGATCCGGGAGCGCACCGGCTGGCCGGGAACCACCGCACCCGGCCAGGGACGTCCCGCACAGGCGGAGCCGGCCCCGGTGCCGGTGCTGTGGTTCACGGGGGCGACGGCGGTGGGGAAGTCCACGGTCGCGTACGAAGTGTTCCGCCACGTCGTACGGACCGGCACGCGGACGGCGTATGCCGACCTGAAGCAGATCGCCATGCTGCGGCCCGCCTCCGGCGACGCACACCATCTCAAGGCCCGCAACCTCGCCGCGCTCTGGGCGGGCTACCGGGCAGCCGGAGCGACGTACCTGATCGTCTGCGGCGAGGCGGACCCCGACGAGACCATCCGCGACTACACCCGCCTGCTGCCCGGCGCGCGGCTGACGGTGTGCCGCCTCCACGCCTCCCCGGCCACGCTGCGCGAACGCGTCGCCGACCGCGCCCGGGGCGGCGGCCCGGCGATCCCCGGCGACGAACTGCGCGGCCTGGACGAGCACGCCCTGGACGAAGCCGCCACCCGCGCGGCGGCCGAGGCGGCCCGCCTCGACCAGGCGGGCGCCGGAGACGTGCGCATCGACACCGACGACCGTCCGGTGCCGGACGTGGTGGCCACCGTGCTCGCTCACCTCAAGCTCACCCAGGAGAACTCCCGAGCCTGAACCGGTCTCGCCCTGACCCCGTTACTGTGTCCGGATGACACCGATATTTGCGCTTTGTGAGGGATATGTCGGGAAGTCGGCGGCCCTCGATCCGGTCAGCATGGGAGTTTGCGGAGTCACCGGCGACTTCGCCGCGGCCACCGACTACAGCCCGGACGGCCACGCCGCCCGCGCCGACCTGATCCGCCGCACCCTGGCCGAGCTGGACGAGCTGAGCCCCACTTCGGAGGCCGATCGGCACGCCGCCGCGCATCTTCGGGAACGGCTGGAAGCGCAGCTGGCCTGGCACGACAGCGGGGAGCCCCTGCGCATGCTGCGCGGCCAGTTCGGGCTGATCAACGTCATCCGCGACAGCGTCGACCTGCTGCCACGCGGCGGCGACGACCAGTGGCGCGACGTCGCCGCCCGCCTGGCGGCCGTGCCGGAGATGCTCGCGAGCTGGCGATTCGCGATCTGGCGTGAGCTGACGACGGTCTTCCACGAGGGAGTGCCCGGTCACCACCTGCAGATCGGCGGGATGATGGCGGCCGGGGACACGCTGTCGCGCTTCGCGAAGACGTCCCGGGTGAGCGGGCACAGCGAGGGCTGGGCTCTTTACGCCGAACGCCTCGCCGACGAACTCGGCTGGTTCTCC
Source organism: Nonomuraea sp. NPDC004580 (assembly GCF_040609855.1). Classification (NCBI taxonomy): domain Bacteria; kingdom Bacillati; phylum Actinomycetota; class Actinomycetes; order Streptosporangiales; family Streptosporangiaceae; genus Nonomuraea; species Nonomuraea sp. NPDC004580. The sequence goes on along the minus strand of NZ_JBEXLH010000024.1, from coordinate 73,569 downwards.
GACCCTGGAACCCGCCTCGGCATGCTGGCCGCGTCTTCGCTGCGCGCGGCCCGCGTGGTCATCGACATCGGAGTCCACCTGGACCTGCCGCTGCCCGACGGGTCCCGATGGGACGTTCGACAGGGCCTGCCAGGTGCTGCGCGAGCGTGGCCACGCCGCCGCGCACCGGATCCGTCCCGAGGTCGCCCGCTACTTCGGCTGGCCCGCCCAGGCGATCTCGTACAAGCTCGGCGAGCGTGCCTGGCTGATGGCCCGCCAGGCGGCGAGCCGGCGCACGGGCTTCGACCTCCGGACCTGGCACACCACCGCCGTCGGCCTCGGCCCCGTCGGCCTGGACGACCTGGTCGATGCCCTGAAGGACGTCGGCCGAGGCGCTGCCGGTCAGTGCCGCACATGGGTTCGTCAGCCCAGTGTCGCAACGGGTACGTGCTGCTCGGTCTCGCCGTCATAGGCGGCATCGTGGTGCTCGTCGTGGGACGACGGGTGACCGAACCGGCCTGAGCGCAGGCCGGTTACAGATGGCGGCGCCCGCCTGGCCCCGCGGACCAAGCTCGGGCCGGGTGGGCGCCGCCGGCTCAGGGGTCAGGCGCTACGTGCGGCGTCGTAGCGGGCGATCACGTCGTTCCAATTGATCAGATCCCACAGCTTCTCCACGTAGTCCGGCCGCACGTTACGGTACTGCAGGTAGTACGCGTGCTCCCAGGCGTCGAAGACGAGCAGCGGGGTGGTGTTCATGCCGACGTTGCCGTGGTGGTCGTAGACCTGCTCGACGACGAGCCGCCGGCCGAGCGGCTCCCACGCCAGCACGCCCCAGCCCGAGCCCTGCACGGTGGCGGTGGCCGTGGTCAGCTGCCTCTTGAACGCCTCGAACGATCCGAAGTGCTCGTCGATGGCCGCCGCCAGGTCGCCGTCGGGGCGGTCGCCACCGTCGGGGGACAGGTTCTGCCAGAAGATCGTGTGCAGCACGTGCCCTGACAGGTTGAACGCGTACGTCTTCTCCAGCCCGACCAGCCCGCCGAACTCACCCTTGTCCCGCGCCTCCGCCAGCCGCTCAAGGGTGTCGTTGGCGCCCTTGACGTAGGCGGCGTGGTGCTTGGCGTGGTGCAGCTCCAGGATCTCGCCGGTGATCGCGGGCTCCAGGGCGGCGTAGTCGTACGGCATGTCGGGCAGCGTGTACTGACCCATGACGCTCCTCATCATTGTTGCGAATCATTCGCAACAACAATAGACCCGCAACTGGTGTCCCGTCATGGAGATCACGGCGGTGTCGCCATCGGACCCGGCCGACCCACTCCACGACGCGGTGCCTGACCGTACTTGAGGAACCGAGGCTCGCCTGATCATGGTCATCCCGCTACGAAGTGGAGTTACCCGTGCTCCCAGGTCGGGTGTCGTCGTCATCATCAGCGGAGCTTTCGGATGGGGCGGCGTTCCCGTCCTGATCGCGTGGCACGGGCTGGAACCAGGACCCGAGAGGCCCAGGTGGTTCAGAGGACGCGAACGGCGGCCTCCAGGCGGCGGTCGCCTCAGGGTCCGCGTCGGAGTCCGGTGGGGGTGAGCCGGGGCGCGGGTCGTTCGCCTTGTTCTGGTCGTCGAGGGCGACGACGTTCTCGAGGGCTTCGAGAAGCTGTCGCGTCCAGGGGTTGTCCTCCTGCACGGGGTACGGGCGCGGGGCCGGCGGTGCGGGGACGGGGTCGGCGACGGGTTCCGGGGCCGCCAGGCGGGTGCGGCGGGACCTGACCACGAGTACCGCGAGCCCGGCCAGCACGGCGGCCACGAGGAGCACGGTCGAGGTGAGCACCATCGTGGTGGAGACGTCCCGCTGCTGGCTGGCCACCGTGGTGGTGAGGTGCGTGGGGACGGCGCTGGAAGCCGTGGTGGTGGATGCCGGTGTGGCGGCGGCGCCCTCGTCTTCCTCGGCCTCCGGCGTGGGTGAGGTGGAGGTCGACGTGCCCGCCGCCGCTGCTGACGTGGAGGTGGCGGACGATTCGGCTTCGCTCGCCGCTTCGCCGGCCGTCGAAGCGGCGGGCGACTCCGATGCCGCGGCGCTCTCGGTGGGCGCCGGCGCGTCGGAGGCCGTTGCGGTTTCTGCGGGCGATGACGGCTCAGGCGCGGTTTCGGTGGGTGATGCCGAGTCGGATGCCGTAGGGGTCGCTGTGGGGGTCGCTGTGGGGGTTTCTGTGGGGGTGGCCGAAGGGGACTCGGTCACCGTCGGTGTGGGGGAGGAGGAGTCCGAGGGGGTTGACGACGGCGTCGCGGTGGACGTCGGTGTGTCCGAAGCGGTGGGTTGCGGCGTACCCGTGGTGGCGGGTCCGCTCGACGTCGAGGTGGGCGTCGGCGTCCCGGAGGGTGGCGTGCTCTCGGACGGCGACGTACTCGGCGTGTGAGTCGGCTCTGGCCCGGGACGAGTCGGCGCGGACGACGGACCGCCCCCTTCGTGGTGGGAGCCGCCCTGATGGGATCCGTGCTGATTCGGGCCGTCATGGCCGCTGTCGCCGCGATCCGGAGCCGGCGAGAGGTCCGGCTCCTCCGAGGAGCCTTTCCGCCCGAACTCGTGAGAATTCGAGCCCTTGCCATGCGGGTCCTGGTGCCTTCCCTGGGAGTCGTCCATGCCGGAGCGCGGCCCATCATGGGGCTCGCGCGTCGGCTCACCCACGTGGTCATAGGGAGGCCGGTGGTCCGGCTGACCCGTGAAGGAGCCCGAGTCGATGAACTTCTGGAGATCGTGCGTCATGGAAGCGGGGGACCTCCTGGGACGAGATCGGACTTAACCATTCAGACCATGACAATAGGGACTGATAAGGCTAAACCGGGAGCATGTGGGGTGGAGCGAGCGTACCTGAAGTCCTTGCAGCTCACGAGCTTGAGACAGCGCGATCGACGGCCCTGTCAGGCAGCGAATCCCAAGCAGGAGAGGCGCTTTCGGCGCTACGGTCGAAGCTGGCAAGAGAAAAGATCTACCAATGAACAATGATCGCGAGCCGGGACGGCACCGCACGCTCGCCCCACAAAGAGGACCGAGGCGCTCCGTCCAGAGCCCTTCCCCTGTCCGCCTCATCCTTTGAAGGGGTGAGACAGGGGCTTGCGCGTGTGTCCCAGCCAGCGCATTCCGCCACGATCCGCGCTACCCGGGCACGTGCCACAGGTTTCTGCACGGTCCCGGTTGACGCCGATGACCGTGCTGCTCACCGCGCATCAGAACTGGCGTGACCTCTTGACGACAGAGATCCGAATGTTGACGACAGGGCCACGAAAGCGCCATGCGCTCAACTAACTGGCGTCGGATCTTCCGCATCTCCAGGAGGAATCATGCGCTTCACCACTCCCACCGTCGCCAAGTCGACGATCGTGGCCTTAGCGGCCGCCGCCACGGTCGCGGTAGCCGGGACTCCGGTCTCAGCTTCGACGATCGCCGATCCAGAAGCAGCCGCCCAAATCCGCTGCGGCTACTACAGGGACACGACCGGAAACTGGTATGGGCACTGCGATGAAGGCCCGCGGACTGACATCATCATCAGAGTCGAGTCGTATATCGAAGGCCATTACGAAATGTGTGTCAAGCCCGGTCTGACGAAGCTCGACCCCTTCGCCTACTACGCCGTCTACGTCGGCAGACTGTGCAACGCTGGGTGACGCAAGACCTCGCGGCTGCCGGGCGAATCGCCAGGCAGCCGCGATACCCAACCGATCGATCTGGGATGAAGACGAATACCGTCGCCTGTTCGGCCGGCACTTCATCGGCATCTGCTGGAGGAGTACTACCTGCTGCCCGACGCCACCGGCCAGAACCTCCATGAGATGGAAGAGCCCCTGACAGCCAAGGGCTTGCGCGTCACCACCGAACCGGGCGGAACCGTGCACCATATCGTCCACGACGTGGTTCACGGCTCAGCCTGACCAAGGCCGATGGTGTCCTGGACCGGGCTGGGCGGGTCGGCCACGATGGGGGCATGGGGAGTGGATCAGCGCGGTCGGGCGGCGGGAAAGCTGGTTCAGGGCTGAACTGGACGGCGGTGAGCGCGGTGGCGGGTTCGCTCGCAGCCGTGGTCGCGCTCTTCACCTTCCTGAGGGGACCCGGCACCAAGCCCGGCGACGTGGATGTCACTCAGTCCGCGATATCCAGCCCGTCCCTGGAGCCATCCTCGCCGGATCAGGAAGACACCCATCCCCCACCATCGTCTGAGCGCAGTACGTCCCGGCCACCGGAACGTACGCGCGTGGCCCAGGACACGGCTGTGCCGCTGCCGACGCCCCCGCCCGCCGGCTGTGACGAGGCGGCGGCGGCTCTGAGCGCGTACAGCAGGGACGCCGGCACCAGCCGCAGCGGCCAGGCGGCCGCAGCTCAGCAGGCGTACCACGACCTGATGGGCGCGGGCCTCAACGCGCAGGGAGCGGTTGCGGCGAAGATCAGGCGGCTGGCGGCAGAATTCCAGGAGCTGGGCTTCCGCTGTCTGGGCGGAGCGGGTTTCAAGCCGGACGAGCAGATTCCCCACTTATCCGGCTCCTACAGAGGACGGTCGGACTCATCGGCTTCCACCAGGCTCGCCACGACGTATCCGTGATAGCCCTGTCCGCGCAGGATCAGCAGATCATCGAGCTGCGCGTGAGATCCAAGTCGTGCGGCCAGGCCGGTGCGGGAGCCGGTGAGGACAGGGGCCTCCTCGAAGTCGCAGTCGGTCAGGATCAGCGGGTGGCGCACTTCGGCGTACGACAGGTCCAGCCGGCCCGTGATCCGAGCCCCGGACAGGCGCAGGCCCGGCGTCTGCCCGGGAAGATCGTCGAGGGCGCCGAGCAGCAGCCTGGCGATGACCGTCGCCCGGATGGGAGAGCCGGAGAGATTCACCGGACGCGCCGCGGGATACGCCTTCCAGAGGGCGATCTCCGGATCGGGCAGATCTTCGGTGATCATGGGGCCGCTCCCGGGAACGTCGCCTGCATCGGTAAGGAGATGCTCCAAGGTCACCACCGCGCTTGGCAACCACACCGTCAACCGGGTCTTCGGTCAGCGACCCATGAGGGATCGAACGGCAGGGTGGTCAAGGGAGCGGGTCCTGGGAGTAGGCGATGCGGCCGGAGAGTTTGCTCGCCGGGGCGCGGCACAGGGCCAGGGCGGCGGTGGCCATCACTTCCGGGGGTTCGGCGTTCGGGTCGTTCTCGGTGGTCAGGCCGTGGAAGACGGTGCCCGGTGTGGGGACGACCTGGGTGGGGGAGAGGCAGTTCACGGCGATGTCGTCGGCGTACAGTTCGGCGGCGAGACCGGTGGTGAGGCGTTCGAGGGCGGCTTTGCACATGCCGTACACCGTGGCGCCCAGGCCGGCCATCGGGCCCGGGGGCAAGGAGGGGTGGCGGGCGGCCACCGAGCTGATGTTGAGGATCCAGCCTTGGCCGCGTTCGCGCATGCCGGGGATGACGAGTTGGGCGAGGTGGGTCGGAGCGTTGACCTGGACCTCGAACATCAGCGCCATGCGGCGGGGGGTGAAGTCGGCGACGGGGGTGAAGAACGTGACGGCGGCGTTGTTGATCAGGATGTCGACCTTGCCGAAGCGGTCGAGGACCTGCTTCACCAGACGAGTTCTGTCGTCGGGGATCGAGAGGTCGGCGGCGAAGGGCTCGGCGGTGCCGCCGGTGTCGCGGATGCGGCCGACCGTGTCGCGTAGGGTGCCGGGCAGGCGGCTGGTGCCTTCTTCCAGGGTGCGGGCGGTGGCCGCCACCTGTGCGCCTGCCGCGCCGAACGCCTCCGCGATCGCGGCGCCTATGCCCCGGCTGGCTCCGGTGACGATCGCGACTCGCCCGTCCAGTTCGCCCATGGCCACTCCCTATATTAGAACAATGTTCTGAAATAGAGCTTCTGCCCGGGCGGCGGAGGGTGTCAAGGGGTCAGGAGGGAGCGGCCCAGCTCGTACGCCTCCGTCAGGTCGCCGCCCCGGTAGCTGAGCGCGGCCAGGTCGGCGAGGTGGTGATCGGCGTTCACCGCGACCGTGTTGGTCAGGCGGCGGAACAGCGGCGCGTCCGACATGGAGTCGCCGTAGGCGACACACCGCGCGTACGGCAGGCCGAAGCGCAGGCGCAACTCCTCGGTGATGTCGACCTTGTCGGCCGGGGTGAGGATGGCGGCCGGGTCGAGCGGTTCGGCGAACGGCGGCGCCGGGAACCGGGACGCCACCACCTCGTCGAAGCCCAGCTCGAGCAGGTGGCGGGCGAAGAAGTCCGGCGACATGGTGATGACGGCGGAACGCTCGCCCCGTTCGCGGATGTCGCGGCAGACCTGCTCGATGCCGTTCAGCCACGGGCTGGCCGCGAACGCCTCGGCCACGGCGGCCTGCGTCAGCTCGCGCCACAGTTCGTGGATGGCGGCAGCGAATCCCCGCGTGTCGATCTCGCCGGCCGCGAAGCCGGCCTCCAGCTCGACCAGTTCGTCGTACGTGCCGAGCCGGCGGGCGATCTGCAGGCTGGCCGACGAGCCGGTGAGCAGCGTGCCGTCCATGTCGAACACGTGCAGGGACGCCGCCCGCGTCCCCCCGTCAGTCTCGTGCCGCACGTTCCCCGTCCCGCTCGTCGTGTTCCGGGAGGAAGCGTATCCAAGGCGTCGAAATCACCGGATCTCGCGCAGGAACCGCTCGATCGCGTGCCGCCGACTGGCCCATCATGACGATCCGGTCCGGATCGGCGCCGTAGCGTCCCGCGTTGCGGGCGACCCAGCCCAGCGCGCACTTCACATCCCCTGGCGTCGTCCGCCAGTCGTGGGAGCGGAAGAAGCGGTAGGAGATGTCGAACACGACGTAGCCGGAGTCGGCCAGCCAGGCGTCCCAGCGCGGGAAGAGGCTCTGCCCGGCCTGCCGTGTGCCGCCGTGGATGTTGATCACCGCAGGTGGGGGAGCGCCGGTCGGCCGCGGGGGACGCCAGACGTCGAGCATGAGGTCGGTGCCGCCGATCCGGGCGTACCGGACGGTGGCGTCGGGGCCGCGTGCGGCGGTGCTGGACAGCCCATCCAGGTACGGTCCCAGGCTCAGCGGGACGTTCAGTTCCCGTGCGGTCGCCCAGGCCGAGGCCGGCGGCAGCAGGGCCGCGACCAGCAGCACCGCATTGACGGCCGCCACCACCCCCGCGCTCCACGCCGCCCCCCACTTCCTCGCCGGCACGGCCGCCCCCGCCCCCAGCAGCGCGAGGACCGCCAGGACCAGGCTGAACTCCGTGACCAGCACGCCGAGCGCCCACAGCTCCAGGTTCGGCATGGGCAGCAGCGCCGGCGCCGCGACGACGAGTGCGGTCACGGCGAGGAGCCAGGCCCCGGCCAGCGCGATCCTGCGGCGTCTTCTGTGCGGGTGCGCTGCCATGGAGGTCTCCTTTCTGCATACGATCGTATTTAATACGACTGTACGCGCATATTTCCGGATGCAGGAGACTGAAGGCATGCCGAAGTCGGTCGATCACGAGGAACGGCGCCGCCACATCGCCGCCGCGCTGCTGCGCGTCACCGAGCGGGAGGGGATGGAAGCGGTGAGCGTCCGTACGGTCGCCGCCGAGGCGGGCTGTTCGGTCGGCGCGGTGCAGCGCTACTTCCGCACCAAGGACGAGATGCTGCACTTCGCCCTGGTCAGCGTGGTCGAGTCGGCCAGGCGGCGCTTGGACGGGATCCGCCTGGGCGGCCCGGACGGGATGACGTTCGCCGACGCGCTGCGTGCCGCGATCCTGCAGTCGCTGCCCCTGGACCCGGCCAGGCTGGGTGAGGCCCGCGTCTGGGCCGCCTTCTACGCCAGGGCCGCCGTGCGGCCGGACTTCGCCGAGGTGATCGCCGAACTGCACAAGGAGGCGCTCGGCAACCTGGACCAGGCCCTGCGGTACGCGCGCAGCACCGGAGAGCTGGACCTGGAACAGGACCCTGAAGCGCTCGCCCGCCTGCTCCTGGCGATCATCGACGGCCTGATGTGGGCCATCCTGCTGGATCCCGCAGCCGCCGCCTCGAACGGGGCTGCCGTCCCGCAGCTCGCGGCGCTGGACGCGGCGCTCGGCCTGATCACGCGCTGATCAGCGGCCGTTCCAGCCGATATTCGATTGCTTGCGTTGATCCGGGCGGAGCCGGAGAACGCCCCGTCCATCGCCGTCGCCCAGCGGTCCGGCTTCCGGTACGTCAGGCGGAGCCAGGACGAGGACGGCACCTGGTACGACTACTACTTCCGTGGTCTGTGAGGACGCGTCCGGCCCAGGCCAGTTCCAGCTTGCCCGCCGGGGAGCGGGGGAGGGCGGGGCGGAGACGGGGGGATGCCCGGTGCGGGACACGACAAATGACGTAACCGGCGTTCAGGTCAGGCGTACCTCGTCGGTCTCGCCGTCCGACAGGAACGACGCCAGCGCCTGCCCCTCCTCGACCAGCTCCGCCCGCTCGGCCGCGGTGAGATCGCGCAGAGGGGTGACGACCACCGCTCCCGACTCGCGGGCGGTGATCCAGGTGGCGGACACCCGGCCGTCCACGAGGACCACGCGGGCTCCGCTGACCGACAGGTTCCGGTGGGCGTCGTCGATGATCCGCGTACGGTCGTCGTAGCCGAGGATCGCGTTGTCGAAGGCGGGCAGGAAGCGTACGGGGGCGGGTGTGCCGGGGTCGGGCAGCGGCGCGTCCGGCAGGTCGAGCAGCAGCCGCCCGCGCTCGTCCTTGAACGTGACCAGCTCGTCCCGCACCGCGGCCACCGCGGCCGGCAGCCCGGTCAGGCCGCACCAGGCGCGCAGGTCGGCGCCGGCGGCGGGGCCGTAGGCGGCGAGGTAGCGACGGACGAGCTCACGGCCCACGAGGTCGGAGCCGTCGGCGGGCAGCGGCTCGATCTCCTTGCCCAGCCACGACTCCAGCAGCGCGTTCCGCACCCCCGCCGTCGTCCGCCACAGCCCGCGCGGCGGCAGCTGCACCACCGGGACCAGCGCGGCCATCGCCAGCTCGCCCAGCGGCCGCGGGCCCGGCTCGGGCCAGCGCTCGGCGAGCGCGCGTCCCATCTCGCCCATCGAGCGAGGCTCGCCGTCCGCCATGATCTCCAGGGCCGCTTCGCGCAGCTTCTCCACGTCGACGCCGGCCAGCTCCCGCCGGTACGTGGTGAGCACCTTCTGCCGCAGCATCCCGTCATGGCGGGCCCGCCAGGCCAGGGCGTCCTCGGCGGTGACGAGGTGCACGGTCCTGCGCATGAGGTGGACGCGGACGACCTGCCGTCCGGTCAGCAGGTCCGACAGCGCCTCGGGGCCGAACGCCGACAACCGCGACCAGAGCCCCACGAACGGCTCCTGCGGCTCCTGCGCCTGCAGCCCGCACAGGTGCGCGACCGCGTCGAGGGCCGGGACGGCGGCCCGTCCGAGCAGGGACTGCCGGGCCAGCGTGGCGCGGTTGAGCGCCCGCGTGCTGAGAACGACCATGAGCATCCTTCTGGGGGTACGAGATCGGCGCTGCACCGACAACTCTGGCAGGCATTGCGGCCAGGTCGTGGCCGCTTCTGGAGCGCCGCCGATCTTGGCAGGAGAAGGGGACAGGATGTGGCCGCTACTGCGGGCATCATGGCAGGCATGCAGAAGACCTCCGCGCGCCTGCTGGCCCTGCTCTCCCTGCTGCAGTCCCGCCGCGACTGGCCGGGGGCGCTGCTGGCCGAGCGGCTGGATGTCAGCCCGCGCACCGTCCGGCGCGACGTCGACCGGCTGCGCGAGCTGGGCTATCCCATCGTGACCTTCAAGGGCCCCGACGGGGGCTATCGGCTGGGGGCGGGTGCGCAGTTGCCGCCGCTGTTGTTCGACGACGAGCAGGCGGTGGCGGTGGCCGTCGCGCTCCAGCTCGCCACCGCGGCCGGGGCGGGCATCGAGGAGGCCGCGGCGCGGGCGCTCACGACCGTGCGGCAGGTCATGCCGTCCCGGCTGCGCCGCCGCATCGACACCGTACGCGTCACCGCCGTCGGACGCCCCACCGACCGGCCCGCACCGACCGTGGACACCGGTGTCCTCATGGCCGTCAGCACCGCCGCCCACGACCACGAGGTCCTCCGCTTCGGCTACCGCTCTGCGGAGGAGGAGGTGCTGCGGCGGGTGGAGCCGCACCATCTCGTCACCTGGGGCGGGCGCTGGTACCTCGTCGCCTGGGACCTCGACCGCGACGACTGGCGGACGTTCCGCGCCGACCGCATCACCCCGCGCACCCCGAACGGCCCCCGCTTCACCCCGCGCGAGCTGCCCGGCGGGGACGTGGCCGCCTTCGTCGCCGCCCGCTTCCGCGGCGCCCCCGACCCGAGCCCCACATCTGGGGCGGACTGGCCGTGCCGGGGTGAGGTGATTCTCGATCTGCCCGCCGACGTCGTGTCCCGATACACCCGCGAAGGGCTGGTCGAGGCGCTCGGGCCGGATCGGTGCCGGCTCGTCCTGGGTTCGTGGTCGTGGCCGGGGCTGGCCGCGGCGCTCGGGAGGTTCGACGCCGACATCGAGGTGGTCGGGCCGCCCGAGCTGAAGGCCGCCTTCGCCCACCTCGCCGATCGCTTCTCCCGCGCGGCGGCATCATAGATACATGCTTGCATGCAAGGCTGCTAGCCTGGACGTATGCCCGAGACCGCCAAGCGTCCTTCCGCTGCTCACGCCGCGTACACCGTCACCAAGGAGCTGATTCTCTCCGGCGAGCTGCCCGGTGGGAGCCTCATCAGTGAGGGTGAGATCGCCGAGCGCGTACGCGTGAGCAGGACTCCCGTGCGTGAGGCGTTCCTGCGGCTGGAGTCGGAGGAGCTGCTGGCGTTGCATCCCAAGCGCGGCGCGGTGGTCGTGCCGGTGCCGCCCGGAGAGGCGGCCGACGTGCTGGAGTTGCGGCTCGCGCTGGAACGTTCCGCCGCCGAGCGCATCGCCAGGACCGGTCTGCCCGGCGAGTACGACCAGCGGATGCGCGACCTCCTGGCCCGGCAGCGAGACCTCGCGGCGGCGGCCGACGTCGGCGGGTTCGCCGAGGCGGACGAGGCGTTCCACCGGTGCATCGTCGAGGCGTCAGGCAACCGGCTGGCGGGCCGCTTCTACGCCACCCTCGGCGACCGTCAGCGCCGCATGAGCCTCTCGGCGCTACGCCTGCGTCCCGAGCGGCTGCCGCTGCTGGCGGGCGAGCACGAGACCCTCCTTGAGCATCTGCGTGGCGGCGACGGCGCCGCCTTCGCCGCCGCCCTCGAGGCCCACCTGACAGCCACCCACGGCACCCCGCACTGACCCTGCACGCCTGCCCGTCGCGACCTCGAAAGTTCCTCCTTCCATGCTCGAAACCCAGCCGGCCGCCCGCCGCACGTTCTCCTGGCGGGTCGTGGCGCTGGCGATGCTCCTGTGCGGGTGGGGCGGTAACCAGTTCACGCCGCTGCTGCTCATGTACCGCCGCCTCGGCGGCTACTCCACGCTCGACGTGGACGCCTTCCTCGGCGCGTACGTCGTCGGCCTCGTCCCCGGCCTCCTCCTGGCCGGCCCCGTGTCGGACCGGCGCGGCCGGCGTCCCGTGCTCGCGGCGGGCACGGCGGCGTCGGCGCTGGCGAGCCTCGTGCTGTGCTTCGGCGCCCAGAGCGCGTGGGCGATCTACGCGGGCCGGCTGCTCACCGGGGTGGCGGTGGGCATCGCGATGGCCGTGGGCAGCAGCTGGGTGAAGGAGCTGTCAGCGGGCGAGGACGGCGCTCTGCCCGCCCGGCGCGCCTCGCTGTGCCAGACCGCCGGGTTCGGGCTGGGCGCGGGGGTGGCGGGCGCGCTGGCCCAGTGGGGTCCGTGGCCCATGGTCAGCCCGTACGTCGTGCACGTGCTCCTCACCGTGGCCGTCCCCGTGCTGCTGCTGCGCGTCCCCGAGACGCGCACGCCCAGCCCGGACCCGGCGGGGCTGCTGTCGCCGTGGCTGGCCGCCGCCGCGGCGGCCGTGCTCGGCATGGGGTACGGGATCGCGGTCGTGTCGGGGCTGCTGGAGATCCAGCGCATGGCGGGCGCGGACGACCTGGCCGGCCTGACGGGGGTCTACTACATGCTGGCGTACACGGGATTCCTGCTTCCTGCCCTGCTGGCCGGATTGTCGGCGTGGCTGCCGTACCCGATCATGCTGACGGCGGTGGCCGGCGTGGCGCTGATCTGCCTCGCGGTGGTCGCGACCGGCGTGAGAGTGACCGCGCGGACCTAGCCGGAGCGGTAGAAGCAGGCCGAGCCCGCGACAGCGCAACGTCACCGATGGTGACGGTGGGTGATGTCACGGAGGGTAATCACAGCAGGTGGCGCGGCGTCACGGGCGCCGCTCGGGCGCCGCGCTTTCTGTCCCCTGAATCATGGAGGTATCCATGCGTCCATCCCCTCGTAGCCTCGCCATGGTCGCCGCGCTGGCGGGCGGCTTCCTGATGGCGGCGCCGGCCGCGCACGCCGTGATCGACCCGGCCAAGATGAGCATGATCGAGTCGCTCCAGAAGACCGACCCGGTCGTGATGGCCAACTGCGCCACCGGCACGATCGCCGACCCCGCCGGGGCCGTCGTCATCCCGCCCGAAGTCCCGCTGGTGGGCTGCCTGACCCTCTGAACGCGCTGGAGCGGGACCTCGTCACGGGTCCCGCTCCGCGTTCGAGCTCCCCAGGGCCGATGACGGAGTGACCAGATCCCGGCTTGTACACTCTTGGTGTTTCTTGGGGGGAATCGGGGGGAATCGCGCGTGCCGCTGGAGCAGGTCCTCGTGTTGCTGACCGCAGCGGCCGGAGCCGGGTGGATCGACGCCGTCGTGGGCGGCGGCGGGCTGCTGCAACTCCCCGCCATCCTGGTGACCGGGATGCCGCCGGTCGAGGCGATGGCCACCAACAAGCTGTCGTCGGTGTTCGGCACCACCTCCGCCGCCGTCGCGTACGCGCGCTCCACCAAGGTCGACCGCCAGGTCGCGATCCCCGGGGCGGCCATGGCCATGGTGAGCGCCGGTCTCGGGGCGTGGGCGGCGGCGTCCATCTCGGCCGACGTGCTGCGGCCCGCCGTCATGGTGGTGCTGGTCGCGGTCGCGGTGTTCGTGACGTTGCGGCCCAGCATGGGCGCGGTGCCGGTGCCGCACCTGCGCACCCCGTCCCGCGTGGTGGCGGCGGTGGCCGCGGCCGGGGTCGGCATCGCCTTCTACGACGGGATCATGGGGCCGGGGACGGGAACGTTCCTCATCATCGCCTTCACCACCATCCTCGGGCTGGACTTCGTCTCCGCGTCCGCCTCCGCGAAGATCATCAACATCGGCACGAACGTCGGCGCGCTGGCCGTGTTCGCGGTGCAGGGGCACGTGCAGTGGGCGCTCGGCCTCGGCATGGCGGTGTGCAACGTGGCGGGCGCGCAGTTCGGGGCGCGGACGGCGCTCAAACGGGGCGCGGCGTTCGTCCGGATCGTGCTGCTGGTCGTGGTCGTGGCCATGGTGATCAGGCTCGGCTGGCAGCAGTTCGCCTGACCTGCCGGAAATAGAATGGCCGGCATGCGTGCCAGCCGCCTGCTCTCGCTGCTTCTGCTCCTGCAGACGCGCGGCCGCATGACGGCGTCCGAGATCGCGGACGAGCTCGAGGTGTCCGTACGCACGGTCTACCGCGACGTCGAGGCCCTCTCGGCGGCCGGCGTCCCGGTCTACGCCGACCGCGGCCCCGCGGGCGGCTACCAGCTGCTCGACGGCTACCGCACCCGGCTCAACGGCCTGACCGCCGAGGAGGCGTCCGCGCTCTTCCTGGCCGGCCTGCCGGGGCCGGCCGCCGAGCTGGGCCTGGGCGAGTTCGCGGCCAACGCCGAGCTGAAGCTGCTGGCCGCACTGCCGCCGGAGCCGCGCTCGCAGGCGGCGAGCATGCGCGAGCGGTTCCTGCTCGACGTGCCCGGCTGGTACCGCTCCGCCGACGACGTGCCGCACCTGAGCGAGGTGGCCGAGGCCGTGTGGGACCAGCGGCCGCTGCACATGACCTACCGGCGGTGGGGCAAGCAGGAGGTCGACCGGGTCATCCATCCGTACGGGCTGGTGCTCAAGGGCGGCTCCTGGTACCTCGTGGCCGCCCCGCCCGGGGGCTCGCCGCGCACCTACCGGGTGGCGCGCATCCTGACCCTGGAGACGATGCCGGGACGTTTCGCCAGGCCGGAGGGTTTCGAGCTGGCCACGTTCTGGCGGGAGTACGCCCAGGAGTTCCGCGAGCGGATGTACACCGCCGAGGCCGTCATCAAGCTCGCACCAGGGCGGGGCGACCTGCTGGCGTACACGATGGGCGCGGACGTCGTCGGCGCCGCGCTCGCCGCGGCCGGCGAGCCCGACCCCGAGGGCTGGCTCACGCTCACCGTCCCGGTCGAGTCGCTGACGCACGCCCGCTGGCTGCTGCTGCGCATGGGCGCCGACGTCGAGGTGCTCGGCCCGCCCGAGCTGCGCACGCTGATGAGTGAAGCCGTCACGGACCTGGCCAAACTGTACGGCTGACGCCCGCGGCGAAAAATGAGACGACACCCCGCCGCGGGTTCTGCCAGCATCCCCGCATGTACCTTCTCGCTTTCATCGGCGCGTGCGTCCTGGTGGCCATGGCGCCCGGGGTCAGCACGGCCGTCATCCTGCGGCAGACCCTGGCCTCGGGCCGCGGGTCCGGCGTGGCGGCCACGCTGGGCAACGAGACCGGCATCCTGCTGTGGGGCCTGGCCGCCGCGTTCGGCCTGTCCGCGCTGGTCGTGGCCTCGCAGCTGGCCTACGACGTCATGCGGGTCACCGGCGCGGTCGTGCTCGTCGTGATGGGCGCGCAGGCGCTGTGGCAGGCAAGGAAGCCGGTCCCCGTCACCGCCGTCGAGGGGGATGCGGTGGCGGGCCGGCGCGGCGCGTACCTGGCGGGGCTCGGCACGTGCCTGGCCAACCCGAAGGCGGCGGTGTTCGCGATGTCGTTCCTGCCGCAGTTCGTCCCGGCGGGCCAGGACGTGCCGCTCACCCTCGTCACGCTCGCCGTCGTGTGGGTGGCGGTGGACGTGGTGTGGTACCTGATGCTCATCTGGGCCGTCGCCCAGGCCAAGGCGTGGCTGGGCCGCCCGTCGGTCAAGCGGCGCCTTGAGCAGATCTCCGGCGTGGTGCTGATCGGCCTCGGCGTCCGCATGGCGGTGGAGTCCCGATGACGATCTGGTACGACGAGCGCGGCGCCGGCGAGCCGGTGGTGCTGCTGCACTCGACGGCGGCCGACTCCGGCATGTGGGACGCCCAGGAGGAGGCGCTGGCCGACCGCTTCCGCGTGATCAAAGTGGACTTCCGCGGCTACGGCCACACCCCCTACCGCTCCGACGGCCCCTACAGCGACGCCGGCGACGTCGCCAAGGTGCTGGCCGCGATCGGCGTCAGCAGGGCGGCGCTCGTCGGGTCGTCAGGCGGCGGCCGGGTGGCGCTGGAGCTGGCGGCCGCCGGGCTCGCCGGGCGGCTGGTGCTGCTCAACCCGCTCTCGACGCTGGAGCCGACGCCCGACCTGCGGGCGTACTGGCAGGAGGAGAACCGCCTGCTGGAGGAGGGCGACGTGCAGGGCGCGGCCGAGCTCAACGCCCGCACCCTGCTCGGCCCCGACGCGGGCCGGGAGGCATGGGACAAGGTGGTGGCGATGCAGCGGCACGCGTTCGAGGTGCAGCTCGCCGCCGACCCCGAGCCTGAGCAGGTCGAAGGCGAGTTCTCCCCGGCCGGCATCGAGGTGCCCGCGCTGGTGGTGGCCGGCGGGCGCGATCTGCCGTGCTTCCGCGAAAGCGCCCGCCACCTGGCCGCCGAGCTGCCCCAGGCGCGGCTGCTGGAGCTGGAGTGGGCCGGGCATCTGCCGGCGCTCGAACGTCCTGAGGAGATCAACGCGCTGCTGCTGGATTACCTTTAGTGCATGACGAACGACCTGGCGACCCTCATGAGGCAGGCACAGGACGACGATCCGCTGCTGGCCCTGCACGCCACGACCGCGTTGCGGCGCGAGATCGAGCGCCTGGAGGCGGTCCAGGTGCGGCGGGCCCGGGTCGCCGGGCTCGCCTGGTCGCAGATCGCCGACGCGATCGGGGTGAGCAAGCAGGCGGTCCACAAGAAGTACGGCCGCCGCTAACCGTCGTGACCGCTGCCGCCGGCGAGCCCGCGTACCGGCCGGCGGCGGACGGCGTGCCGCGGCTGCCCATCCTGCTCTACCGGCTCGGCCTGGGCGCCCTGCTGGGCGGCCGGGTCATGCTGCTCAACCACGTCGGCAGGGTGTCCGGCCTGCCGCGCCAGGCCGTTTCCCGGACATCTCACCGGTGACCGTGGCCACCGCCTCCAGGACCCGGTCCACCTGGGCGGTGGTGTGGGCGGCGGTGACGCTGAGGCGGATCAGCGGCTGCTCGCCCGGCACGCCCGGTGGCAGCATCACGTTCGCCAGCACGCCTTCCTCCAGCAGCTTCGCCCAGAAGCGGCAGCACGTCAGCGCGTCCGCCATCGGCAGCGCCACCGTGGGGGTGCCGCCGGGCGGGATCGCGTAGCCGAGCCTGGTCAGGCCGGCGCGCAGCCGGTCCGCCGCCGCCAGGACGGCCTGGCGGCGCTGCGGCTCCGTACGGATGATGTCGAGCGCCGCCAGCGCCGCGGCCGTGCAGGCCGGCGGCAGCGACGCCGAGAACAGTGCGGGCCGCGCGCTGTGCCGCAGGTAGTCGACCACGTGCCGGGGGCCCGCCACCGCGCCGCCCAGCGTGCCGAAGCACTTCGAGAACGTCACCGTCTGCACGTCCACCGCCGCGCCCAGGCCGAAGTGCTCGGCCGCGCCCCGCCCGCCCGCGCCCAGCAGGCCCGCGTCGTGCGCGCTGTCGAGCACCACCCGCGCCCCGTGCCGCGCCGCGTGCTTGGCGACGCCCGGCAGGTCGCACAGATCGCCGCTCACCGAGAACATGCCCTCGGTGAGCACCATCGCCCCGCGATCGTCGCCCACCCCCTCAAGCAGCGTCTCCAGGTGCGCCATGTCGTTGTGCCGATAGCGCCGCAGCTCAGCCTGCCCCAGCCGGGCCGCGTCGATGAGCGAGGCGTGCATGTGCCGGTCGGCCACCACCACGTCACGCGGCCCGAACAGCGCGCTCAGCGCCAGGTTCGCCTGGTAGCCCGTGGAGACCACCATCGCCGCCTCGTGCCCGAGGAACGCCGCCAGCTCCCGCTCAAGCCGCTCATGCAGGGCCAGCGTGCCGTTGAGCACCCGCGAGCCCGAGTTGCCCGCGCCCAGCTCCTCCATCGCCGCCACGCCCGCCGCCGCCAGCCGCGGGTCGCCCGACAGTGCCAGGTAGTCGTTGGATCCCGCCAGCAGCACCCGCCGCCCCGCCGCGACCACCTCGCCGCCGCGGGGCCTGCCCTCCACCGGCAGGTAGAAGGGGTAGACGCCGGCCGCGACCACCGCCTCGACCTCCTGGGGGAGCCGGCATTTCGTGAACGGGTCTCTCCGCCCCACGCACTTCACCTCGGATGTCCGTAGCTGACAGTGTCCGGTCGTAAGGGTAGAGTAATCGCCGCTGATCCGGTTCCCGGGCACGTCCATGCCGGCCGGTCCGCCTCCCGCATGCCCCCAGACACTCCGACAAGGACGTACGCATGACCGAGGAAGAGATCTTCCAGCAGCTGCGCACCATCTGCGCCCGGATCCTGTCGGTGGATCCCGCGCGCATCACCGCCGACACCGACCTGCGCCAGGAGCTGGACGCCGACAGCCTCGACATGGCCGAGCTGGCCGCCGCCAGCGAAGACCGCTTCCGCGTCGCCGTCGACCTCGACACCGCCAAGCAGGCGCGCACCCTGGCCGACATGGCCGGGCTGGTCCACGCCGGGGCGCGGGTCGGCTGATGGGCGCGCGGGTCCGCGCCGCGGTCACCGGGCTCGGCGTGCGTACGGCGGCGGGCAACGACCTGGCCGGGTTCTGGCGGACGCTGGTCGAGGGGCGGTCCACGGCACGCACGATCACCTCGTTCGACGCCGGTGAGCTGCCCGTCGGGTTCGCCTGCCAGGTGCCCGGCTTCGACCCGGCCCCCTACGTCACGGGCAAGGAGGCCCGGCGCATGGACCGCGCGACGCTGCTCGCCGTGTGCGCCGCCGCCGACGCGCTCGCCGACGCGGGCGGGCCGCACGTGCCGCCCGAGCGGCGCGCGGTCGTCACCGGCACCGCGCTCGGCGGCACCGAGACCTCCGAGGCCGCGCTGCTCGGCGGCGGCCAGCCCGGCGCGCTCTACGTGCCGCGGACGATGCCCAATGCCTCCGCCGCGTTCGTCAGCATGCGCCACCACATACTCGGGCCCAGCATGACCGTCTCCACCGCGTGCGCCTCCGGCGGCCACACCGTCGGCGAGGGGCTGCGGCTGCTGCGCGACGGCTCCGCCGACCTCGTCGTGGCCGGGGGCACCGAGGCGTGCGTGTCGCCGACCATCCTGCTCGCCTTCCACCGCTGCGGCGCGCTGTCCCAGCGCGGCCACGAGCCCGAGCGCGCCTCCCGCCCCTTCGACGCCGCCCGTGACGGGTTCGTGCTCGCCGAGGGCGCCGCGTTCGTCGTGCTGGAGCGTCTCGACGACGCCGTACGCCGCGGCGCCCGCGTCTACGCCGAGCTGGCCGGCTACGGCCGCACCTCCGACGCCCACCACCTCACCTCGCCCGACCCCAAGGGCGACGGCGCCGAACGCTGCCTGCGCCAGGCCCTGGCCGACGCCCGGCTCACCCCCGGCGACGTGGCCCACGTCAACGCCCACGGCAGCGGCACCGTGCTCAACGACGTGACCGAGGCGCGGGTGATCGCCCGCGTGTTCGGGCCGGGGCAGGTGCCGGTCACCTCCACCAAGAGCGTCGTCGGTCACGCCATCGGCGCCGCCGGGGCCATCGAGGCCGTGGTCTCCGTGCTGACCCTGCACGAACGCCTCATCCACCCGACGATCAACCTCGATGTTCTGGATCCCGAGTGCGAGGTCGACGTCGTCCGGTCGCCGCGTCCGCTCGGGGCGGGGGCCGTGGTGTCCACGTCGTTCGCGTTCGGCGGCCACAACGCCGGCCTCGTCTTCACCCCGTCCTGACCGGGGTGCGGCGGGCGTTCTCGGTGCGGCTCATCACCGCGCGAACGACCAGCGCCACTGCGAGGCCCGCGACCAGGTCCGACACGTAGTGGTACGAGTTGTGCACCACCGCCACCGTCAGCCCCACCGCCGCGAGCCACAGCAGCAGGCACGCGAGTCCGCGGACGTGGCGGCGCAGGGTGAGCACCGTGATCCAGGCGCCGGCCACGTGGGGTGAGGGGAAGCAGGCGCCGGGCGGGTCGAGGGCGGCCATGATGGCGTTCTGCAGCGGGGTGATCAAGTAGCCGGCGGGGCGCTGGGCGGCGTACAGCTCCGGCGGTGCCGGCGCCGGTCCTTCAAGCGGGAGCCCCATGAAACCGACGTAGCAAAGGATCAGCGTGGCGAGCAGCGCGAACAGGTATCCCTCCGCCAGCTCTGTACGGCCTCGAAAGTAGAGCACCGGCGCGATCAGAAAACACCCATAAAAGGAGAAATAGCAGAACGTCACCAGCTCGGTGGCCGGCGGCATGGCCCACTCGGCAACGACGGCATTGAGATCGACCCCGAACACCCCTCGCTCCCAGGTGCGTACGGCGTCGTCGAGGAACCGGCCGTGCACGGCGAGCGCCGCCTCCGCAGCAATGGAATAGACGACCGGCATCACGAGCAACGGCGCCATGAACCGCAGGCCCGCCACCCGCCGATCGCCCGGCCGCCACTGCCCGGCCCGCGCCACCAGCACCAGGAACGCACCACCGACCAAGCACCCGCCAAGCAGCCCCGGCGCACTGGGCACCTGCTCATGGGCCAGGACGACAACGGTCGCCATCAACGCGAAGTAGCCCAGCAACAGCCCTTCAACCGGCCGAATCTCCACAATCCTCCTGTCTACGAGCGCCCCCCTGCCACCGCGTGGGACGTCGGACCGAGGCCGCCCGGTGGGGCGGCAGTTGCTGCGACTGCTGAGCAAGCTCACTGGCTGGGGACGCTGCGGGCGGGCTCGTTCGCCGGGTGGTGCGTCATCGGATGGGGCATGGTGGGGGCGGGTCCGTCCGCCTGATGAGGGGTCACCCGGTGGGGACGGCTTGCGTGGGTGCCGCGGTCGGGTGGGGCGCCGGCGGCTTGTGGTGGTGTTCGCGGGCGGGCCACCAGAGGCGGGGGCCCAGGTGGTGGGCCAGGGCTGGGACCAGGAACGAGCGGACCAGCACGGTGTCGATGACCACCCCTACCGCCACCAGCAGGCCGAGTTGGACCACCGGCACCAGGGGCAGGACGGTGAGGACGAAGAAGGCGGCTGCCAGCACCACGCCGGCCGCCGTGATCACGCCGCCGGTCGCGCGCAGGGCGTGCAGGGTCGCTGCGCGGGTGCCGAGGTGTGCGGTCTCCTCGCGTACGCGGGCCATCAGGAAGATGTTGTAGTCGACGCCGAACGCCACCAGGAACACGAACGCGTACAGGGCGAACGACACGTCCATCACCGGATGATCCAGCACCTGCGTGAACAGCGCCGAGCACAGCCCGAGCGTGGCCGCGAACGACAGCACCACCGTGCCCATCAGCAGCAGCGGCGCCACCAGCGAGCGCAGCAGGACGATCAGGATCAGGCCGACGACCACGAGGATCAGCGGCACCACGAGGCGGGCGTCGGCGAGGGCGGCGTTCTTGGCGTCGAGCAGCTCGCCGGTGAACCCGCCGACCAGGGCCGCGTCTCCGGCCGCCGCGCGTACGGTCGCCCGGAGGTTCTCCACCAGGCGCTCGGCGTGCGGCGTGTTGGGCTCGGCGGCCAGCACCACGTCGTAGACCCGCCAGGGGGCGACCGGCCCGCGCCGCACGGACACCACGCCCTCGGTCCCGCGTACGGCCCGCGCCACGGCGGCGGTCGAGCCTTGCCTGGCCAGCACCACGACGGGTGCGCTGGCCGGATAGTGACGCCGTAGCACGTCGTAACCCTCCACCGACCCCGTGCGGGTGGTGAACATGGCCGACGGCGGGATGCCGGACGCGTCCAGCGTGGTCAGCCCCAGGCACATCAGGGCGAGCAGCGCCAGGGACCCCGCCCACGCCACGGGCGCCCGCCGCCCCACGAACCCCGCCACCCGCCCCCACACCCGATCCGGCGGCCCGCTTGGGCGAGGCGCCGGGCCGTGCTGCGACAGCCCGGCCCGTTGGTTGGAGGGCGGATCGTGCTGTGACTGGTCGGCCCCCTGGAGGGGAGGCGCGTCGTCCCGCGTCAGGCTCGCCCCCTGGGGGCAGGTGACGTCGTGATGGGGTGCGTTCTTCGGTGGGGTGAGGGTGGGTTGGTGGTGAGGGATGGCGGGCCAGAAGGCGCGGCGGCCGCCCAGAAGCATGAGGGCCGGGAGGAGGGTGACCATGACGGCCATCGTGATGAGGACCCCGACGGCCGCTGCGGCGCCGATCGAGCGGAGGGCGTTGGTGTCGGCGGCGGCGAGGCAGCCGACGCCGCCGGCCACCGTCAGGGCCGAGGCGATGACCGTGCGGATGCCGCTTGACAGGGCCTGTTTCAGGGCTGTCGTCGTGCCGGGGGTTACGCGCAGGCGTTCGCGGAAGCGGGCCACCAGCAGCAGCGCGTAATCCGTGGCGACGCCGAAGACCAGTACGGTGAAGACTTCGGGCGTGGCGGCGCGCAAGGTGATCCAGCCTGAGCGGGCGAGGGTGTAGATCGCGGCGGCGGAGCACAGATAGGCCGCCGCCACGGCGAGCATCGGGATCAGCCAGAGCACTGGGCTGCGGTAGACGGCCAGCAGGACCAGGAGCACCACGGTCACGCTCAACGCCAGCAGCGTGCCATCGACCCGCAGGAACGAGTCGGCGTAGTCGGCGGCGAACCCGCCCGCGCCGGTCACGTGGCTGACCAGGCCCGGTGGGTTGGCGGCGGCCGCGATGTCGCGCACCTGCTCGACGAGCGGGGCGATCACCACGCCGGGCCGGCCGGACAGCAGCACCGTCACCTGGAGGGCGCGCCGGTCGGCACTGGGCAGCGGCATCGAGGAGGTGCCGACCACGTCGGGCAGGCGGGCGAACGTCCGCAGATCACGGCGTACGGCCGCGAGGTCGTCCGGCCGCAGCGGGCCCGTGCGTTCGTAGATCACGAGAGTGGGCACCGACCGCCCGGACTGCTCGGCCACCAGGTCGAGCACCCGCGCCGACTCGACGCCCCTGGCGAGCAGGGAGGTGCCGCTGGTGACGCGGACGTCCTCGAGCGGGCCGCTCGTGAGCACGGCCACCACCGTGAGAACGACCCACCCGAGAACCACGCCTGCGGCGATCGTCCGCGCGCGTATGGTGCGAAAAAGAACCGGCAATTCCCGCCCACCCCCGGCCTTGGTACAAAGGTGCCGGCCGACACGTAGACCCTAGGTTCCCGATCCCGCTCAAACAAATTGACGCAGCGGTCTTTTATTTACGTCGGGCGGTATCAAAAGCCGACATTGAGATATTCGGGTGTGGCTGGTATTTGTGGAAATTGCGTAAGGTGCGGCTTTTGTTCTCTGGCGGGTTCGCCTCTCCGCGAACGGTCCCGGCGCGTCAGGGGCGGACGCGGAGGTCGGCGAAGAGTGCCCGGTGGTCGGAGCCGGGCACGTCGAAGATCTGGGTGGCCACCGCTCCGGCGCGCGCGTCCGTCAGCACGTGGTCGATCGTGACCAGGGGCGGCAGCGAGCGTCCGTGCGGCCAGGTGGGGACGAGGCCGTTCCCGGTGGAGGCGGCGGCGTCGGTGTAGCCGGTGCCGAGGAGGTCGCGGAAGACGGCGTGGTCGAGGGTCGCGTTGAAGTCGCCGGCCAGGATCCTGGGCGGCCCCGACGTGGGCGCGGGCGGCAGGGAGGCGACGCCGGCGTGCCACTCGGGCACCGTGCGGGGCACGGGAGCCACCGGGTGCACGACGACCACCTCGACCGGCGAGCCGCCGGGCAGCGACACCTCAGCGACCGGCATGTGGTGCCCGACCGGCCGGAACAGCCCCTTCCGCTCGCGCAGCGGATGCCGGGAGTAGATGCCGCTGCCCTCGGGGCCGCGTACGTCGGGCACGCTGATGTCGTACGGCAGCAGGTCGTCGAGCCCGGCCGCGGTCAGCCGGACCTTGGCCGGCCAGGTGAGCTCCTGGATGCTGAGGACGTCCACGTCGAGGCGGCGTACGAGATCGACGATGACCGCCGCGTCGCCGCGCCCGCCGTTGAGGTTGGCGGTGAGCACCCGCAGCGTACGGCCCCCGGCCGGCGCCGCGCCGTCACCGAACGCGCGCGGCGCCACGCACCAGGCCAGGCAGGCGCACACCACCAGCATGATCGCCGCCGCGGCCCGGCTCCTGAGCAGGACCGCGACGCCCAGCACGACCAGCGCCAGCACCGCGAAGCAAGGGGTGAAGGCGGCCATCGGCACCAGGAAGACGCCCGTCTCCAGCCCGCCGAGCCGCACCACCGTGCCGGCCGCGAACAGCACCGCCAGGGCGAGCGTCAGCCGCCCGCGCCACACCCGCCCGGGCCGCGCCTCGGGCGCCGCCGTCTCCACGTCCTCCTGCACCAGCACGAGCGCTCAGGCTAGAGGACCATCCTTAACGTCAGATGAGGATCGACCCGCCGTACGGGCCGCGGCGCCGCGTCCGGCGTCCTGGTCGGCGCAGCGCGGCGAGCAGCGGCGGTGCCGGCCGCCGGCGTCAACGGTCGGCGCAGTGCGGCGAGCAGCAACGGCGCCGGTCGTCGGCGTGGTCGGTCGGTCGTCAGACGAGGCCCACCATGAAGCCCTCGTCCTTGATGCCCCAGTAGGCGGCCGGTCGGTACTGCCGCATGGCCCGCTCGATGACCGGGACGTACTTGGGGTTCGAGCCGAGCGGCAGCCGGTAGCCGTTCTTGACGGTGTGGAACTCCCACAGGTGCTCCATCTCCGGGTGCCGCTGCCGGAAGCCGGGGTCGGCGGGGAACAGGTCGAGCCTGACCATCGTCTTGCGGAGGATGTAGTCGGCGAGCTTGACGCGGCGCTGCTGCGTACGCGAGATGCCCACGCCCGCCAGCTCCTGCCACGCCGCCCCCCACGGCTGCCCCTGCGGGTCGTCCCAGCGCACGCCGTGGGCGTCGAAGACCAGCCGGCGCGGGCGCGACAGCTTCTTCCAGGTGAGGACCGGGAGCAGGCCGATGAGCAGGAAGATCGCCCCCACGATGCCGACGGCCACGGCGGTGCCCGAGCCGCCCGTGGTCTGCCCGGTCAGCGCAGAGACCACGGCGAGGAGCCCGATGCCGCCCGCGACCGACGCGCCGATCACCGACTTGGTCTTGGTGTCGCGGGCCACGTCGATGATCACGGGAGGGGGCGGGGCGGGTGGTCCTGGCGGGGGATAGGGCGGGTTGCGGGGGCCGTACGTCATGACATGTCACGTTAACGGGGGTAAGCAGGGGAGATATCACGCTTCAGGGTTTTGCGAAGCGTGTCCGGGCCACCCGTACGACATCACCCGGACGGGGGAGGTGAAGAGGCCGGTCCTCCACGAGAGTCGTGACCGCACTTCACGCCGATCTCGTCAGGAGACGATATGAGTACGTACGCACGCGCCGCCGCCGCCCTCGCCCTCACGGCCACCCTCACGGCCGGCTCCCGCCCCGGACGCGCGGGTGATCAAAGGCGGGTACGTGCTCAAGGACAAGCGGTGACGTGTTGCTTGACAGAACGTCTGCGGTGCCGAAAGTCGGTGGTCGGTAGTATCTCGGTATGAGTGACGAACCCGAGCCGGACCACAACCTCGGCTGGACGCTCGGCGTGCTGCTGCGCGCCTACCAGGGCACGGTCGTCACGGTGATCGGCGACCTGCCTCATGGGCCGCGCGGCTACCAGACGCTCGCCGCCGTGGTGGGCGGCCGGCATCCGACCCAGCTCTCCCTGGCGTCCTTCCTCGGCATCGACCGCACGGTGCTGACGTACCTCGTGGACGATCTGGTCGAGGCGGGGCTGGTGGAGCGCAGGCTCAACCCGTCCGACCGGCGGCAGCGCCGCATCGTGGCCACCGACAAAGGCGTGAGCGTCTACGAGGACCTCGAACGCCGGGTGGGCGACGCCGAGGACCACCTTCTCGGCGCGCTGTCGGCGGACGAGCGCGAGGCGTTCAGGAGCATGTTGCGGCGGGTGGCGTGTGACGTGAGCGACATCGAGCCGGCGAAGGATCCGTGCGAGGTGGCCGAGGAGATGCTGGCCGACTGACGCGGGAATGTGCCCGACTGATCCGTGGTTGTGCAACTCGTCTGGCGCGTAGATAGTCTTCGCGACAACGTATCTTGAGGAGGGGCACCATGCCTGACTACGGCCACGAGCTCACGTTCGGCACCTTCATCACCCCCGCGAACTCCGCACCGAAGGAGGTCGTCGGCCTGGCACAGGAGTCCGAGGCCGCGGGGCTCGACCTGGTCACCTTCCAGGACCACCCCTACCAGTCGGGCTTCCTCGACACCTGGACGCTGCTGTCCTACGTCGCCGCCGAAACCGAACGCGTCCACCTGTCCGGCAACGTCATCAACCTGCCGCTGCGCCCGCCCGCCGTGCTCGCCCGGGCCGCGGCCAGTCTCGACCTGCTCAGTGATGGACGGTTCGAGCTGGGGCTGGGAGCCGGTGGGTTCTGGGACGCGATCGAGGCCATGGGCGGCCGCCGGCTCAGCCCTGGCCAGGCCGTGGACGCGCTCGGCGAGGCGATCGACGTCATCCGCGGGCTGTGGGACGCGGACAACCGGTCGCTGTTCCGGGTGGACGGGACGTACTACCAGGTCGCCGGGGCCAAGCGGGGGCCTGCCCCGGCGCACGACATCGGCATCTGGCTGGGGGCGTACAAGCCGAAGATGCTCCGCCTCACCGGCGCCAAGGCCGACGGGTGGCTGCCCTCGCTGCCGTACATCAAGAGCCTGGACGAGGTCGCCCGCTCCAACGCGATCATCGACGAGGCCGCCGAGGCCGCCGGGCGGGAGCCCGCGGCGGTGCGGCGGCTGCTCAACATCGGCGGCCGGTTCGGCTCCACCCGCGGTGAGCGCCTCCTCGCCGGGCCGCCCGGGCAGTGGGCCGAGCAGCTGGCCGCCCTCACCCTCGAGTACGGCTTCTCCGGCTACATCGTGATGGCCGACGACGCGGGCACGATCAGGACGTTCGGCGAAGAGGTCGCGCCCGCCACCCGCGCGCTCGTGGCGCAGGAGCGCGCCCGATGACCACCCGGTACGCCCACCCCCTCCGCCTCGGCCTCCTCCTCACCGGCACCGCCCCCGGCACGGCGGCCGACCTGGCCCGGCTGGCCGAGGAGCTGGGCTACGACCTGATCGCCTTCCAGAACGAGCCTCCGACCTCCGGCGATGGCGACGAGGCGGCGGGTCTGGACGCGTGGACGCTGATGAGCTGGGTGGCGGGGCGGACGGAGCACATCACGCTGGCCGCCATCACCGCGCCCGCCGCGAAGCCTGCCACGTCGAAAGGCACAGCGCCCGGCACAGCGCCCGGCACAGCACCCGGCACAGCGCCCGGCACAGCGCCCGGCACAGCGCCCGGCACAGCGCCCGCCGCCGTGCCGGCCGGCGCGGCGGGCCCTGTGCCCACCGTGACCGCGCGTGCCGCGGCGAGCCTTGACCTGCTCACGGGCGGGCGGGTCGAGCTGGGGCTGCTCGCCGGCCCCGACACCGGTGAGGCGGCCGACATCGTCCGCGGCATCTGGTCGGCCGCCGAGCGCTCGCCCTTCCGCCACGACGGCGAGCACCACCGGGTGCCGGGCGCGGAACGCGGCCCCGCTCCCGCCCACGACATCCCGCTCTGGATCGCCGGAGACTCCGGCCCCGACGTGCTCCGCCTCGCCGCCCACAAGGCCGACGCCTGGCTTTTCACCGCGTCCGGCCAGGACGCCGACGCGGCGCCCCCGGCAGGAGGTGCGGGTGGCCGGCTGGTTACCGCGGCCACTGCGGCGAACGCCGTCATCGACGAGGCGGCCGAGGCGGCGGGGCGCGATCCGCGCGAGATCCGCCGGATGGTCCAGGTCACCGGCGAGGCGACGGCGGCCGAACTACTGCCCCTCATCGAGGACGCCGGGATCGGCGCCATCCTGCTGGCCACCCACGATCCCGACACGATCAGACGGTTCGCCGAGGAGACCGCCCCGGCCCTGCGGGCGGCGGCGCGGGAGACGGCGCCACAGGTCAGGAGCCTGTTCGTGCGCCGCCACCGCCACCCCGGCATCGATTACGACGCCGTCCCCGCGAGCCTGGCCGGCTCGGCCGTGGAGCCGGGCGACCCCGGCTACGCCCGCGTGCGCTCGACGTACCTCAGAGGCGGCGCCCCCGGCCTGGTCCTGCGCCCGGGCACGCCGGACGAGGTGGGCGAGGCCGTGCGGTACGCCCGTACGCAGCCGGTGAAGCTGTCGATCCGCAGCGGCGGCCACGGCATCAGCGGCCGCTCGACCAACCACGGCGGCATCGTCATCGACCTGTCCCGCCTGCACGCCATCGACGTCCTCGACAAGGAAACCCGGCGGGTCCGCATCGAGCCGGGCGCGCGCTGGAGCGACGTGGCCGCCGCGCTCGCCCCGCACGGCTGGGCGCTCAGTTCGGGCGACTACGGCGGCGTCGGGGTGGGCGGGCTGGCGACGTCCGGCGGTATCGGGTGGTTCGTCCGTGAGCACGGCCTGACCATCGACCACCTCAAAGCCGTCGAGATGGTGCTGGCCGACGGCACGCGCGCGCGGGCCGACGAGGAGGAGAACGCCGAGCTGTTCTGGGGCGTGCGCGGCGCGGGCGCGAACTTCGGCATCGTCACGGCGTTCGAGTTCGAGGTGGACGAGGTGGGCGACGTCGGGTTCGCGCAGTTCGTCGTGGACGCCACCGACACGGCGGGCCTGCTGGAACGCTGGGGCGCCGCCATGGAGGCCGCGCCGCGCGACCTGACCAGCGCCCTCATCATCGGCCGCGCCCGGCCGGGGCAGCCGCTCATGGGGCAGATCATGGCCGTCGTCGACTCGGACGACGCCGAGACGATCATCGCCAGGCTGCAGCCCATCGCGGCCGCGGCCCCGCTGCTGGACTACTCGATCCAGGTGCTGCCGTACGACGCGGTCATGCACGTGCCGCCCGCCGCGCACGAGGGTCAGGGCGAGCCGGTGACCAGGTCGGGGCTGGCCGACCATCTCACGCCCGAGCTGGCCGCGGCGGCGCAGCGGCTGGTGGCGAGCGGCCAGACGTACTTCTTCCACGTCAGGGGCATCGGCGGCGCCTCGCGCGACGTGCCGTGGGACGCCACCGCGTACGCGGGCCGCTCGGCCAACTTCCAGCTCGTCGCGTTCGGCCACAGCCGCCGCGGCCTGGACGCCGCCTGGGACGCCATGCTCGGCCACTTCTCCGGCCTCTACATCAACTTCGAGACCGACCAGCGCCCCGAACGCCTGCTCCAGGCCTACCCCGAGCCCACCCTGCGGCGGCTGCGGGAGCTGAAGCGCCGCTACGACCCGGGCAACGTCTTCCGCGACAACTTCGCCGTCGAGCCGTGAGCGGGGCTCACGCGAGGTCCCACAGCAGCCGGTAGTAGGCGAGGCGTACGGGGTCGGGCTCGATGCCGTACCCCTCGTACAGGCCGGCGTCGTGGCCAGGGCCGAAGTCGTAGTCGAGGCTCCATGCCGCCACGGCGAGGTCGGCCCACCGGTCGGCCAGGCCGAGCGAGCCGAGATCGACGTGCGCGGCGAATGTGCCGTCGTCGTGCAGCAGCGTGTTGGGGACGCACGCGTCGCCGTGGCAGACGACCAGCCGGTCGATCGGCGGCGGACGTTCGATGATCGCGCGGGCCTCGGTCAGGCCGAGGTGGCGGTGCTCGGGCGACCAGTCGTCCGGTCCGTCCCCGTCGGCGAACCGCTCCCGGGCGCGCCGCAGCCGCCGTTCGACACTCCAGTCGTACGGGCACGCGCTCGCGGGCAGCGTGTCGTGCAGCAGCCGCAGCCCGCGCCCGATCGCCCGCGCCACCATCTCAGGCTCGCCCCGCCACCGCTCGGCCACGGCCGGGACACCGGGCACGGCGGCCGTCACCAGCCACTCCTCGCCGGGGCTCGTGCCGTGTTCCAGCACCGGCGGGACGGCGACCCAGCGGGACGCCCACGTCAGCCGCTCGGCCTCGGCCATCAGGTCGATCTCGGGCGTGCCCGCGGCGACCCACTTGGCGTAGCGCACCACTGCGCCGTCGAGCCGGTACGTCAGCCCGCCCAGCTCGTTGCGCCACACCAGCGTCACGGTGTCGTCGCCGGCCAGCTCGGCGATCATGGCGGGGACCTCGGTGCTCACAAGCACGTGATCATGGCAGCGGCGAGCCGGTCGATGCCACCGGTTTTCGGGATTCATGCACACTGTGCATACATGCGCGTCGTGTAAGTTTCCTGCAGGACGTGCCGAACGCTGACGGGCCAGCCTGAGCCCGGGAACAGGATGTGCCGATGAGCAACGACAGCCTGACCGAGGAGACCCCCGCCGCCAACCCCACGGCGATGCGCAGGATCCTGCCCGCCGGGATGGTGGAGCGCGGCGGATGCCCGTTCGACCCGCCGCCCGGGCTGGTCGAGCGGCGCGGCAAGGGCGCCGTTCAGCCGCTGCCGCTGCTCAACGGGGCCGAGGCGTGGCTGGTGACGGGGTTCGACGAGGCCCGTACGGTGCTCGCCGACCCGCGCTTCAGCGCCGACAGGATGCGGCACCGCGAGGCCACGTCCCTGCAGCCGCACGAGGTCGAGGCGCTCAAGGCCGGCACCCTGCCGCAGGGCCCGGCCATCGAGACCCGCGAGGACGGCTTCTTCGTCTTCATGGACCCGCCCGAGCACACCAGGATCCGGCGGCTGCTGACCGGCCAGTTCACCGTGCGGCGCATGAAGGCCCTGGAGTCGCGCGTCACGGAGATCGCCGTCGAGCACATCGAGGCCATGAAGGCGGCCGGCGACCAGGCCGACCTGGTGCCGGCGTTCGCGCTGCCGCTGCCCTCGCTGGTCATCTGCGAGCTGCTCGGCGTCGACTACGCCGACCGGGCCGAGTTCCAGGAACGCACGGCCATCTCGCTCAACTCCAACACGCCGCCGGACGAGCGGGCCACGGCCGGAGCCGAGCTGTACGCGTTGATGCAGGGCCTGGTCGCGGCCAAGCGCGCCGAGCCGGGCGACGACCTGCTGTCGGGGCTCATCCATGAGGCCGAGCCGCCGCTGACCGACGGCCAGCTCGTGGACATCGCGCTCGTCCTGCTCGGCGCCGGTCACGAGACGACCGCGAACATGCTGGGGCTCGGCACGTTCGCGCTGCTGGAGAACCCCGGCCAGCTCGACGCGCTGCGCGCGGACCCGTCGCTGATCGACAACGCGGTCGAGGAACTGCTGCGCCATCTCAGCATCATCCAGCTCGGCGTCAGCCGCGTGACCACCGAGCCGGTGACCCTCGGCGGCGTGGACATCCCCGCCGGCGCCACCGTCGTCGTCGCCACGCCCGAGGTCAACCGCGACCCGCGGCACTGGCCCGACCCCGACCGCCTCGACGTACGCCGCCCGCGCACCTCGCACCTGGCCTTCGGGCACGGCGTCCACCAGTGCCTGGGGCAGCAGCTCGCCCGGGTCGAGATGCAGATCGGGCTGCGCGAGCTGATCACCCGCCTGCCGGACCTGCGCCTGGCGGTGCCCGCCGGCCAGGTGCCGCTGCGCAACGAGATGCTCATCTTCGGCGTCCACTCCTTGCCGATCACCTGGTCCTGACCCACGCGCCGCCGGTTTCGGCCAGACCGATTGCGGTGACTTGACCGACACGGGCGATTTCAGCTGGGACAGTCGCGGCGTGGAGAGTGTGCGACTTGTGGCGCGGTTGCGGCGGGGTGGGGTGTTGTGGCCCGGTTCCCGGGCGGCCGGGGTCGATGTGGGGCGGCTGGCGGTGCCCGGTCTGGTGGTGTTCGCGCCGCTGGCGTGGTTCGCGGGGCTGGCCGCCCTGCCCATGGTCGGGTCGGTGGCCGTGGTCAACGGTGAGCTGGTGCTGGCCGAGGATCCCGGGCCGTGGCAGCCGGGCTGGGTGGCGGGTGTCGCGGTCATGGTGGTGGCGGCGTACGCGGTGGTGTCGGGCGCCACGATGCTCCTGGCCGCGGCGCGGCAGACCGGGCGCCAGGCCGAGCCGGCGACGGCGCTCGGGATGGCGGTGCGGCGGTGGCCGGCGCTGCTCGCGGTCACCGCGATCACCGTGCTCGGCGCGGCGGCGGTGGTGGGCGCGGGGGTCGGGGTGCAGGTGGCCCTCCGGTGGGAGTTCCTCTCCTGGCTCACGGCGGGCGGGCTGGCGCTGGCCGCCTCACCGGTCCTGCTGGCCGGGCCGGTGCTGGTGCTCGAACGGCGGGGGCCCGTCCAGGCGGTCGGGCGGGCGTACCGGCTGGCCGTCGAAGGCACGTGGCCGGACGTGATCGCGCTGCTCACCGGAGCGGTGCTCGTGCCCGCCCTCGCCGTACGGGCCGCGCTGTGGGCCCTGGACGCCGTCCCCGCCCCGCTGGCGATCACCTTCGCCGCCGCCCTGGCCGTGACCGTGGTGCCGTTCCAGGCGAGCGTCCTCACCCGTGCCTACCTGCAACGGCTGGCGTGGCGGCACACCGCGCTCCAGGACTCGGCCGTCTTCCCGGAGACCGTCGCACTCAAGGACATCCCCTCATGCCAGAACGGCCGGCCGCCGACGGGCGCGGAGCCGGCAGGAACGTGGATGTGGCGGCTGGTGGCCGCCGTCCTCCTGCCCGCCGTCCTGTACGCGATGACCGCCACCGCGAACCTGCTCGACCGCCCCGAGCTCTACCGGCGGCCGGTCACGGCCGTCTCCGGTCCGGTCGCCGCGCACCTGACCGGCGACGGCCGGCTGCTGCTGCTCCTGGACGACCTGGACACCCCGCCGACCCTGCTGGCCTGCACGGCTCCCGCCTGCACGGACACCGCCACCGTCTACGCCGGCCCGGCGGGCGAGGACCTGTGGCGGGACGTGGCCTCGGCTCCCTTGCCCGGCGGCCGGCTGCTGCTGGCCTCCTGGGCCACCACCGATGGCGGCACCGGGCGGCTCGACCTGCTGCTGTGCGACGCGAAGAACTGCACCAGGCCGCCGGGCACGGCGGGGCGGGTGTCGGCGGGGCCGCACGAGTTCGCGCTGGCGGTGGCCGCTCGTCCCGGCGGTGGCGGGCTGGTGCTGGCGCACGCGGGCGAATCCGGTGCCGGGAAGCCGGGGGAGCAGACGGTGGCGTTCACCTCCTGTGCGGACCTGGCCTGCTCCACGCCGGTCACGCGGCAGGCGGCGGTGCTGAAGGTGCCGGCGTACCTGGACAAGGAGGACGGTTTCGCGCTCGCCGTCGCCC
Source organism: Nonomuraea sp. NPDC004580 (assembly GCF_040609855.1). Taxonomy (NCBI): domain Bacteria; kingdom Bacillati; phylum Actinomycetota; class Actinomycetes; order Streptosporangiales; family Streptosporangiaceae; genus Nonomuraea; species Nonomuraea sp. NPDC004580. Next base: position 41,267 of record NZ_JBEXLH010000024.1, on the reverse strand, counting down.
CCGACGGACGGCCGGTCGCCGCCCAGCTCGACGCCACGACCGGCGCCGTGCACGTCGTCTCCTGTCAGGACGCCGCCTGCGAGCGGGCCACCGTGAGCACGCCCGTGAGCGGCTCGGCGGCGCCGGCGCGGGGGTTCGCCCTGGGGACGCCCCGATCCGGGCTCGCGCTGGCGATGCGGCGGGACGGGCGGCCGGTGGTCGCGTACCAGGCGGGCGCGGACGGCGCCGTCACGCTGCTCGACTGCCGCACCTCCGACTGCGCGGACGGGCGGACGACCCGGCTGTCCGAGGCCGTCCATGGCCCGCCCGTGCTGGTGCTCGACCGGGCGGGCCGGGCCCTGGTCGCCTACCAGGACGTGGCCCGCGACAGGATCGCCCTGACCTCCTGCACGGCCGCGCGCTGCGGCACGGTCGCCGTCGCCAGGCTGGACGGTGCGGGCAGGCACCTGGCACTGACCCTGGACGGCGCCGGCCGCCCGGTCCTCGCCTGGACCGCCGCCCACGACCGCGACGGCAGCCACGTCCTGGTCAGCACCCTGCTCGACCCGTGAGAGCCAGGCGGGGAGGACGCCGCTCCTTGTCCCGCTCGCGCGGCACCTCCCTCACCCGCCGACCGGCCCCATCGCCGAGACCCACGCGGGAGCGGGGAAACCGGGCCGTGAAGTCAGACGCGCAGCAGCGACGGCCACGTCCGGGGGCCGACCTCGCCGTCGGCATCGAGGCCCTCGGCCTGCTGGAACCCGCGGACCAGCTCCACCAGCTGGTCGTCGCAGAGCGTCGACTTCAGCCAGCCCTCCAGCCCGTCCGCGACCTGCGCGTACGCGGCCGGCGGGACGTGCCCGCGGGCGAACAGGCACCCCCTGACGGTCTTGACGTCGAAGTTGTCGTCGCCGAGCCGGACCAGTGGCAGTTGCTTCACGATGTCCTCCGTCCAGGATCCTCCGGGGCCGGGGTCTCCAGGGGCGGGCTCACCGCCGACGAGGGCCGCGACGGCCGCCCTGAAGTCGTCCATGTCGATCGAATGGGGGTCGGGCTTGGAGGTGTTGACCTCCCGGTGCGCCTTGACGCGCGAGGCGGGCAGCCCGAACTCCCGGCACAGCTCCGCGCACAACTTCCGGTACGCGTCCAGCTGCTCGGCCGGCCACGGCTGGGAGCCGTCGTTCTCCGCCTCGATGCCGATGGAGCTGGAGTTGTCGTGGAAGGCCGACGTGGAGGGCGCGTTGTGCCAGCACCGGCCTGCGGCGATCACGTAGATGTGACCGGACCGGCCGAGCCCGAAGTGGGACAGCGGCCCCTCGAGGCCGGGCCGCCCGTCACGGACGACCGCGAGCGAGGGATAGTCGCCGCCGCCCGCGGGCCCCGCGGTGTGGTGGCAGACGATGCCCTGCACTTCGGGCTGGGGGCCGTGGCCGCGGCCACGCCAGCCGGACACCTCGGTCACCGGATGCCCGGTGCGCCGGGCGACGTCGGCGAGCTGGGTCAGGAAAGGCATCGAGGACCTCCGTGGTGCGTCTCGATGATGCTCACAACCTTCGGTGTGGGAGGACAGATGACCGCGTCATCGCGGTTGACGGCCGCCACGAGGGGATGGGCGGCCGGTGGCCTCGCCGGTGTGGCGGGCGCTTACAGATCACTAGCACGCGGTACCCGAGCGCGACCGGAAAATGCGCAGAAATCACAGCACCGGAGGTCAGGGCCGTACGGCGCCGACCAGGCGGTTGCGCCAGTAGCCGTCGAGGGTGACGATCTTGACGACGTCGCCGGTCTGCGGGGCGTGGATCATCTTGCCGTCGCCGACGTACATGCCCATGTGCCCGAGACCCTTGCTGAACAGCAGGTCGCCGGGCTGCGCCGCCGTCACGGGGACTCGCCGCGCGGCGCCCCAGCTCCACTGCGTGTACGTGGTGCGCGGCAGGTTCACCCCTGCCGCCCGCCAGGCCGCCTGCACGAGCCCGGAGCAGTCCCACGAGCCAGGCCCCGTGCCGCCGTACCGGTAGGGTTTGCCGATCTGCGCGAACGCGAACTCCAGCGCCCGCCGCGCGTTTCCCGACGCCGGCCCGGTGTACGCCTTGCCGGTGCTCTGCGGATTGCCCGTCTTGAACGCCCCGAGCCGCCGCAGCAGCGCGGCCTGCTGGTCCACCAGCTTGTCCACCTGGGCCTGCTCGCGGCGTACCTCGTCGCGGGCCTCGTCGGCCTCGGCCAGCACGGCCTTGGCCCGGTCGCGCTTCTGGCGCAGCCGCGCGGTGGCCGACTCGAAGGCGCGCAGCCGGGCGGCGCGGTCGCGGGCGAGCTGCTCCAGCGCCGCCATGCCGCCGAGCACGGCCTCGGGGTCGCCGCTGCCGACGAAGCGCTGCCAGCTCAGCGGCGAGCCGAGCTGGTAGTCGCGCGCGGCCAGGTCGGCCAGCTCCGCGCGCAGCTCCTCAGCGCGCGCGTCGTCCTCCGCCGCCTCCGCGTCGAGCGCGCGGTAGCGGTCGCGGGCCGTCTTGTAAGCCTCGGTCGCCCGGTTGTAGCGCTCGACGAGCTGGTCGGCCTTCTCGTTGAGCTTGACCAGCCTGGCCCTGGCCTGGGCCGGTGACGGGTCGGCCATGGCGGGGCCGGGTAAGGCCAGGGCCATCGTGCAGACCACCGCTGACACCGCCGCCGCCCGTACCCTCACGTGTGCGCCTCCTCCGTCGTCACGACGAGGTACGCAGGCGCGGCGCCGTCCGGTTCAGCGGCGACCCGGAATACGGTACAGGGGTATGGTGTTGCCCCTCGCAGGAGCGAGGGGAGGGCGTGACATGGCCGGATACAGCGCCAGCAAGCAGGACCACGCCATGCGGCTGCGCCGCGTCGAGGGGCAGATCCGCGGGCTGCAGCGCATGGTGGAGGACGACCAATACTGCATCGACATCCTCACCCAGGTGTCGGCGGCGACCAGCGCGCTGAAGGCGTTCTCGCTGTCGCTGCTTGAGGAGCATCTGGCCCACTGCGTCGCCGAGGCCGCGCGGAAGGGCGGCGCCGAGGCCGACGCCAAGGTCAAGGAGGCCTCGGACGCGATCGCCAGGCTTGTGCGCTCCTGACGCTCAGCCGGGGGCGGGGCCGCCGGCCTCGCCGCGCCACCGGACCGCCTGGTCGTGGGCGGCCTGTACCGGTACGTGCGCAACCCCATGTACCTCGGGCTGTTCGCCGCCGTCGTCGGCCAGGCCATGGTGTTCGGCAACGGCTGGCTGCTGGTGTACGCGGCCGTCATGGCGGTCCCGGTCGTGCTCTTCGTCCGGCTCTACGAGGAGCCGAGGCTCCGGCGCAGTTTCGGCGCCGACTACGAGCGCTACCGCGCGGCCGTGCCCGGATGGTGGCCGCGCGTGCGCCCGTACCGGCCCTGATCATCCCGCGGCGGCCAGCTCGCTCTCCATGCGCCGGCGCAGTGCGGCCTTCTCCGGCTCGGGCAGCCAGCACGCGTCCACCCCGGCCAGCGCCATCGCCTTCAGCCGCTCGTCCGGCACGCCGAGGTCATCGGACAGGATCCGGTACTCCTGCGTCAGCGACGTCGGGAACATGCCGGGGTCATCGGAGGCGGGGATCACGTTCAGCCCGGCCTCGATCATCGCCGCGATCGAGGCCCGCCGCCACGGCCGCCACGAGCGCCGCGACGTCGTCGAGATGACGGTGAACGGAACCTGCTCGTCCCTGACCCTGGCCACCACCTCGTCGTCCTCCAGGACGAAGTAGCCGTGGTCGATCCGGTCGCAGCCGAGCACGTCGAGGCAGGTGATCGTGTTGACGGCCACGGGCGCGTGCTCGGAGGAGTGCGCGGTACGCCGCAGCCCCGCCTCACCCGCCAGCCGGAACGCGGCCGCGAACCGCTCGGGCGGCCCCGCCGTCTCCAGGTTGTCCAGCCCGATCCCGGCCACGTAGTCGTGCGGGTGCTCCACCACCGTGCGCACCCAGGCCAGCGCCTCGTCACCGGTCTTGCTCCGGTCCACCGCCGCGATGAGCCGGCCGGTCATGCCGAAGTCGCGCTCGGCCATCCTGATGCCCTCGGCGTACGCCTCCACCACGGCCGGGTAGCCGAGCTTCTCCTGCTGCTCGGTCAGCGCGTCGAAGGACAGCTCCAGGTGCCGGGTCGCGCTGGTGCGGTGGGCCGCCTCGAACGCCTCGTACGTGATCCTGGTCAGGTCGTCGGCCTCCCGCAGCACCTGCAGCACCCACGACGACACCTGGAACAGCGAGTACGACACCTCCGGCTCGTCCGCGCTCCTGCCCTGCGGCACCGGCACCCGGGTGTTCAGGTAGAGCGCGGGGTCCGGCGGCAGCGAGTTGACGTCGGCGTAGATGCGTTCCGGCGTGTCCGGCAGGTCGAGCTTCTCCCGCCTGGCCAGCTCGGCGAAGGTCGAGGCGCGCACCGTGCCGATGAGGTGGCAGTGCAGATCGACCTTGGGCAGCGCTGCGAGGTTCACTTGCCGGCCACCTCGCGGGTGAAGCGCTTGACCCAGGCGTCGCGGGTGTCCACGAGCTGGGCCGGGTCGAGCGTCTTGTACCCGGCGGCCACCGGGTCCTTGGCCGCCTCGCCGGTCACCTTGGCGATGTCCGGCGGGATGTCGGCCTTCGGGTTCACCGGCAGGTCACCGACGATCTTCGCCGTGGCGCTCTGAGCCTCCGCCGACAGCAGGTAGTCGATGAACTTCTTCGCGCCGTCCTGGTTGCGCGCGCCCTTGGGGATCATCGCCCGGTTCGTGGCCATGTAGCGGCCCTTCGCGGGAGCCGTCCAGGCGATCGGCTCGCCCGAGGTGACGAGCTGGGTCGCGAACCCGCTCAGCGCGTCCGCCGCGACGATCTCGCCCTGCGACAGCAGGTTCGTGACCTCGGTGGTGGAGCTGTAGAACTGCAGCACGTTCGGCGCCCAGCCGGCCAGCGTGCGCAGCGAGGCGTCGATGTCGTACGGCCCCTTGCCGTACGCCTCACCCACGCCCGAGATCATGAGCTGCCCCGCGGTCACCGAGATGTCGGGCAGCGCCACCTTCTTCTGGTACGTCGCGTTCCCGAACAGCTGCCAGTCGGCGGCCTGCTCCTTGGTCAGCTTGCCGGTGTTGTAGATGACGCCGTTCAGCTGGTGGGTGTAGGCGGGGCCGTCGTAGGCGCCCTCGGTCGCGAACGGCGCCAGCTCCTTCATCGCCGGCACGTCGACCTTCTCGAACAGGCCGTCCTTCTGGCCGAGCGCGGCGAAGTAGTCGGAGATCAGCACCACGTCCGCCTCCGGCTCGCCCTTGGCGAGCTTCAGCTTCGACAGCCGGTCGGCGTTCGAGCCGGTGTCCAGCTCCACCTTGATCCCGGTCTTCTCGGTGAACGGGTCGACGACCGCCTGCTCGAACTCCTTGACCCCGAAGGGGAAGGTGCTGACCACGAGGGTGTTCTGCGCGGCCTGCTCGTCGCCGGAGCTCGACCCCGAGCATCCGGCCGCGGCGAGCAGCGTCAGGGCAACGGCCAGTGCGGCACGGCGCGTGGGCATGGGTGTTCCTTCTTTCAGCGGGGGAGGGGGACCAGCCGGTCGTCCGGCGTGATCACCGAGACGCTCGATCCTGGAGCGGGGGCGGCGCCGCCGCGCACGTCGGCGAGCAGCCTGACGGTCGCGCCCGACGGGTCCACGACGTCGAGCGAGACCAGCAGATCGACGCCGCGGAAGGCCACGTCGGCCACCGTCGCGTCGAGCCCTTCACCTTCGCCGGCGAGGCGCAGGTGCTCGGGCCTGATCGTCATGGGGGTGCCGTCGGCGGCGGTGAGGAAGTTCTCGTAGCCGAGGAACTCGGCCACGAAGCGGTCGGCGGGGCGCGGGAAGACCTGCTGCGGCGAGCCCTGCTGCACGATCCGGCCCTCGTTCATGATGACCATTTCGTCGGACATCTCCAGCGCCTCGTCCTGGTCGTGGGTGACGAGGATGACCGTCAGCTCGGTCTCGGCCTGGATGCGCCGGATCTCGGCCCGCATCTGGATGCGCAGGCGGGCGTCGAGGTTCGACAGCGGCTCGTCGAGCAGCAGCAGCTTGGGCCTGATCGCGATCGCCCTGGCCAGCGCCACCCGCTGCTGCTGACCGCCGGACAGCTTCTTCGGCTTGCGGTCGGCCAGGTGGGCGAGGCCGACCAGCTCCAGCGTCTCCATGACCCGCGCCCTGCGCTCGGCGGCCGGCACCTTGCGCAGCTTGAGCCCGTAGCCGACGTTGTCGGCCACCGTCATGTGCGGGAACAGCGCGTACGACTGGAAGACCATGCCGAGGTTCCGCTTCTCCGGCGGCGTGCGCGTGCTGTCCACGCCGTCGATGCGGATCGTCCCCGACGTCGGCTCGGCGTAGCCGGCGACCATCCGCAGCGTGGTGGTCTTGCCGCAGCCGCTCGGCCCCAGCAGCGTCGTCAGCTTGCCGGCCGGCACGGCAAGGTCGATCGCGTCCACGGCGGTGAAGGCGCCGAACGACTTGGTGACGGCGATCAGCTCGGCGGCGGCGGTCATTGGTTGATCCCTCCGAAGATCTTGGCGAACCCGACCGTGCGCTCGGCGACCATCGCGATGACCACGGTGGCGGCCAGGATGAGGGTGGAGGCGGCGGCCACCATCGGGTCGTAGGACTGCTGCACGTAGTCGAGCATCGTCACCGGCAGCGTCCTGAAGTCGCGTCCCTGCAGCAGCAGCGAAAGCGGCACGTTGTTGAACGAGGTGACCACGCTGAGCAGCCCGGCCGAGAAGATCCCCGGGCGCAGCAGCGGCAGCGTCACGTTGAAGAACGCCCGCAGCGGCGAGGCGCCGAGCCCCCGGGCGGCCTCCTCCAGCGCGGGATCGGCCAGCGCCAGCGACGCGCCGGTCACCCGCACCGCGTACGGCAGCATCAGCGCCGTGTGCCCTACCAGCAGCGTGCTGAAGTTGTCGAGGTCGAGGCCGATCATCAGCTGCTGGAACAGCGCGAGCCCCACCACCAGCTCAGGCACGATGAGCGGCGACAGGAACAACCCCTCGACCAGCCCCTTGCCCGGCAGGTCGCCCCGATGGATGGCGAGCGTCACGGGCACGCCGACCAGCAGCGCGAGCACGGTGGCCAGCAGCGCCAGCTCCAGGCTCGACAGCGCCGCCTCCATGAACGGCTCGTAGCCGAGTGCCTCGCCGAACCAGCGCAGCGAGAACCCCTCGGGCGGGAAACGCAGCACGCTGCCGCTGGTGAAGGCGGTGGCCACCACGAAGACGATCGGCACGATCATGATGATGTAGCCGACGACCGCGAGCGCCGCCGTGATAGGCCGCTTCACGAGGTGGCCCCCTTCCGCCCCATCAGCGAGGACAGCCCGGAGACCAGGAAGACCAGCACCGTCATGATGAGCGCCGTCGCCGAGGCCGAGGCCCAGTCGACGGTGGTGCTCGCGTACGTGAACAGCTGCGTGGACAGCATCCGCTGGCTCGACCCGCCCAGCAGGTACGGCGTCGTGTAGGCGGTGACGGCCCCGGCGAAGACCAGGGTGGCGGCCACCACGATGCCCGGCATGGTCAGCGGGATGACGACGCTCCACAGCGTACGGATGCGGCTCGCGCCGAGCCCGCGCGAGGCGTCGTCCAGGCCGGGATCGACCTGGGCGACCGCCGAGTAGCAGGAGATGATCGCCAGCGGCAGGAACAGCTGGGTCAGGCCCAGCACGATCGCGAGCTTGGTGTAGAGCAACTGTGGCGCCACGTCCACGAGGCCGAGCGTGACGAGCAGTTGCCCGAGCGCCCCCTTCGAGCCGAGGATCACCAGCCAGCCGAACGTCCGCACCACGTTGCTCAGCATCAGCGGGAAGATCGCCACCGCCAGCAGCACGCCGCTCCACCGGGACGGCGAGCGGGCCAGCCAGTAGGCGATGGGGAACCCGAGGACGACGCAGATGACGGTGACGATCAGGGCCAGCCCGACGGTGCGCCCGATGACCTCGAGGTCGTAGGGGTCCTTGAGCATCTCGCCCAGGCGCGCGAAGATCTCACTGGTCGAGACGTCCGGCGGCGCGAAGAGCATCGCGGCCGACGGGATGAGGAAACCCGCGAGGAGAAGGACGAGCCCTGGCGCCAGCAGGAGGGCCGATTTGCGTGAGATGTCGGCGTCCTTTCTCCGTGGCGTACGCTGTGGTCTGGAACCGGTTGTGGAACCGGTTGCATGAGCCTGACCATAGATGACGAGCGGCCTCGCGCACAAACCGCCGCGTTACTTCCGTGTTACCGCTCAAGGAGGATCAGTGCCGACACTGGCGGACGTCGCCGTACTGGCGGGGGTGTCCAAGGCGACGGCCTCCCGCGCTCTGGGCCGGCCCGACCTGGCCGCCCCCGAGACCGTGGCCCGCGTGCGCGCGGCGGCCGAGCAGCTCGGATTCGTCCCCAACCGGGCCGCCACCCAGCTCGCCAGGGGCAGGACCGGCGTGGTCGCCATCGTGGTGCCCACCCTGGACAACACGTTCTTCACGCCGATCATCGGCGGCGCCCAGGCGCGCGCCGCCGGCTCCGGGATGCAGCTGACGATCGCGGTGCACTCACTGGAGCACGCCGCGCAGCTCGCCGCCGTCGAGCAGCTCGCCCACCAGGTGGACGGGTTCCTGTTCGCCGCGCCACGGGGGTCGGACGAGATCGTCAGGGCGGCGGCGGCGTACAAGCCGACCGTGCTCATCGACCGCGAGATCGACGGCATGCCCTCCACGGTCGCCGACACCGCCACCGCGTTCGGCGCGCTCGTCGGCTGGTTCGCCGAGAAGGGCCACGAACGCATCGTCTATATCGGCGGCCCCGCCGGCTCCTGGCAGGACGGCCAGCGCCAGGCCGCCATCCGCGCCGCCGCCTCCGCGAGCGGGGTGACGCTCACCATGCTCGGCCCCTGCCCCTCGACGTTCGCCTCGGGCGTGGCGACCGCCGAGGCCGTGGTGGCCGCCCGCGCCACCGCCGTCGTCCCGTACGCGACCTCGATCGGCCTCGGCCTGATGTTCGCGCTGATGCGGCGCGGCGTCACCGGCGTCGTGGTCAGCTCGGAGGGCATGGTCGTGGAGAGCCTCGGCCTGCACGACGTGCCGTCGATCGACGTGGACGGCGAGAAACTGGGCGAGGTCGCCATGGATCAGCTCATGACCCTGCTCGGCGAACGCCGCACCCCGGCCGTGCCCACCCGCCACCGCCTGACCGTCCCGATCAGCTGATACTGCGCCCGCGCATCCTGGGCCGCGCCGCTGTCAACGGGCGCCGTGCGGTGGCCGGCTGCGCATCACTGGCGGTTGACGAGGTCCAGAAGGGCTTCGTGGGTGTCCTGGTCGGCGGCGGCGATGAGGCCGCCGGTGCCCCTCTCGGGTGGGTTGCCGTCGAGGCCGCTCACCACGCAGCCGGCGGCTCGGCACAGCGCGATGCCGGCGGCGAAGTGCACGCTGTCGTGGACGTGGCCGTCGGTGACGTACGCGGCGCGCCGGCCGGCCGCCACCCAGGCCAGGGTCAGGGTGGTGGAGGTGACCCGCGGGCGGAACCGCTCCGTGAAGCCCGGGTCGGTGAGCAGGGTGGTCGCGCGGAAGGCGGGCGCGTTCGGGAACGGCGGATCGAGGTTCAGGTCCACGAGGGGCGGGTGCGCCGACGGCTTGAGCGGCTCCTCCGTCTCGTTCCGTGAGACGGTCGCGGTGGTGCCGTCGGTCCAGAAGACCTCGTCGGTGAACGGATCGGCGACGGCCGCCACCGCGATCGCCGCGCCCGCCAGCGCCGCCGTACGGGCCACATCGGCGTCCGTCGTCATGATCGTGGTGCCGGGGTGCCGACGATGGTCCATACCAGGTGCTCCAAACGCTCGCGGTCGCCGGGGGAGATGTCCCCGATCAGCTTCTCGGCGTGCTCGGTGACCTTGCGGTGGGCGGCGTACGCGATCTCCTTGCCCTGCTCGGTCAGCTCGATGCAGGCGGCGCGGCTGACCCCGGTGTAGACCCGGCTGCCTGGGTGTGCGAGGCGTACCAGCGCGGTGGCCGGCGCCGTGTCGTCCATGATCCGCATCGTAGGTGACAGTACTTTGTAGTGCGAATGATCTGCTTCGCGATGAGCCGAGACCCAGGCGCACGCCTACCTCGGCGGCCCACGGTCCCGGGACGAGCTGGAGCGCGACGTGCCGCCCGTGCCCGCGCGGTGGGCGGGCAGCTTCGTCGTCGAGCTCGACGGGGAGATGATCGGCAACGTGCTGCTCAAGCGGGTGACCGAGCACAGCCGCCCGGCCGCCGTCGGCAAGGCCGAGCTCGGCTACCTGTTCCTGCCCCGCGCCTGGGGCCGCGGGTACGGCACCGAGGCGTGCGCGGCGGCGCTCGCCTGGCTCGACCGCGCGCTGCCCGGCGAGCCGGTGATCCTCACCACCCAGACCGCCAACACCGCCTCCATGCGGCTCGCGGCCAAGCTCGGGTTCACCGAGGTCGAACGCTTCCACGCCTGGGACGCCGAACAGTGGCTCGGCCTGCGCGACCCTTCGACGATTGCTGAAACGAGCGGCGGGCCCGCCGGTGTGCACTAGCGTTCCGCCGCACGGGGACCGTTGCGTCGAGGGAGCACGTCATGGGGGAACGGCTGGAGATCCACCGGGAGACCGTGGAGGCGGGGGTGAAGCGCTGGTCGGCCGCCGCCGCCACGCTCCAGGCCCGGCTGGCCGACGCTCGCGCCAGGATCGAGAGCCTGCACGCCGCCCGGCCATGGGGGCAGGACGCGACGGGCAGGGAGTTCGAGCGGGCGTACCTCGCCGATGACGGCCCCGGCACCTTGCTCCGGGCCGGCGCCGACTGGGCGGACTTCGCCGTCTCCGCCGGTCCCGGCGTCCTGGAGAGCGTGAACACCTCCGCCTCCGCCGACGCCGGCCTCGCCACGCCCAGGACCTAGCGCGCGCCGTACGGGGGATCAGCGTGGTCACGAACGTCAGCAGCCCGGTCACCAACCCGCTGCCCGGGCAGGACAACACGATCGGCAGCTCCGGCTACGCCACCGACGTCACGCCCGCCTGGGGGACCGGCCTGCCCGCCTGGTGCGACGCGCTCATCGCGCTGCTGTCGTCCGGGCAGCTGTGGCCGGAGACCAGCGAGTCGGGCGAGGCCGCGCTGGCCGTCGCGTACGAGGACTGGAGCCGGGCCGCCCTGGACTTCGCGGCGGCGGGCGGCACGGCGCGCGACCTCATCCTCCAGGGGTGGGACGGTCCCGCCGCCGACGCGTTCCGGCAGCGGGCCGAGCAGATGCTCGCCGAGGGTCAGGGCATCTCCGCCCTCGCCGCGCTGGCCCACCAGTACGCGCTGCAGCACGACAGCCTGGCCCGCGACACCCAGTACGCCAAGCTGGTGATCAACGTCGGCTTCTGGATCACGGTCACGTCGATCGCCATCGCCGCCGCGGCGGCCGCTCTCAGCGCGGGCGCCCTGGCGCCCTTCATCGGCCCGTACGCCGCCCGCTTACGGTCCTTCCTTGACAAGGTGTTCGCCTGGCTGGAGCGGGCGGCCGGGATCAGGTACGCGGGGGCGGCCGGGGCCAGGGCCGTGCCCAGGCTGGCCGCGCTCGGGGCGGGCCAGGGCGCGAAGGGCCTGCTGGCCCGGGCGGTCTCCAGCCACATGCTGCGGGAACTGCCCGAGGAGCTCGGCGAGGGCCTCCTCGGCGACTACCTCGCGCAGAGCGAGCAGCTTGCGCGCGGCACCCGCACGAAGTGGGACGGTCAGTCGACCGCCGCCACCCTCCTGGGCGACGGCATGGGCGCGGTCCTCGCCTCAAAGGTGACCCGCCCTGTGGGCGGCCTGGTCGACCGCCTCCCCGGCATCAGAACACTCAACGCCGCCGCCGGCGACGCCCCAGGCGCGCTGAACGCCCTGATGCGCTTCCCCGGCCGCGCCACCCAGACGGCCCTCACGAACATGGCCGTCTCGGCACCGGCCGGCATGGTTTCGAACGGCATCGTGTACGGAAGATGGGAAGCTCCGAGCCTGGAGTCCTTGCTGGGCAGCGCCGCAGCGGGCGTGGGCCGCACGAACACGATCAGCCCCTTCAGCGTGGACGTGATGAGCGCTGCGGCGAACCCCCGCCGAGCCTTGGACACGGCAACGGCAACGGCCCTGTCCAGTGACACCACCCGCACCACACCTCCACCCCCGACCTCCCCACCCACCATCACGCCCACCCCGCCGTCCGACGGCCCGACCTCGCAGTCGGCTCCCATCTCATCCCCGCCCACGGAGCCGAGCACCCCGCCAAGAACCACCCCTCACCGCGCTCAGGAGACCGCGCACCCCCGCACGCCGCTTCCCCCACGCGCCCAGGAGCAGGCGCGGGTTGAGGAGCGGGGTGAGACTCACGCCCGCACCCAGGGCTCCGGACCCGCCCACGATGCCGCCCGCACACAGGACTCCGGACCCGCCCAGGATGCCGCGCGCACGCAGGACTCCGCACGCACGCAGGAGCCCGCGCGAGACCAGGACCCCGTGCGTGGCGAGGACCGCGGCAAGGCCGAGGGGCCTGGCCAGGCGCAGGCGCGTGCCCAGGAGCACGGGCGGGTTGAGCAGCAGCCGTCGGCTCAAGAGCAGCCGCAGCCACCTTCGACCTCGCAGTCTGCCCGGGCAGCGGCCCTTCCCAGCGACGCCGGGCCGGTGGCCGTCTCGGACGACGTCGCCACGCCGGATCCGCGCTCTCCCGCCACGACCGCTGGGACGACCTCCCGCCCCGGCCCCGTCACTCCCATCAGCGCCCCCGCACCGAGCGACACCGCGGTCGCCGGCCAGGCGGCCTCCGGTCCGGTCCCTGGCTCGACCGTCGGCCCGGCCACGGGCCAGGGGACCGGAAGCGGGGCGGCTGCCCAACCAGGGGAGGGTCGGGAGCGGGGGGCGGCGGTGCCCGACGTCCGGAGGTTGTCCGAGCTGCTCAGCGGGAGGCCGGTCTCCCCGGACGGTTCCGTCGAGGTGGCGCCGGAGTACCGCTACAAGGAGAGCGGGCCCGACTCCTGGAAGCTGACGGATGAGGACAATGAGCTGATCTTCCGGCGGGACATCGTGCCCGCTCTCATGGCGGGGGTGCGGCGGCCGGAGCGGCCGCGGGTGGTGTTCATCGGAGGGCAGGCCGCGTCCGGGAAGACGACCGCGCAGCGGGCGGCCATGGAGGCGTTGGGCCCCGACGGCGCGCTGATCGCCGATTTCGACGGGCTGCTGCACTACGCCCCCAAGTACGCCGAGCTGATGGCCCAGAACGATCGCATCGCCGCGGCCCAGGTGGGCGGGGACGCCTACGTGTGGATGAAGAAGGTCATCGCGCTGGCCGCCGAGCTGCGCGTGAACCTCATCCGCGAGGGCGCGATGAACAGCAGCCCCGGGGTCGAGGCGGAGGCGGCCGAGTTCAGGAGGCTCGGTTACCGTACCGAGGCGTACGTCATGGCCGTCCCCGCGGCGCTCAGCCGGCTGTCGGTGCTCGACCGCTACCAGCGGATGCGCGACACCGACGGGTACGGCCGGCTGGTCGCCCAGGAGATCCACGACACCGCGTTCGCCGGCATCCCCGACACGATGCGGGCCATCGACGACACCCGCTACCTCGACGCGCTCACGATCCACCGCAGGGGCGGCGAGGCCGTCTACCGCAACGAGCTGGACGAGCAGGGCAGGTGGCGGCGCACACCAAGAGCCCGCGAGGTGCTGGAGGAGGTGCGCGGCAGGCCGTTCAACGAGGAGGAGGCCCGCTGGTTCAGGGAGACGTACGAGCGCCTGAGCACCAGGCTCCCGGACGAGCTGAAGGACCAGCTGCCGGAGATCGCCGACCTGGGCGCGGAGCACGGCGTGGACGTCGATCCGCAGGGCAGGGCGGAACGGCTGCGCGAGCGGTACACGACCGAGGCCGACGGCATCCTGCGCGACGAGCACGCGGCGGAACGCGAGCAGCTGGCCGCGCAGCACCGGCGCAGCCTGGCCGGGGCGGCCCCGCACGAGCGCGAGGGGCTGCGCGAGGAGCAGGCCGACGAATGGGACGGCCTGCTCCAGCGGCAGGAGCTGGGCAGGACGGGGCTGCGCGTGCTGGCGTACTGCACCGAATGGGACCCGCACCGGGGCGGCATCATCGCCGTCAACCGCAACCTGGCCGAGGGGCTGGCGCGGGCCGGGCACGAGGTGTACGTCCGGGTGGGTCACGAGGTGCCGCCGGGCGTCGGCGGCGAGCGGCTGCACGTGATCGGCCCGAGGCGCCCCGAGCCGGGCCGCAGCGAGATGGACCAGCTGAGCTTCGACGGCGAGGAGCTGCCGCCCGAGGTGGACGTGGTCATCGGGCACAGCCGCTACTCAGGCCCCGCCGCCATGCAGGCCCGCGACCGGCTCTACCCGGACGCGCCGCTGGTGCACGTCCTGCACATGGTGACGGGGGCGCTCGGCCGGATCGCGGACAGGCCGGCGCTGGGCCGCGACTTCGAGAACATCGAGCGGGCCGTCATCTCCGAGGCCGACATGCTGGTCGGCGTCGGCCCCGTGCTGTCCGGGGAGGCGCGGCGGCTGGCCGGCAGCAACCCTGGCGACCGCGAGCCGCCCGTGCACGAGCTGATGCCGGGCGTGCCGTTCGAGGCGCCCAGGCAGCGGCCCTTCTTCGGCGAGCGGACGCGTACGGTGCTGCTCATCGGCCGGGCGGACGCGGCGCAGAAGGGCGGCCACGAGGCGGCGCTGATGATTCGCGAGCTGCAGAAGGACCTCGACGTCCGGCTGGTGATCAGGGGCGCGGCGCCGGAGACGGTGGAGGAGGTCAAGGAGCGCCTGTCGGACGTGGCCGGCCGCGAGGTCGAGGTCAGGCCGTTCACGCTGGACCGCGACGAGATGCTGGCCGACATCCGCGCCGCCGACGTCGTGATCATGCCGTCGCGCGGCGAGGGGTTCGGCCTGGCGGCGCTGGAGGCGGCCGGGGCGGGCGCGCCCATCCTCATCCCGAGGTCGAGCGGCCTCGGCGGCATGCTCGGCGACCCGAGCCGTTTCCCGCCGGCGCTGACCAAGGCGAGCCTGGTCGAGCAGGGCTTCGAGGACGAGGTGCCGGTGCAGCGGTGGGCCGCGCACCTGAAGGAGATGCTGCGCGACCTGCCCCGGGCCCAGGAGCAGGCCCGTCAGCTCCAGCGGCTGCTGCGGGAGGCGAACGCCACCTGGGAGGGGGCGGCGGAGTCGCTGGTGGCCGCCGTACGGAAGCTGGATCGGCCGGAGCCGGCGATGCGTGCGCCCGTCCTGCCCCGGATGTCCGGCGACGGCTGGGTGAACTGCGCGCAGGGCCACGCCCACTGGGGCAGGTTCGGCGGCGCGGGCCTGCTGGTCCACCACCGGGGGCCGGACGGCGTCCACGTGCTCATGCAGCGGCGCGGCGAGGACACCGATGTCGGCGGCACCTGGGCGCTGCCCGGCGGGGCGCGCGACAGCGACGAGTCGCCGGCCGGGGCGGCCCTGCGCGAGACGGCCGAGGAGAGCGACCTGGCGCAGGACGCGGTCCAGGTCGAGCACGTGATCAGGGACGACCACGGCGGCTGGGCGTACGACACGGTGATCGCCGTCGCCGCCGAGCGCGTCCAGGTCCGCGGGCGTGGCGAGGAGTCGCTTGAGCTGGCCTGGGTGCCGATCGAGGAGGTCGCGCGGCTGAACCTGCATCCCGGGTTCGCCGCGTCCTGGCCTCGCCTGCGTGCGGTGCTGGAGGGCGCGCCGCCCCCGGGGCCGGCCGAGGCGACGCCGTATCCGGAGGCGGGGCAGCTCGGGTTCGGGGCGGCGCCGGTCGTCCCGCTGCCGGCGCATCCCGTGACCGGGGCGGCCGTGGCGGCGCGGGAGCCGCTGCCGCACGGGGACGGGCTGCTCAACCGGGAGCTGGTGACGTTCGCGGACGGGACGCGGGTGACGTACGAGCGGTTCGAGCGGCCGGGCGACGCGGCCGTCAAGGTGCTGAACGCGCACGTCGGCCGGGCGGTGGGGGCGCGGGTGCCGCTGTCGTACGCGCTCGGCCTGCGCGACGTCTACACCGACCACATGCCTGGCGAGCCCGCGCCGGAGAGCGCGCACAGGCCGGCCACGCGCGACGGGGTGCTCCTCGGGCTCTACCACGCGGTGACCGCCAAGCACGGGTTCGGTCATGGCGACCTGGTGCTCGGGCCGTCCGGCGGCCTCATCCCGACCGGCAGCGGCACCGCGTCCCACCTGCAGATCCCCGACGCGGCGAACCCGTTCGTCCAGGCGTTCTTCCGCGAGAGCGAGCCCCGGGTGTTCCGGTGGGTCGCCAACCCGCTCAGCCCGGCCGACGTCGCGATCATCAGACGCGAGCTGGACGCCCTGCGCCCGCTCTTCGAGCGGCTCAACAGGCTCCCCCTGTACGAGGGCGTGATGCAGCGCTTCGAGCAGGCCGCCGAGCAGGCCCGAGGCACCGTCAACCTGCTCCCGAGGCCGGCCGGCCACCCGGTCACGCTCCCCGAGCAGGAAACCGAGGTTCACTACCCGGCCCCGCCGCCGCCCGACTCCGCCGAGGCCGCCCACCACCGCCGGGTGGCCGAGGCGCTGCTGACCGCAGACGGCACGTTCACCAGCACCAGCGACGTCAAGACGTACGTGATCGACGCGCTGGCCGAGCGGATGCGCTCGGCGACCCCGCAGCTCGTCATGGCGGCGACCGGCCTGCACGTCGGCTCCGACATGATCAACCGGCTCGGCGACCCCGACCATGTCCTGGTGCCGATCAACGAGCGCTATCCCTCCATGGGCGCCGAGGTCAGGCACGTGGACGAGCTCGATGCCCGCCACCCCCCGGCCGCCGCGCTGCGGATGGACTCCCCGGAGGCGGAGCGGCTCGTGCGGCGGATCGCGGTGAGCGAGCTGCTGCACGCCTGGGCCCACCGCAACGCCAACAGCAACGTGCGCGTGCTGGCCATCCAGGAGGTGGTGCGGGAGGAGTTCGGACTGACCAAGGCGATGTCGTGGCCGATGGACGGCAGGACGCGCGCCGCCGTGGACATGGAGCTGCTCTACAACCGCCGTACGCTGCGCGACTTCGTCCGCACCCAGTACGACTTCACCCAGGAGGTGCTGGCCGCGCGCGGCATCGAGGAGGTCGTGGCCTACCGGGGGATGGCCTGGTCGGAGGGCCGCCACTCGGTGTGGGACGCGCTGCGCCCCGGCGACATGATCGAGATGCGGCACCGCCCGCTGGCGAGCTGGTCGGCCGACCGCCAGGTGGTCATGGACTGGCTGGACACCCTCGACGGCCGCGGCGTGCTGCTGGTGGACAGGAAACCGGCCCGCGACATCCTGTCCCTGCCGGTGACGGGCATGGGGTTCTTCCGTCAGCGGGAGTTCGTGGCGCTGCCGGGGGACCGGCTGACCACGCTGGGCCACATCACACCGGGCCGCCCGGCCCCGCCGCAGGATGAGCCACCGATCGTCACCCGCCCGGACGCCCCCGCAGGTAGCTGGCGGCCGACCCCCGTGACGGCGGGACCGCTCGACCTCGCCGACCCGCTGGACCGGCGCATCGCCCGCGTGCTCGACGGCACCGACCCGGCCCCGCCGTGGTGGCCGCGCGACGACTCGGGCTACGCGGTCGCCAAGCGCGACCTCGACTTCCTCGGCATCGCCCCGCGCCAGCTCGCCTGGCTGCTGCGCAGGGAGGCGCCGCTGGGCATGACTCCCAGACAGTACGACCGCTACGCCACCGAACTGCTCGAAGCCCTCGGCAGGGACGGCATCGACCCGTCCCAGGTGGACATCAGGCTCAGGGGCACCGGCGCCGTGCTGTTCGCCGGGCGGCACAAGACGTTCCCAGCGGATGATCAGCTCACGCCGCAGGCGCGGGAGCGGCTGAGTGAGTGGTTCGGCGACGACCCGGTACGCCCCGAGCGCCGCCTGTTCGACGCGATGTACCGGCTGGGCCTCGAAGCCGAGCCCAGCGACTACGACTTGGACCTGTCCAGCACGCCCATGGTCCGCAGGGCCCGCGTCGGCTGGACGCCGGGCCGCTTCCCCGGCGACTTCATGGGCGGCCACGGCTACATCGACAAGCGGACGCTCATGGAGGCGTTCCCCTGGCTGGTGACGTGGAAGGATGACTGGGAGGCGGCGCTGGGGCGGCCCATCTCGCTCGGCGTGTTCGAGTCCAGCGGGCCCTTCGACGGGCACAGCATGGGCCTGGAGCTGTCGTCGCACCACCAGGACTCCGACTGGGTCATCCACCGGCCGGACCGCCCCATGGCCTGGAGGCAGCCCATCGACGACGAGCTTGGAGAGTGACGATGCTCTGGCCGGCACTGCGAGTCCTGGCGTACGGCGAGCTCGGCCACGAGCAGGCGGCGGAGCTCGCCCGGCTGCTCGGCCTCGACCAAGGCCCGCGTAGCGAGGGTCCTGGCGAGGAGGCGAGCCTGGCCCACCGGTCCTTCACCGACGGGGTGCGCCTGGTCCTCGACCTGTCGCGGCTCGGCACGACGGGCTGGCTGCTCACCCTGCTCGCCGAGGGCGAGCCGGGCCCGCAGGTCGTGGAGCGGCATCGGGCGCTGCTGCGCGACGCCGCGGAACGCTTCGGGCTGTCCGTCGTCCAGGTCGATCCGCCGCGGACCGCTGACGAGGTGTTCCTGCCGCCGCCCGCCGACGAGGGCTCGATCGGGCAGTCGTGGGAGCTGCCGTTCGACGAGCTGGACCAGCTCTGGCCCCACCTCGGCGTACCCGCCGACGCGCCGCGCGAGGTGAAGCGGGTCAAGCTGGAGGCGATGACACGCGCCCCCGTCTGGGGCTCGGCCCCCGAACGCCTGCGCCGCCAGGCCGCCGAGTTCCTCCGCGCCTGAGGGCCGGCGCACCCGTCTCCTGACCGGCCAGGCGGCGGGCCTCCCGGACCCGTGAACGCGGCGTCAGGCGGCCGCTACGGGTTCTCCGGTGAAGCGGCGCAGTTCCGGGCTGAGGGCGGCGACGGCGGCGGTCAGACAGAGCAGGCCGCCCAGCACCAGGAGGGCGCCCGCGCCGCCCAGAGCAGCGGCCAGAGCGCCGCCGAGCACGGGCCCGAGGGGCTTGAGCCCCATCCCGCCCATGCTCAGCACCGCGCCCATCCGGCCCAGCATCGCCTCCGGCACCAGGCGGGCGATCATCACGTTCAGCACCACGTTCAGGGACGGCGTCGACAACGTGATGAACACCAGCGGAACCATCCGGTGAGGATCAGCGCCGCCAGCAGCGCGGAGACCGCCGCCTGCAGGCCCTGGGCGGTGACGAGCGTGCGGCGGCGGTCCCAACGGTCGATCCAGACGCCCGCCGGGATCTGGACGGCCAGGAAGGCGGCGGTGCGGGCGCCGGCGACGACGCCCGCCAGCCCGGGCGAGCCGGTGAGCGCCAGCACCAGCAGCGGCGTGGCGAGCCTGCTGAGCTCCGTCCCCAGCTGGGAGACCGCGCCGCCGATCCACAGCAGCTGGAAGCGGACGTTCTTGCGCAGCGGGACGGTCACCGGGGGGCTTCCTCGCGTGAGTGCGGGCGTAACCGGAGGAAGATACCTCGAAACGCCCTCCAGCGTCCCTGCAGCGTCCCTACATCGTCGTGCAGGGCAGGCCGTAGCTGGAGTAGCCGCCGCCCGGCTTGTGGTACCAGAGCTCCGCGCAGATGTTGGTGCCCGAGGGCACCGGCCAGGTGTAGGAGAAGTCCCTGTTACCACCGCTGTAGGTGTAGGTGGGGTAGTTCATGTCGCGGCCACCGCCCCAGACATGGATGTGGTACGTGCCGCGCGGGCTGCAATCGGACCCCCAGTGCCGCAGCAGGATCGCGTTGTAGTCGGCCAGCAGCCGCAGGCAGACGCTGGTGCCGGCCGGGCCGGCGACCCGGTCGGCCGCGCTCGCGGCGGGGGTGAGCGTCATCGCGGTGACGGCCGTGAGCGCGGCCGCCGTCGTCAGGAGCCGCGCCAGGGACCGTCCTGGCCTTTCCAGTGCCTTCATGGGATCTCCCCGTGGTCCGGAACGTACGATCCTTCCCAGCCTCGTGCCGCGCGGCCGCGCTCACCAGGACGTACGCCGGTCACTTACCGGGCTTTTCCGCACGCTCGTCCAGCAGGCCCTCGGCGCACAGGTCGGACCACAACCCCTCGGGGAGGCGGGCCTCGAACGCGGCGAGGTTGAGCCGTACCTCGTCGGCCGAGCGCATCCCCACCACGATGCCCGCCACGGCCGGGTGGCGGAGCGGGAAGGCCAGCGCGGCCTGGGGGAGGGTCACGTCGTGCGCGGCGCAGACGTCGGCGATCCTGCCGACCCGCTCCAGCACCTCGGGGGCGGCAGGCGCGTAGTCGTAGCGGGCGTCTGCGGAGGGGCGTTCGGTGGCGAGCAGGCCGGAGTTGAAGATGGAGGCGGCCAGGACCGACACCCCGCGTTCCGCGCAGGCGGGCAGCAGGTCGTCGAGCGCGGTGTGGTTCAGCAGCGTGTAGCGGCCCGACAGCATGACCACGTCGGCGTCGGTCTCGCGCACCAGGCGGGTCAGCTTGGCGGAGTCGTACATGCCCGCGCCGATCGCGCCGACCACGCCCTGGGCGCGCAGCTCGGCCAGCGCCGGGTAGCCGTCGCGCAGGGCGGCCTCGAAGTGCTGCTCGGCGTCGTGCAGGAACAGCACGTCGATCCGGTCGACGCCCATGCGGGCCAGGGAGTCCTCGACGCTGCGCAGGATGCCGTCGCGGGAGAAGTCCCAGACCCTGCGGTGGGTGGCCGGGACGGCGAACGCCTCGTCCATCCTGCCCTGCGGGTCCTGCGGCACCAGCAGCCTGCCGACCTTCGTCGACAGCGTGAACTCCGTGCGCGGCCTGCCGCGCAGCAGCTCGCCGATGCGGCGCTCGGAGTGGCCGATGCCGTAGTGAGGTGAGGTGTCGAAGTAGCGGATGCCGGCGTCCCAGGCGGCGGCGAGCGCCTGGGCGGCGGTGTCGTCGTCCAGCGGGTCGAACAGGCCGCCCAGCGGGCCGCCGCCGAAGCCGAGCTCGGTGACCCGTACGGCGCTGCGGCCGAGCTGACGAGTGCGCATGTGGTCGGTCTCCTTCACGCGTGGGCGAGGTGGTCAGAAGGCGGGAAAGGCATAGCCCGAAGGGTGGAAGGGGGCCCGCTCGCCGCGGAAGGCGAGCGAGGCGGCGGCGACCGCGCCGCGGCGCAGCTCCTCCACCCGGCCGGCCGCTGCCAGCGACGACAGCGTGGTGCCGCCCAGGTAGGCCGCGCCCAGCTCGGCCGAGGTCAGCCGGAGATCGGGACGGGCCCGCGTACGTTCGCAGGTGACGGACTCGCCGTCGGCCCGCAGGTGATGGCGGCCCGCGTTCCACGGGCAGAACGGGTCCTGGACCTCCAGCACCAGGTCGAGCGGGGCAGCGTACCGGCGGGCCGCCAGCGCGCGTCCCACGTCCGCGAGCCGGACCCAGAGGTTGTCCAGCACGGTGGTGCGCGCCGCGCGGGGGTCGGCCAGCAGGTGGTACAGCGGCTCGTCCACGGCCCCGTCGTAGGCGAGCTCGGTGTGCGCGTCGAGGTCGATGAGGAAGCGCCACAAGGCGGCGTACGCCGGTCCGGTGGTGGCCGCGACCTCGATCACCTGCACCGTGCCGGCTTTGGAGCGGTAGAGGGCGTAACCGGTGGCCTCGCCGCCCGGCTCGGCGTGCACGGCGAAGCGCAGCGCCGTGCCTCCCGCGCGGGCCCGCTCGTGGTCGGCCAGCAGGGCCGCCCAGTACCGTTCCGTCCGGTCCACCCATCCGACCCTGCCGCGGCGGGCGGTGTCGTAGACCTTCTCCAGCAGCGGCAGAGCCTCCTCGCGCGCGAGCAGGCGGATCCGGCCGTCGCCGACGCCGGTGCCCGGCCGCAGGGCCATGAATCTCTTGTCGCCCCTGATCTCGGCCACGTGACTGGCCAGGCCGTAGCCGAAGCGGCCGTAGATCGTGGCCTGGGCGGCGTTGAGCGCGGCGATCGGTTCGCCGCCCGACTCGTACAGGTCCGTGAGCTGCCTGCGCATCATCGCGGTCAGGATGCCGCGCCGCCGGTGCGTCGGCAGGACCGCGACGAGCGTGATGCCCGCCACCGGCACCTCCGCGCCGGGGATCGTCATGACGCGCCCGTAGATGGACGCGCCGCCGACGATGTCCGCGCCGTCGCAGGCGGCGAGCGTGCGGCCGGGGTCGAGGGAGACGGCGGCGTTCCTGAGACCGCCCTCCGTCCAGTCCTGGCCGTAGGTGGTGGTGACCATGCGGGCCCACGCGTCGATCTCGTCGGCGCCGATGGTCCGCAGCGGGTACGTGCTTGTCATGCTTCGAGTGTGGCCGGATAAACAACCGTCGCACATCGGGTGATCTCTGTATTTATATGCTGGCGCGATGATGGCGGAACGTGTGGTCAGCCCGGTTTTCGTGGGCCGGGACGAGGAGCTGGCCGAGCTGGCGGCGGCCCTGGACGCGGCCATCGAGCAGGGCCCCGCGCTGGCGCTCGTGGCCGGCGAGGCCGGCATCGGCAAGTCGCGGCTGCTGGCGGAGTTCGCCCGGTCGCTGGGGCCGCGGTCGCTGGTCGTCGAAGGCACCTGTACGGAGCTGGGCAGCGACAGCCTGCCGTACGCGCCGTTCGTGACCGTGCTGCGCAGCCTGATCCGCGTCGAGGGCGCGCTGCCCGGACCCTACCGGCAGCTGGCCCGCTGGTTTCCCGAGCTGGGTGACGCCGGCGACGCGGAGGGCGGCAGGCACCGGCTGTTCGAGGAGGTGCTGACGCTGGTCGAGCGGGTGGCCGCGAGCCGCCCTGTCGTCGTGACGATCGAGGATCTGCACTGGGCCGACGCCGCCACCCGCGAGCTGCTCGGCTTTCTAGCCAGGAACCTCACCCAGCCCGGCGTGCTCCTGACGATCACTCACCGGCCGTTCGGAACCGGCGACAAGCTGCTGTCGGAGCTGTCCCGCCGCCCGCGCGCCACCCTGCTGCGGCTGGACCGGCTCGACCGGCAGGGCGTGGGCCGCCAGCTCACCGCCATCCTGGGCGCGGAGCCCGACGCGGCCACCGTACGCCGGGTGCACGAGCGCAGCGACGGCAACCCGCTGTTCGTCGAGGCTCTCGCCCGCGCCGGCGAGCGTACCCCCGACAGCCTGCGCAGCCTTCTCCTGCACGGCCCGCGCTCGCTGCCGGCCCCGGCCCGCGAGCTGTTGCGCATCGTCTCGGTGGCGGGCGGCAGGGTCGATCACCGGCTGCTGGAGCGGGTCGCCGGGCAGGGCGGGGCCGAGCTGGACGCCCTGCTGCGCGAGCTGGTCGATCGCAGCCTGCTCGTCATCTCCGGCGACGGCTACGACTTCCGCCACGCGCTGATCCGGCACGTGGTGTACGAGGATCTGCTGCCGGGCGAGCGGGCCCGCCTGCACGCCCGCTACGCCGAGGCGTTGCGCGATTCGGGGGCTCACGCGGAGCTGGCCGCGCACGCCCACGCTGCCGGGGATCTTCGGCTGGCGCTGTCCGCCGCGTACCTGGCCGCGGGGCGGGCGCGCCGCACGTACGCGTACGAGGAGCAGGTCCGCCTGCTCGGCCAGGTGCTCGACCTCTGGGACCCGGAGGTGGACCTGGGCGTCGACCGGATCGACGTGCTGACCGAGATCGCCGAGGCGTGCATGCTGAGCGGCGACTACGCGCGCGGCGTCGAGTACGCCACACAAGGACTGGAGGCCGTGGACGAGCGGCGCGAGCCCGAGCGGGCGGCCCAGCTCCTGGAGCACCGGGGCAGGTTGCGGCACCGGCTGAAGGTGACCGGCGTCTCCGACTGGGAACACGCGCTCGCCCTCCTGCCCGCCGACCCGAAGAGCGTCCAGCGGGGCAGGCTGCTCGGCGTCCTGGCCATGGGCCTGCTGCCCGACGTGGCCAGGGCGCGCGAGCCGTTCGAGGAGGCGCTGGCGATCGGCCGGCGCACCGGCGACCCCACGGTCACCATCCGCGGGCTGCTGGGCGTCGGCCTGATGACGCGCGATCTCGGCATGGTGGCGCAGGCCCGCACGCTCGCCGGGCGGCTCGACGGCCACGACCTGCTCATGACCGTCCCGATGTACGAGGCCATCCTGCACACCATGGCGGGCGACCACCCGAGCGCCGTCGCCGCCGCCCGCGACGGCCTGAGCCGCGCCCTCCGCTACGGCCTGGGCCGCAGCCGCGGCGCCGAGCTCGCCCGCCACGCCGCGCGCGGGCTGATCCTGGCCGGGCGGTGGGACGAGGCGGACGCCCTCCTGCGCGACGGCCTCCAGGAGGATCCGCCGCCGCTCTCACGGCAGGCCCTGCTCGTCCTCAGCGGCCAGCTGTCGCTGCTGCGCGGCGACGTCGATGCGGCGGCCTCCGCCGCATCGGCCGTCGAGCACGTCGAGAGCGACGGCCTGTTCTCCCGCTACCAATTGCTCTGCCTGCTGGCCGTCGCCCAGGGCGCTCCAGGCCGAGCCGACCTGATCCTGGAACGCGCCCTGAAAGACCCCGAACTCACCCGTATCTACTCCAGCGACGCCCGCCCGATCCTGGTGGCCGGCGCCCTCGCCCAGCGAGCCCGGGGTGCCAGGAAGGCCGAGCTGGTCGCGGCCGATGCGCGGCTGGGCGTGGACGGGCGGCTCGACCGCGCCTGGCAGGTCATGCTGCACGCGCTCATCGAGGACGACGGCTGGGATGAGGCCGTGGCGGCCTGGCGGGAGCTGCGGCAGCCGTACGAGCTGGCCCTGTGCCTGTTCCACGGCGCGCGGGCCGCGCTGGAGGCGGGCGACAGGCAGGGCGCGACGACCCGCCTCACCGAGGCCGCCCGGCTGGCCGGCGACCTGGGCGCCGCGCCGCTCGCCCGCGAGATCACCCTGCTCGGCCGCCCCCGCCAGCCTCAGGAGGGTCTGACGGAACGTGAGCAGGACGTGCTGAAGCTGATCGCCGAGGGCCTGAGCAACCGCCAGATCGCCGCCCGCCTGCACATCTCCCCGAGCACGGCCGGCGTCCACGTCTCCCACATCCTCACGAAACTGGGCGCGACGACGCGTACGGAGGCGACGGCCATCGCCTTCCGCAAGGGCCTGGCCTGACCCCTTTGCACGGAAGTTCGACGGCGACCCGCTCAACGCCTCCTCCTGGACCAGGTTCCCCCACCCGATCTTCCAGCGCAGGAGGTGCGGCAGTGGACCTGCAGCCACCTCGCCGCCCAGCACTGGCGCGTCTCCTGACGTCAGACCCCGGACCGCTCGCGCAGGGCGTCCGCCACGAGCGCGAGGGCCAGGCCGGTGCAGGCGAGCGCCAGCGCGGGCACGACCGCGAGCCGGGGCGCCGTGACCAGCAGCGCCGTCGCCTCGCTCACCATGCCGCCCCAGTCGGCACCCGGCGGCAGCCCGATGCCGAGGAACCCGAGCGAGGTCACGGCGATCAGCGTGCGCGCGAAGTCGGCGGTGGCGACGGTCAGCACGGGGCCGGCCAGGTGCGGGGCGATCGTCCTGCGCAGCAGGTAGAGCGGGGACGCGCCGATCGCCCGTACGGCCAGGACGTGGTCGGCCCGCGCCACCCGCCGCGTCGCCGTGTGGGCGACCAGGCCGCAGCTCACCCAGCCGAGCGGCACGAGCGCGGCCAGGACCGTGGCGTACCCGGGCGGCAGCACGCCCGCCAGCGCGAGCGCCAGCGTGAGCCCCGGCAGGGCGAGCGCCACGGTCGCGGCGAAGCGCAGCAGCCGCTCGGTCGCCCCGCCCGCCAGCCCGGCCACCGCGCCGGCGATCGTGCCCAGCGCGGTGGTGACGGCGGTGACGGCGAACGCGACCAGCAGCGAGGTACGGCCCGCCGTGGCCGTCCTGGTGAGCAGGTCCCGGCCGAGCTGGTCGGTGCCCAGCCAGTGCTGCGGACCGGGCGGCAGCAGGGCACGCCCCAGGTCGGGCGCGGAGGGGTCGTACCCGGTCAGCCAGGGCGCGACCAGGCAGAACACGACGACCAGCACGAAGCCGGTGGCCCCGGCGCGGCCCGTCACCGCTCACGCCCCCTCAGCCGCGGGTCCAGGGCCGACAGGCACAGCTCGGTCGCCGCCAGCAGCAGCACCGTCGCCACGGCCACGACCAGCACGTACGCCTGCACGACCGGCACGTCCCGCTGCCTGATCGCCGCCACGGCGAGCTGCCCGAGGCCGGGCCAGGCGAACAGCGTCTCCACCACCACGGCCCCGGCCAGCAGCTCCGCCACCACCAGGCTCATGGCGGTGACCGCGTTCGGCGCGGCCACGCGCAGCGCGTGCACGACGACCGTGCGCCGGCGCCGCAGCCCCTTCGCCGCCGCGAGCCGGACGAACGGCCGCCGCAGCGCCCGCGCCAGGTCCGCGCGCAGCAGCCGCAGCAGCGTCGCGGCCCCGGCCAGGCCGAGCGTGAGCGCGGGCAGCACCACCGAGTCAGGACCGCCGGTGGGCAACAGCCGCAACCCCACCGCGACCACGCTGATCAGCAGAATCCCCACGATGTACGGAGGAACCCCGCCGGCCGCCACCGTCACCAGCGCGAGAATCCGGCTGTCGAGCGCCCGTGGCCGGACCACGGCCGGCAACGCGACGAGCAGCGCGAGTGCCGCCGACACCGCCGCAGCCGCCACAGCCAGCGCCAGCGTGGCCGGCAGCCGCGCCGCGATCTCGGCCGCCACGGGGGAGCGGTCGACGTAGGACCGGCCGAGGTCGCCGCCCAGCACGTCGAGCGCCCACCGCAGATACCGGCTGAACAGCGGCTCGTCCAGCCCCAGCTCCGCGCGCAGCGCCGCCACCGCCGCCGCCGTCGGCTGCCCGCCGCCACGGCGCAGGATCTCCTCGGCGGGATCGCCCGGCGCGAGCGAGGTCAGCAGGAACACCAGCACCGACAGCGCCAGCAGCACGAGCAGCAGCTCCGCCAGGCGGCGCAGGAGGACGGCGATCACGTGCCGGGCGCCAGCTCGCCCAGGTCGGTCACGTACGCCACGTTCTGCCGCACGCCGCCGACCTCGGTGGTCGTGACGATCGGGTTGTCCTGACAGGCGAGGGGGATCATCGGCCGGTCGGCCGCCAGCAGCCGCTGGATGCGGTGGTAGAGCGCGCGGCGCTCGCCCTGGTCGGTCTCCGCCGCCGCCCGGTCCACCAGCGCGTCGAACTCCGAGCTGCGGTAGCCGAGCCGGCGATCCACGTTCCAGGACGCGTCCGAGCGCAGGAAGCGGCGGAACAGGTAGTCGGCGTCGGCGTTCGGCACGCTGTACGCGCTGAGGAAGACGTCGTAGTCGCCGGCCTCCATCGCCGGCTTGGTGGCCTCGGTGACGCTCACCCGCGCCGGCAGCCCCGCCTGCTCGAACGCGGCACGCAGCACCTCGGCGACGTCGGCGTAGGGGAACTGGCCGGTCTCCGCCGCCGAGATCAGGATGGTGACCGGCCGCTCCGGCGCCTTCGCGGCGGACACGAGCGCGCGGGCCCTGCCTGGGTCATAGGGGGTGCCGCCGGGGGCGGCGAGGTCGCCGAAGACCGGGGACAGGAAGCCGGCGCCGGGCTTGGCCGTGCCGGCGAACAGCGTGCCGGCGATGGCTCGCCGGTCGATCGCCAGGTCGGCCGCCTCGCGCAGGCGCGGGTCCGAGAACGGCGGGCGCGAGGCGTTGAAGGTCAGGTAGTGCGTCAGCACCGACGGGCTGCGCACCACGCGGAAGCGGCCGTCGGCGGCGACCGCGGCGACCTGCGCGGGCAGCAGCGCGCCCTTGTCGATCAGCCCGTCCACCTCGCCGGCGCGTAACGCGGCGACGCGGGCGTTGGCGTCGGGGATCACCTTGACCACGATCGTGTCGTACGCGGGCGCGCCGCCGTGGTGATGCGGGTTGGCGGTGAGCACCGCCTGCTGCCCCTTGGTCCAGCTCGCCAGCGTGTACGGCCCGGTGCCGATCGGCCGGTCGCCGAACGAGCCGCCGCCCGCGAACGCCTTCGGCGACTGCACCATGCTGAAGAACCCGGCCAGCCGGCCCGGCAGGTCGGCCACGCCCTCCTTCAGCTCGAACACCACCTTGCCGTCCTCGGCCCGCACCCGCCCGAGCCTGCCGTACGCGGCCTCCATGCCCGCGTCGAGGCTGAAGAAGGCCGACTGCCGGGGCGCGATGCGCAGGAACCGCTCGACGTTGGCCACCACCGACTCGGCGGTCAGCGGCGTGCCGTCGCTGAAGCGCACCCCCTGCCGCAGCGTGAACGTCCACCGCCGCCCCTCGTCCGCGCTGCCCCACGAGGTGGCCAGCGCAGGGACCGGCCGCAGCTCGTCGTCCACGGTCACCAGCGGCTCCCACACCCGTAAGGTCTCGTGGACGAAGTACGGATCCTCCGGCCCGGCGACCAGGTCGCGTGGAGCGGCCAGGGTGAGCTTCCTTCCGTCCTGCTCGGCCTGGCCGCAGCCGGCCAAGGCCGCCAGCAGCGCCAGCACCATGATCACCGATCGTTTGCGCACTCGATCCTCCCGCCCGCCGTCATCCGAAGGCAACGATAACCGTGTTCATCTCTCGCGTCACAAGCGGTGGTAGGCCAGCAGGGCGAGCGCCGCGACCGCGCAGGCGGCGGCCACCGCGCCCATGACCCAGCCGTACCCGGCCGCCTGGGCCAGGGCGACGGCGGCGAGCGGGGCGGCGGCCTTGTCGGCGACCGCGAACAGCGCGATCCGGCCCGACAGGCTGGCGTAGGCGGTGGTGCCGTACCGCTCGGAGAGCAGGTGCGGCAGCGTGATCGTGCCCACCCCGAACCCGATCCCGAACAGCAGCACGCACCCGATCGCCCCCGCCGCGCTCCCCGCCACCACCGGCATCAGCAGCGTGCCCGCGCCCTGCACCGCGAAGACGCCCGCCGCGACCGGGGCGGCGGCCCAGCGGCGGCGCAGGCCGGTGGTGACCACGCGGCCGGTGACCGACAGCACGCCGAGCAGCCCGGCGACGGTCGCGGCGAACACCGGCGGATGCCCGAGGTGGATCAGGTAGGTGACCAGCAGGACCGCGATGGTCGCCACCGCGCCGTTGTGCGCCGTGAACGCCGCCGCAAGCAGCCAGAAAGGGCGCCCACGTACGGCGGACCTGACCAGGTCGCCCCTGGTCGTGGCGGTGGCCTCGGCGGCCTGGTGCGCGGGCCCGCGCAGGACCAGGGCGTGCAGCGGGATCGCGGCCAGGCCGTAGCCGAGCCCGAGCACGACCAGGGCCTGGCGCCAGCCGTAGAGCTCGACCAGCAGTCCGGACAGCGGCAGGAACACCGCCGACGCGAACCCGGCCACGATCGTCACCGCCAGGAGGGCGTTCGCCCTGCCCCGCCCGTACGCCGGCCCGTCGAACCAGGCCATGATCACGGCGAAGGCGGGCTCGTACAGCACCATCGCCGACGCCACCCCGATCGCCACGAACACCCCGTACAGCTGGAGCAGGGTGTGAACCTGCGACCAGCCCAGGACGGCCAGCGTGCCGAGCACCGACCCCGCCGTCATCAGGCCGCGCCCGCCGCGGGCGTCCAGCCACCGGCCCGCGAACGGCGCGCACAGCGCGGTGGTCGCGACGGCGAGGGTGAGCGCGGCGGCGACCTGCGTCCCGCCGGCGCGCAGGTCGCGGGTCATGGGGGTGAGGAAGACGGAGAAGGCGTAGTAGAGCACGCCGTATCCGATGGTCTGGGTGACGGCCAGGGCCGCGACCATGCGCCATCCCTGGTGGAAGCGGCTTATGGCCGGCCTCGCAGGACCGCCCGCAGGTTGGCCCGCACCAGCGTCGTCGTGGGGTGGCCGGGGCCCAGCACCCGCTCGCACTCGGCCAGCGCCCGTTTCAGCAGGGGAGTGGCGCGGCGCACGTCACCGGCCGCGTGATAGGCGGCGGCCAGGTTGTTGCGGGAGGTGAGCGTGTCGGGGTGGTCGTGGCCCAGGACGCGTTCGCGCGCCCAGCCGGCCGGGTCACGCGGCGAAGGGGCGGGCCGCACGTCGGCGACCTCGTCGACGTTGTCCAGCACCAGCAGCCAGCCCTGGCGGGCGGCCAGCCAGGCCGTGGCCCGCTCGGCCAGCGCCTCCAACGGCAGTGCCGTGGTCAGCTCCGGCTGCAGGGCGACCGCCAGCCCTTCTCGCCGATCGCGACGGAACGCTCGCCGGCGGCGACGGCGCCCGCGCCGAACTCGGCGACCAGCTCCCGCAGCTCGGCCTCGGCGGCGGGATCGTCCTCCAGCAGGTTCGCTCAGCCGCGACCGCCACGCCGCCTCCTGCTCGGCGCGGGCCGGCTCCAGCTCGGCCCCGGTCCGGCCGACGAGCTCCTGCCGCGAGCGCTCCAGCCGCCGCACCACGACCTCCTCCCGCTCAGGGTCGCCCAGCCTGATCAACCGGGCGAACCGCTGCTCACGGACGTCCACGCATCGGTGGTCATCTCCGACACCAACGTCGTGGCCCCCGCCGCGGCCGACGCCGCCAACGCCTCACTCCACATCGTGCCCCTCCTGCCCGCCGAGACAAGTACTCCGTCCTGTTTGACCGCGAAACGATCGAGGAAGTTCCGCGAGCACAGTCCCGGGCATAGGTTCCGATCACAACGAGCACTATCACGAACTGCTCATTCGAGAGAGCCCACAGAGTGCGAAAAGGCCCTGGACGTCGGCTGCCCTCTTCACCGAGCCACAGGAAGCATGAGCGAGGGGTCAGGCCGGGTGCCGGCCCAGTTCGGGCCCCAGTTCGGTGGCGATGTCGGTGAGGATCTGGACGTAGTCCCGCGCCGCGCTGCGCGCCTTCCGCCGCGGCGGCGCCGTCCAGTACGTCTTCCAGGACCCGCTGCGCAGCCTCGACCCCGACCGCACCGTCTTCGACACCCTCGTCGAGGGCCTCGCCGTCCGCGGCCGGAGCCGTGCCGAGCTGCGAGAGGCCGCCGAGGACGTCGCGCGGCTCGTCTTCCTGACGGCCGGCCTGCTGCCCAGGCATCCCGGCGAGCTGTCGGGCGGCCAGCGGCAGCGGGCCGCCATCGGGCGGGCGATCGCGGTCGGCCCCCGGCTGCTGATCTGCGACGAGCCGGTCAGCGCGCTCGACGCCTCGACCCGCATCACGATCCTCGAACTCCTGCTGCGCCTGCGCGAGACCCGCGACCTCGAGCGGCCAAGACCCTCCCGAAGGCCCGCCTGGCCGTCGTCAGGGGCGCCCGCCACGACGTGGTCAACGACCTCCAGCACCGCTCGGTCGCCGCCGAGATCGTCACCTGCCTGGAGGCGCTGCGCGACAACCTGGTCCCCGCCGTCACCGTGGAGACCACCACCTGGTGATCATCGAACAGCGGGGCGGGCGCCGCTCGTCCTAAGCTGTCGGTATGTCCCCCGCTCTGGTTCTGCTGGACGGCCTGCGCTGGCAGGGTGCCCGCGTGTCCGGCGATCGAGCCCACACGCTGCTGGCCCTGCTCGCCCTGCACGGCCGCGCGGGGGTCGGCGACGAACGGCTGGTGGCGGAGCTGTGGCCGGAGGACCCGCCGGCCAACCCGACGAAGGCGCTGCAGGTCGTCGTCTCCCGCACCAGGGCGGCGACCGGCGCGGCCGTCGTGGAGCGCACGCCGCGCGGCTACCGGCTCGGACTGCCCGCGGAAGACGTGGACGTCCTGCTGCTCGAAGCGCTGGCCGAGCGCGCCCGCGACGCGCTGGCCCGCGGCGACACGGAGCACGCCGTCCGGCACGCGGAAGAGGCGCTGGCCATGACGTCCGCACTCGACGGCGCCGACCGGGTGGCGGGCGCGCTGTCCGAGCTGCGCGACCTCGCCGCCGCCTGCGCCGCCGAGGCCCGCAGGGTGGCGGCGATCGCCCACTCGCGCGCCGGCGCGCACTACCAGGCCCTGCCGCTGCTTGAGCAGGCCGCCGCCGGCCGCCCCCAGGACGAGGAGCTGCTGGCCTGCCTGCTGCGCAGCGAGTCCGCCGTCCGCGGCGCGCCCGCCGCGCTCGAGCGCTACGAGCGCCACCGCGCCGAGCTGGCCGCCCGCCTCGGCACCGGGCCGGGCCCCGGGCTGGCCCGCGTGCACGCCGAGCTGCTGGCCGCCGACCGTCCGGTGCGCCAGGGCATCCTGTACGACGGCTCCACCCTGCTCGGCCGCGAGGACGACGTCCGCGCGCTGCACGCCCTGCTGCACGCCCACCGGGTGGTCTCCATCGTCGGCCCCGGCGGGCTGGGCAAGACCCGGCTGGCCCACGTCGTCGGCAGGCACGCCGCGCAGCCCGTCGCCCACTTCGTCGAGCTGGTCGGCGTCTCCTCCCCTGAGGGCGTGGTGGGGGAGGTCGGCTCGGCGCTCGGGGTGCGCGACTCGATCAGCGGCCGCCGCATCCTGACCGCCGAGCAGCGCTCCGACGTACGCGCCAGGATCGCCCAGCAGCTCTCCCGGACGCCCGCGCTGCTGATCATCGACAACTGCGAGCACCTGATCGAGGCCGTCGCCGACCTGGTGGCGTTCCTCACCGTGACGACCCGCGACCTGCGGGTGCTGATCACCTCCCGCGCCCCGCTGTCCATCCCCGCCGAGCGCGTCTACCTGCTGGGCGAGCTGCCGAGGCAGGACGCGGTCGAGCTGTTCCGCCAGCGCGCCACGGCCGCCCGCCCCGGCGTCCTGCTCGACGACGCGACGGTCGAGCAGGTCGTCGCCCGCCTCGACGGGCTGCCGCTGGCGATCGAGCTGGCCGCCGCCAGGGTGCGGGTGATGGCGGTGGCGGAGATCGAGCGGCGGCTGGCCGACCGGTTCGCCCTGCTGCGCGGCGGCAACAGGACCGCCCCCGACCGCCACCGCACGCTGCTCGCCGTCATCGACTGGTCCTGGAACCTGCTGGATGAGCCCGAGCGCCGGGCGCTGCGCTGGATGTCGCTGTTCGGCGACGGCTTCACCCTCGCCGCGGCAGAGGCCGTCCTCGGTGCCGACGCCCTGCACGCCGTGGACGCCCTGGCCGAGCAGTCGATGCTGAGCGTCCGCGAGACCGCCCACGGCCTGCGCTACCGCATGCTGGAGACGGTCAGGGAGTTCGGCAGGATGAAGCTGAAGGAGGCTGGTGAGGAGGAGCCCGCCCGGCGGGCGCAGCTCGCATGGGCGGCGGCCTACTCGCTCGGCCACGCCACCCGGCTGTTCGGCCCCGAGGAGTTCGCGGCCGCCGACGCGCTGCGCGCCGAGGAGGGCAACCTCGCCGACCTGCTCAGGCAGGCGCTCGCCGAGCCCGACCCGGCCACGACCGTGCGGCTGCTGGCCGGCCTCGGCACGATGTGGTCGGTACGCGGCGAACACGAGCGCATCCTCGTGCACGGCGACGCCATCAGCGAGGCGCTCGGCGGCTGGAGCCCGCCGCCCGACCTGGTCGAGGTGACCAGGGCGGCGACGCTGGTCACGCTCTCCAACATCATGTTCGTCGCCGAGCAGCGCGGCTCCGCGCTGCTCGGCCTGCTGCGCAGGCTGCCCGTCAGCGCCGATACCGACCCCCGCATGGCGGCGCTGACCGTGGTGACGCTCGCCGGCGAGGGGCTCGACACCCCCGCCATGCTGGAGCGGCTGGCCGAGCTGTCCGCGAGCGACGACGAGTACGTCGCGTTCGCGGCCACGCGGCAGCGCGCCCACCTGCTGGAGAACGCGGGCGACGTGGCGGGCGCCGTCGAGGCCGCCGAGCAGACCGTGGCGCTGCTGAAGCAGGACGACGGCCAATGGCTCGGCGCGATCATGCACGCCATGCAGGCCCACCTGATCCTGCAGCTCGGCGACCGCCGCAGGGCCGTCGAGCACGCCAGGATCGCCCTGCCCGTGCTGCACCGCATCGGCGCCTCAGACGACGAGGCGCAGCTGCGGGCGGTGCTGGTGTCGGCCGCCATCGCCGACGGCGACCTCGATCGCGCGGAGGCCGAGCTGGCCGTCATCGGACGCATCAACGACACCGAGCCGGTGATGGGCGGGGTGGCGACGCTCGCGCTGTGCTCCGCCGAGATCGCGCTGGCCAGGGGCGAGACCGACAGCGCGCTCGCCGCGTTCAGGCTGGGCGTGCAGCGGGCGCGCGAGCTGCGGGTGCCCGGCATGACGGACGTGGAGGCGGCCCCGTGGACGGTCGTCGCCGAGTCGATCGCGCTGACCGCGCACGCGTACCACGCCAGAGGCGACGACGTCCGCTACGGCGGGCGGCTGTTCGCCGACATCGCCCGCCACGACCTGCTCTCGCCCCACAACCCCCACCTCGACTACCCGATGTGCGGGTCGATGCTCTTCGGGCTGGGCGCCTGGGGGCTGCTGCGCGGCGCCATGCCCGCGGAGCCCGCGATCAGGCTGCTGGTGCTGGCCGAGCGGTTCTCGTACAACGTCCTGCTGCCGAGCATGGCGATCGAGCGCATCGAGCCGCACGCCGAGCGGGCCGCGCCCGGCCTGCTCGCTGCCGTCCGCGCCGAGTACGGCGACCGGCGCGGCGCCGGCCTGCTCAGGGAGGCGCAGCGGTTCGTCGAGCAGGCCGGAGAGCTGACGGGCGCGTCACAGGTGCCGTTTGTAGCTGCGGACCGACAGCGGCGCGAAGATCGCGATGACGGCCAGGCCGGCGACGATCGTCCAGGCCACCTCACCGGAGACGGTGGCGTGGTTGGCCAGGTCGCGGGCCGCCGTGACCAGGTGTGAGACCGGGTTGACCCGGACGAACGCGGCCAGCCACCCGGGCAGGCTCTCCACCGGCACGAACGCGTTCGACAGGAACGTCAGCGGAAACAGGATCATCATGGAGAAGCCCTGCACGGCCTGGGCGCTCCTGGCGATCGTGCCGATCCAGGTGAAGATCCACGCCAGCGACCAGCCGGTGAAGACGGCCAGCAGGATCGCGGCGAGCACGCCGCCCGCCCCGCCGCCCGGGCGGTAGCCCATCACCAGGCCCATGGAGAAGGTCAGCGTGGCCGCGATCGCGTAGCGCGACAGGTCGGCCACCATGGGGCCGGCGAGCGGCGCGATCCGGGCGATGGGCAACGACTTGAACCGGTCGAAGACGCCCTTCTCCATGTCCTCGCGCAGTTGCGTACCGGTGGCCATGCACGTCGTCAGCACGGTCTGGGCGAGGATGCCGGGGATCATCAGCGGCAGGTAGCTCTCGACGTCGCCGGCGATGGCGCCGCCGAAGACATAGGCGAACATCGCGGTGAACAGGATGGGCTGCAACGCCACGTCGAAGAACTGCTCGGGGTTGCGGCGCATCTTCTTCAGCGCCCGCCACGCCATCGCCATGGTCTGGCTGACGGTCTCCGCCACGGAGACGCGCCGGCGGGCGGCGGCCACCCGGGCGGCGGCGTCGACGGTCTCGCGGGTGGGTGCGATCGTGGTGGTCATCGGTCCTCCTCGGTGTCGTCGCCGTCCGTCTCGTGGCCGGTGAGGGCGAGGAACACCTCGTCCAGGCTGGGCTTGGCGACGCTGACCGACGCGATCGGCACCCCGGCCGTGCGCAGCGCGATCAGCACCTCCCCGGCCAGGTCGGACTGGTCGAGCGCGACGTTCAGCCGGCCCCGCTCCGGGCTCAGCACCGGCTCGGAGCCGAGCACGCGCCGCACCACCCCTACGGCGGCGGGCACGTCGGCCGGGTCGGCGAGCAGTAGCTGCAGCGTGGAGTCGCCGACCGTGGTCTTCAGCTCGTCGGGGGTGCCCTCGGCGACCTTGCGGCCGTGGTCGATGACCGCGACGCGGTCGGACAGCTGGTCGGCCTCGTCCAGATACTGGGTGGTCAGCAGCACCGTGCAGCCGTCGGCGACCAGCCCGCGGATCGTCTCCCACATCTGGCCGCGGGTGCGCGGGTCGAGGCCGGTGGTCGGCTCGTCCAGGAAGATCAGCGGCGGCCTGGTGATGAGGCTGGCCGCCAGGTCGAGGCGGCGCCGCATGCCGCCGGAGAACTGCGCGATCGGCTTGTCGGCGGCGTCCAGGAGCCCGAAGCGGCTCAGCAGGTCGTCGCCGACGCTGCGGGCGCGGGCGCCGGGCAGGCCCTGGAGGCGGCCGAAGAGCCAGAGGTTCTCGCGGGCGGTCAGGTTCTCGTCGACGGAGGCGTACTGGCCGGTGACGCCGACGAGCTGGCGGATGACGTGCGGGTCGCGGGCCACGTCGACCCCGAAGATCTCGGCCCGGCCCCCGTCGATCGCCAGCAACGTGGCCAGCATCCGCAACATGGTGGTCTTACCCGCGCCGTTCGGGCCGAGGATGCCGAAGATCTCGCCGGTCCGCACGTCGAGGTCGACGCCGTCGACCGCGCGGTGCGTCCCGAACGTCTTCGCCAGCCCCTCGGCACGGACGGCCACGCCGGGTGGAATGTCGGTCATGCTCATGACAGCACTCTCGGCGGCCCGGGTTTCACCGCGCCCTCGACCGGGTTTCACGAGCCGGCGCCGCCATGAAACTCCTGCTCAGACGGCCGTGTCCGGTCGGCAGGCGTCGGCGATCGCTCCGGGGTCCCAATAGAAGGGGCGGCATTCGAGCATGCGTCCGTCCTTGACGGTGATCAGCTGCACGATCAAGGTGTCGACCTCACGGCCGGTGGCACGGGCGCGGAAGCGCACCCGGTTCCGCACGACCACGGTGTCCCCGTCGCCCCAATGCTCCTGCTCCAGGAACTCCATCGACTCCCAGACCTCACTGAACCGGGCCAGGAACCGCTCCATGCCGTCGTGGCCGCGCCAGGTTCCTGAGCCGGTGAAGGGCAGCCCGGGAGCCTGATGCAGGATCACCTCCGGATCCAGATGGGCCGCGACGTCGTCGTAGCTCGCCTTGCCGAATCCACCCGCGGCCACGTAGGCGGCCTCGGCCTGGTAGATCCTCTGCATCACCGTCCAGGCGCCGGCCTGGTCACTTGCCGTGATCGCTGTACTCATGGCGCCAGCATCGCCGACCGGGACGATCTCCGCTGGCGGCTATCAGACCTTTGAACCGTGCCTGCTCGATGCCGGCCGGCGCACGCCACCTCGCGCCGCCGGGACCGACGCTTGAGTAGGCGTTACTCATGTGGAACCGGGCGTGCCGCACCCATCCTGATGAGAACGGCTCCGCAGAGCACAACGGGAGGGGATGGCCATGATCTACATCACGCTGGAGAGTTTCCGCTGTCACAGCGAGACCAGCGAGGTCGGCTCGGACGAACCGTACATGATCGTCGCCGCGGTCGACCTCAGGCCGCCGAACTCGCCCGTGCCCAGGTCGCGCGTCTACCGGTACGGCCCCTTCGGCGACGTGGACGGCCAGGAGACGCACCAGGTGCCGTTCCAGTCGTTCTGGGGCCTGGCGGGCGAGGAGCGGGCGCTGCCCAACCCGGACGACGCCATCTTCATCGTCGGCATCATGGAGAACGACAACGGCGATCCGGAGAACCTGCGCGGCATCGTCGCCGCCACCGTCTCCGGCACCATCGCCGCCACCCTGGGCACGCCCCGCCCGAACATCGTCGGCCGGCTGCTCGAGGACATCAATTCCGCGCTCAAGACCGTCACCGGAGCCCCGAACTTCGACGACCAGGTCGGCCCGCCCCGCGAGGTGCGCTTCACGCCCGGCGACATCGCGCTGGCCGAGACGGGCAACCCGGCCCGGCAGTCGCTGCGCGTCCAGGGGGACGGCGGCGACTACACGGTGACGTTCAAGGCGATCAACCGCGGTCAGGCCGCCTGGCGGTTCTGCGTGCGCTGCCGCGGCCTGTTCTTCGACGGCTACCCCGCCAAGGGCGTCTGCCCGGCGGGCGGCGGTCACGCCGCCGCCGGGTGGATCTTCTTCCTGCCGCACGACCGGCCGGGGCCGCTGGGCGGGCAGGACCAGTGGCGGTTCTGCGACAAGTGCTTCTCCATGTTCTGGAGCGGCGACCCCGCCAACCAGGGGCGCTGCCCGGCGGGCGGCGCTCACAACAGGCAGGGCTACATGTTCTTCCTGCCGCACGACCACAACGGCCCCGGGCAGACCGAGTGGCGCTTCTGCGACAAGTGCCGGGTGATGTTCTGGAACGGCGAGGCCAACAAGGGAGTCTGCGGCGCCGGCGGCGGCCACCGCGCCGCGGGCTTCGTCTTCAAGCTCGACTTCACCCCCTGACGTGGCACCCGCCCCTGGCCTCACGGCACCCCGGTGCGGCGGGGCCGAGCCGCCGGGCAACTCCTGCATGATCGTGGTCGCCACCGACGCCCCGCTCGGCGCCCTCTTCAAGGCCACGACCACCACAGGGCAGGGCCGCACGAGCCACGCCGTCCCCTACGACCGGCTCCGGCGCGAGCGGCCCTGACCTCAACGGCCGGGGGCCTCAGCGCGGGCCCCGCCGCCCTCGAGCATGAGCGAAACCGCCGCTGTCCTCAC
Organism: Nonomuraea sp. NPDC004580; assembly: GCF_040609855.1. NCBI lineage: Bacteria > Bacillati > Actinomycetota > Actinomycetes > Streptosporangiales > Streptosporangiaceae > Nonomuraea > Nonomuraea sp. NPDC004580. The sequence continues at coordinate 3,085 of NZ_JBEXLH010000024.1, read as the reverse complement.
GGGCCGGCGGGATCGCCCTCCTTGCGCCTGCTACGAAGGTGCGGAGTCTGCGTGATCTTCGGCTATGGCCGCCGGTCGCACGAGTGAGGGGGCCGCCGTTTCCCAGGCCGCCTCGATCATCTCGAAGACCTCGTCCACGGTCGCCTCCGGGTCGGTGGACTCGCGGGCCAGGGAGAAGGCGTCGATCGCGAACCTGGCGATCGTCCGGCAGGCCGTCGTCTCCGGCGGCAGCCCGAAATGGGCGGTGAGGGCCGCGGCCAGCGCGCGTGCGTGGCGCAGCCGCATGGACTCCTCGTACGCCCGCAGCGCCGGCACCTCGTCGATCATGCGCCACAGCGGGGCGGCGTCCTCGCTGGTGCAGTGGCGTACGAGGGCGTGGATCTCCCGCCGGAGTGCGGGCATGAGCGGCTCGTGCGGCGCCCGGCCGTGGACGGCCTGGACGAGGCGCTGCTCGAAGTTCTCGTCCTGGTCGAACACCAGCGCCTCTTTCCCGGCGAAGTGCGCGAAGACCGTGGTGACCGCCACGTCGGCCTCGGCGGCCACGTCGCGGATGCCCACGGCGTCGTAGCCCCGCTCCATGAAGAGGCGCAGCGCGGCGTCGGCGATCTTCTGACGGGTCGCCGCCTTCTTGCGTTCGCGACGTCCGGTGGGCACGGTCATGCGCTGATGCTACCAGCAACGAAACAAAAACGGTTTTGAAATCCTAACAGTTAGTGTTACGGTCGGCGGCATGAAGAAAGTGAGCTTCGCCGCGTACGGCGGCCCTGACGTCCTGCACCTCATCGACGCCGAGGAGCCCCACCCGGGCCCCGGCCAGATCCGCATCGCGGTACGCGCCGCCGGCGTCAACCCCTACGACTGGCGGGTCCGCGAAGGCATGAACCAGGTCGAGCTGCCCGCCGGCATCGGCCTCGACGCCGCCGGGGTGGTGGACGAGATCGGCCCCGGCGTCGAAGACGTGGAGATCGGCGACCCGGTCTTCGGCGAGGGCCACGAGACCTACGCCGAGTACGCCGTCCTGGACGCCTGGACCCGCATCCCCGACGGCCTGACGTTCGAGGAGGCGGCCGGCTACCCGTCGGTGATGGAGACCGCGCTGCGCGTCATCCGCGAGACCGGCGTGCAGCCCGGGCAGAGGCTGCTGGTCAGCGGCGCGGCCGGGGGAGTGGGGTCGGCGGTGCTGCAGGTGGCCCGCGACCGCGGCATCGCGGTGATCGGCACCGCGGGGGCCGCGAACCAGGACTACGTACGCGGCCTGGGCGCCCGCGCCACCACCTACGACGCGGGCTGGCCCGACCGGGTGCGCGAGCTCGGCCCGGTGGACGCCGCCATCGACGTGGCCGGGGCAGGCGTCGTCGGCGACCTGGTCGAGCTGACCGGTGACCCGCGCCGGGTGATCTCCATCGCCGACCTGGACGCCCCGAAGTTCGGCGTCCGCTTCTCCAGCGTGGCGGGCAGCATGCCGGAGGCGCTCGCCGAGACCGTCCGCCTCATCGGCCTCGGCAGGCTGCACATCCCGGTCGAGAAGGCGTACGCGCTGGCCGACGCCGCGCAGGCGCACGTCGACAGCCAGGCGGGTCACACGAGGGGCCGCCGCGTCCTGCTCGTCTGAGCGGCGAGGACGAGCAGCAGCGCGGCCGCGGTGAGCCCGATCCCGAACCAGACGACGCTGGACACCCCAAGCCGGTCGGCGAACACCCCGCCCACCAGCGCCCCCAGCGCGATGGAGGTGTTGTACGCCATCGTGTTGAGCGACATCGCGGCCTCGAACGTCTCGGGAGCGGCCGCCTGCGTCATGGTGACCTGGCTCAGCTGCACCACGCCGAACGCCACCCCCCACACGACCAGCGTGACGACCGCCCCGGCCGCGCTATGACCGAGGAAGAGCAGCGCCAGCAGCGACGCCACCAGCCCGGCGCTCCCGACGAGGAAGCCGCCCCTGGCGTTCCTGGCCACGACGGGCCCGGCGACGAGGTTCCCGATCGCGCCGCCGACGCCGTACGCCATCAGCGTGACCGTCACGAACAGCGGCGTCGCGCCGGCGTGCTCCTCCAGGAACGGCCGCACGAACGTGTAAGCCCCGAAGTGCCCGAGCACGAACAGCACGACAGCCGTCAGCACCAGCCGCAGCGGCCCGTTGCGCAGCGGCAGCAGGAACACCTCCCGCACCGACACCGCGTTCGCCGAGGGCAGCGAGGGGACGAGCACGGCGACCGCGACGAACACCAGCGCGCTCAGCCCGCTCCAGATGAGAAAGGTGGTCCGCCAGTCGGTCAGGTTCTCCAAGGTCGTGCCCAGGGGGATGCCGGCCACCGCGCCGATGGAGATGCCCGACATGACCACCGACGCCGCCCGGCTCGCGTGCCGCTCGGGCACCAGCCGCATCGCCATGGCCACACCGATCCCCCAGAACACGCCGCTGGCGAACCCCATCACCAGCCGTGTGCCCAGCACCAGGGGATAGCTGGGCGACACGGCGGTGACCAGGTTGCCCAGGGTCAGCACCGCGAGCAGCGTCGCCAGCAGCACGCGCCGATTGACCCGCCTGGTCCACGCCACGATGAACGGCACTCCCAACCCGGCCGACACCCCCATCAACGTCACCATCAGCCCGGCGGCGCCGACCGAGATGTCCAGGCCGGCGCTGATGGGGGTGAGCAGGCCGACGGGCATCAGTTCGGTGGTGAGGAAGACGAACAGGCTGGCGGTGATCGCCGCGACTCCGAGCCACGGCCGCACGGCGGACTCGTGCCGCACTTCTTGCTGCAAGGTCATGCGTTCCAGGGTGGTGGAGGGACGATCGATGAGTCCAACACATCTTTGTCATCGTGATCGATCGTGCTGCACGATGGATGCATGGAGCTGCAACAGCTGAAGTACGTCGTCGCGGTCGCCGAGACACTGAACTTCACCCGCGCCGCCGAGCGCTGCCGCGTCGTCCAGTCGGCGCTCAGCCACCAGATCGCCGCGCTCGAACGCGAGCTCGGCGCCCGGCTGTTCGAGCGCACCAGCCGCAGGGTCCGGCTGACACCGGCCGGTGAGGCGTTCCTGCCGGAGGCCCGCGCCTGCCTGGAGGCCGCCGGCC
>NZ_JBEXLH010000023.1:0-121431 GCF_040609855.1 Nonomuraea sp. NPDC004580 | reverse complement strand
GCCCTTGCTGGCGAGCACGGCCACCACCCCGGCGAGCCCGGCCAGCGCCACGGGGGTGAGCACGGGGCTGAGGTCGCCGCCGGTGGGCGCGGCCACGCCGCGCTGGAGCACCCGCGCCCAGTCCTGCCCGGCCGCGACGAGCACCTGGAGGCAGCCGAGCACGGTCGCGGCGACCCAGATCCACAGCTCCCGCTTGTCGCTGCGCATGTGTCAGCCGATCACGATCTCGAACTGGTCGGCGTCGAAGCAGGTGCGGTCGCCGGTGTGACAGGCCGCGCCGACCTGGTCGACCTTGACCAGCAGGGTGTCGCCGTCGCAGTCGAGCGCCACGGACTTGACGTGCTGGACGTTGCCCGAGGTGCCGCCCTTGACCCACAGCTCCTGGCGGCTGCGCGACCAGTAGGTGGCCTTGCCGGTGGTGAGCGTCCGATGCAGGGCCTCGTCGTTCATCCAGGCCAGCATGAGCACCTCGCCGGTGTCGTACTGCTGGGTGATCGCGGGCACCAGGCCGTCGGGGTTGCGCTTCAACCGCGCGGCGATCTTCGGGTCGAGGGACATGCTGCCATTCAACCAGGCCACGGCCGCGCCCCCGCCGTCAGGCGAGCGCCTCGGGGAGGGTGTCGTAGATGGGGAAGAGCGGCGCGAGGTTCGTCCTGCGGAGCCTGCGCAGCACTTGGCCGTCGGGGGCGACGAGCGCCATCGTACGGTCGCGCTCGCGCAGCGAGGCGAGCAGCCGCACCAGCACGCCGAGGCCGGCGGTGTCGATGAAGGTCAGCGCTGTCAGATCCACGACGAGTTTGGAGTCGTGAGCGGCGACCGTTTCGTCCAGACATTTCCGCACTTGGGAGACGTTGTCGACGTCCATCTCCCCCGCCAGTCTCACCACCACCGAACCCCCGTGATGGTGTCGCGACATCTCCAGCACATCCACGCCCATGCTCCTCATAACCCCTCCCGTGGGCGGCTCCGCCGAAAACGTACACCGGACCAGGGCGGATCACAGTGCGTTTTGCTGAAAATGCGGTACGTGATCACATCCGGGCGAGTACTTTCTGACTCGATCGCGTGCCAGGGGAGGGCAGGATCGTGGTGCACGTCGCGGGCTCCGTCCTGGATCCGGATCTGGGCGATCATGTCTGCCTGCCGTTCGATGGCGAGCGGGAGCGGATGACGCTCACGCGGGCGTTCACCGTGAACGGCCTGCGCCGCCGTACCGAAGTCGTGATCATCACCCACACCGACATCCCCGCTGTGCGACCAGGTGATGATCGTGTCGGGGCCGGCCGGCACGACGGTGATGTTCGCCGCCCAGCTGAGCGACGCCCCCAGCCGCGAGCCGGCCTCCGCCCTCCTATGAGCGCCCTCCTATGAGCGCCCTCCTATGAGCGGGCCGCCGACACCCAGGAGGCGTGCAGGTCGGCGTACACGCCGGGCTCGCCGACCAGCTCGGCGTGCGGGCCGCGCTGCACCAGGCGGCCCGCGTCGAAGACCAGCACCTCGTCGGCGTTCTCCGCGGTGGACAGCCGGTGGGCGATGGAGATCGCGGTGCGTCCCCTGGTGACGCCTTCGAGCGCGCGGGCCAGGCGTACCTCGGTGGCCGGGTCGACGGCGGAGGTGGCCTCGTCCAGCAGGAGCAGGTCGGGGTCGGCGAGGTAGGCGCGGGCCAGCGCGACGAGCTGCCGCTCGCCCGCCGACAGCGACTCGCCGCGCTGCCCGACCGGCGTGGCCAGCCCCGCGGGCAGGCCCTCCAGCCAGTCGGCCAGGCCCAGCTCGGTCAGCGCCAGCTCGATCTCCTCGGCGGTGGCCGACGGCTTGCCGTAGCGGATGTTGTCCTCCAGCGTGCCGTCGAACAGGAAGCCGTCCTGCGGCACCATGACGATGCGCTCGCGCAGCGAGGCGAAGCGCACGTTCCGCAGGTCGTGGCCGTCCACGGTGACGCGGCCGGCCGCCGGGTCCATGAGCCTGGTCAGGAGCTTGGCGAAGGTGGTCTTGCCCGAGCCGGTCTCCCCCACCACGGCCACGCGCGAGCGCGGCGGGATGGCGAGCGTGATCTCGCGCAGCACGGGCGTGCCGCCGGGGTAGGAGAAGTGCACGTCCTCGAAGGCCACCTCGATGGGGCCGCGCGGCAGCACCACGCCCTGCTCACCGGGGTCGGCGACGTCGGGCGGAGTGTCGAGCACGCCGAGGATGCGGCGCCAGCCCGCGACCGCGTTCTGGGCCTCGTTCAGCACCTCGGTGGCGGTCTGCAGCGGCGAGACGAACAGCGTCACGAGGAACAGGAACGCCACCAGCTCGCCCTGCGTGATGCCGCCCGACAGGCCGAGCTGCACGCCGAGCAGCACGATGCCGGCGATGGCGACAGCGGCCACGATCTCGGTCAGCGGGAAGACGAACCCGACGATGGTCTGCGCCCGCACCTGGGCTTTCTTGTTGGCGTCCACGGCCCGGTCGACGCGCTCGGCGGTGCGCCGCTCGGAGGCGTAGGCCCTGATGACGGCGGCGCCGACCACCGACTCGCTGACCGCGGCCAGCATGTCGCCGGTGCGCTCGCGCACGGTCGTGTACGCCCGCGACAGCAGCCGCTGGAAACGCGGCAGGGCGATCATCAGCGGGATGAAGCAGACCCACACCAGCAGCGTGAGCTGCCAGGAGTAGACGAACATCAGCACCGTGGCCACGAAGAGCTGGCCGAACGACACGATGATCATCAGCCCGCCCCACTGCATGAACGTGCTGATCTGGTCGATGTCGTTGGTGACGCGGGAGACCAGGGCGCCGCGGCGCTCGGTGTTCTGGGTGAGCACCGACAGGTCGTGCACGTGGCGGAAGCCGCGGACGCGCAGGGTGGCGAGCGAGGACTCGGTGGCCTTGTAGAGGCGGACGTTCATGACGTACCCGGCCAGGGCGGTCAGCACCACCGCGGCGGCGCAGATCACCACGGCCTTGGTGATGTACGAGACGTCGGGCGTGCCGTTCTTGAGGCCGGTGTCGATGGTCTGCTGCACCGCGACCGGCACGATGACCTTGCCCAGGGTGGCGATCACGGCGAGCGCCAGCGTGCCGAGCAGGCCCTTGCGGAACTCTGGCGTCAGCGACAGGCCCTGGCGGATCGTGGCCAGCGCGGAGCGCTCGGCGTTGCCGTGGATGCTCTGCGCGGTCATGCGCTGACCCCTTCTTCCTCGATGTCGATGTCCGCGTCGATGTCCGTGTCTATGTCCGCGTCTATGTCCGTGTCGATGTCCGACAGCTCGATCGCGGTGCGCTCGGCCTCCTCGCGCTCGTAGGCGGTCACCAGGTTGCGGTAGCCGTCGCAGCGCTTGATGAGCTCGTCGTGGGTGCCGCGGTCGACGACGCGGCCGTGGTCGAGGTAGACGACCTCGTCGGCCAGCGCGATGGTGGCCATCCGGTAGGCGACGACCACGACGGTCGACGCCTCGGCGGCGTCCCGCAGGCCGTACAGGATCTTGGCCTCGACCTGCGGGTCCACGCTGGAGGTGGCGTCGTCGAGTATGAGCAGGCGGGGGCGGCGGGCCACCGCGCGGGCCAGGGCCAGGCGCTGGCGCTGGCCGCCGGACAGCGAGGCGCCGCGCTCGCCGACGCGGGTGGCGAGGCCGTCGGGCAGCCGGCCGACGAAGCCGTCGGCCTGGGCCAGGCGCAGCGCGCCCCAGACGTCGTCGTCGGACACCTCGGCTCCCAGGGCGACGTTGCCGCGTACGGTGTCGTCGAACAGGAACGTCTGCTGCGGCACCAGCGCCACCGAGGCGGCCACGGCGCCGTAGGGCAGCTCGCGCAGGTCCACGCCGTCGAGCAGCACCCGCCCCGAGTCGGGGTCCACCAGCCGCACCAGGAGCTGCACGAGCGTGGACTTGCCCGACCCGGTGGGGCCGACCAGCGCGACGGTGCGCCCGGCGGGGACGTCGAAGGTGACGTCGTGCAGCACCTGGGCCTCGCCGTAGGCGTAGGAGACCCCGCTGACGCTCAGCTCGGCGGGGGCGTCGGAGGCCGTGGCGGCGGCGGTGCCGTACTCCATGGAGCCGTCGGCGTCGAGCACTGCCTGCACCCGCTGCCAGCCGACGACGCTGCGCGGCAGCTCGGCCAGCACCCAGCCGAGCGCCCTGATGGGGAAGGCCAGCAGCGTGAACAGGTAGGCCACCTGCACCAGGCCGCCGGGGTCGATCGCGCCCGCGGACAGCCGGGCCGCGCCGACGGCCAGCACGGCGAGCACGCCGAGCGTGGGCAACGCCTCCAGCATGGGGTCGAACAGGCCGCGTACGCGTCCGACGGCGATGTTGGCGTCGCGCAGCTCGTGGGCGCGCCGCCGGAACCGGTCGGTCTCCAGCTCCTCCCTGCCGAGCGTCTTGACGACGAGCGCACCGTCGAAGCTCTCGTGCGCGATCTCGCTGACCTCGGCGCGCAGCTGCTGCGCTCGGGTGGCCAGCGGGCTGAGCCTGCGCTGGTAGAGCAGGTTGAGCACGGCGATGGCCGGGAAGATGAGGAAGCCCACGAGCGCCAGCACCAGGTCGGTCACCACCATCGCGACCGCCGCGGTGACCAGCATGACGATCACGCCGACGGCCATCGGCAGCGGCGCGAGCGGCGCCCAGGCGGCCTCGGCGTCGGCGCTGGCGTTCGACAGCAGTTGCCCGGTGGGGTGCCGGTGGTGCCAGGCCAGCGGCAGCCGCAGGTACTGCTTGGTGACGTCGCGGCGGGAGCGGGCCTGCATGCGGTACTGCAGGACGCCGGCCAGGATGCGGCGCCCCGCCACGCCGATCGCCTTGAGCAGCGCGGCGCCGACGATGAGCAACACGCCGGTCCACATCGCGCCCGCGGCGACCTCGCCGTTGGCGAACGCGGCCAGCACCACGTTCTGGGTCGCCCACCCGAGGGCGGAGGCGGAGGCGACCGTCATGCCGCCGTAGACGGCGCTGGCCAGCACCGCAAGGGTGAAAACCAGCTTCTCGGTGCGAATGGCCACCCCAAGGACGCGAAGTCCTTGACGCATCACGGCCGAGGTGACCTTGCTCGCCACTCGGTGGGTTTCCTCTCATGTCTGCTGTTTGTACGTATGTCACTATCACTCCTGATCAGTCGGTTATTCCCAGCGGTAGGCTGATCCACGTGACTCACGCTCGTGGCGAACGCACCGCGCTCTGCGATCTGCTCGACCGGCTCGGTCCCGAAGCGCCGACCCTGTGCACGGGCTGGACCACCTACGACATGGCCGCGCACCTCGCGCTGCGCGAGCGCAGGCCCGACGCCCTGGGCGGCATCGCGCTCAAGCCGCTCGCCGGCTACACCGCCTCGGTGCAGCGGCGGCTGAAGGACCGCCATCCCTACCCCGAGCTGGTCGGCCTGGTCCGCAAGCCGGGCGGCGTCTACGGCCTGCTGCCCGCGCTCGACGAGGCGGTCAACACGCTGGAGATGTTCGTCCACCACGAGGACGTGCGCCGCGCCCAGCCGGGCTGGGAGCCGCGCGAGCTGCCCGAGGACCTCGAGCGGCTCATCTGGAAGCGGGTCTCCACCGGCGCCCGGCTGATGCTGCGCAAATCGCCCGTGGGCGTGGTGCTGCACCGGCTCGGCGGTGGCGTGGTGCTCGGCGGCCCCAGGGGACACGCCCGGGTCGAGGTCACCGGCAGGGCGGCGGAGCTGCTGATGTTCTGCTTCGGGAGGCAGGAACACGCCCGGGTGGAGCTCACCGGGGATCCGGCCGCGGTGGCCGCGCTGCGCGAGGCCACCCTGGGCGTCTGACCTTCCCGGTTGAGGACGGCCGAGGGTTTCGGATGCGCGGAAAAACCGGCGGGGCAGGCGCTCACGCGCCGTCCGCTGCCCTTACCATGGCATAGGAAAGAAGCCCCCCGGTTAGGATCATGTACATCTTCAGAGATGCCTAAGGATCGCCCAGACTCGGGTATATACGGCTGGGAACGAACTGCAGGAGGCCCCCCATGCAGGTCAAGAAGGTGATCACCTACGTGGCTGTCGCGTTCGTGGTCTTCTACCTGTTCACCCGGCCGGCCCAAGCCGCCGCCGCGGTCAACGGTGTGTTCGACGGAATCGTCCACGGAGCCAATCAGCTGGCGGTGTTCTTCTCGAGTGTTCTGACCTGACGGGTGGTTCTGTCTGCGTGAGGTGCTTCCCCGTGCTGCCCAATCGTGTTACGCAGACAGGATGACAGATCGCCTCACCGGCACCAGACCTCATCAGCTCGACCCCGCCGCCCGGCGCGTCCTCGAACGAGCCGAGCTCGAGGGCATCGAGCTGATCCGTTTCCTGTACGCCGACCACGGAGGCGTGATCCGCGGCAAGGCGGCGGCACGGTCCCGGCTGGCCGAGCGGCTCAGCTCGGGCATCGGCCACACGGTGGCCATGATGGCGATGAACATGCTCGACCAGTTGCAGGAGGTCGAGCACATGGGCCCGGTGGGTGAGGTGCGCATCGTCCCCGACGCCACCACGTACGTCCCGCTGCCGTACGCGCCCGGCGCCGCGGCGATGCTGTCGGACCTGCGCATGCCCGACGGCTCCCCGTGGGCGGCCTGCCCCCGCACGTTCCTGAAGGACACGGTCGCCGAGCTGCGCGCCGAGGGCTACACACTGGAGGCGGCCTTCGAGCCGGAGTTCACGCTCGGCCGCCGGCTGCCCGACCCGTCGGGCGGGCCCGACCGGCTGGTGCCGATCGACGACTCGCTCTGCTACGCGGCGATCGGCTTCGACACCGCCCACGACTACGCGATCAAGCTGGTACGCGCGCTGGAGACGCAGGGGCTGCGCGTCGAGCACTACCATCCCGAGCTCGGCCCCGGCCAGCAGGAGCTGTCGATCCGCCACGCGCCCGCGCTGCGCGCCGCCGACAACCACGTCCTTTACCGCGAGACCGTGCGCGGCGTGGCCCTGCGCATGCAGATGTGGGCCTCGCTGGCCCCCAAACCGCTGGCCGACCAGGCCGGCAACGGCGCCCACCTGCATCTGTCGCTGTGGAGCGACACGCGCAACGTCTTCGCCTCCGACAACGAGGTGCGTGACGGCTTCATCGGCGGCCTGCTCGCCCACCTGCCCGCCCTGACGGCGCTGACCTGCGGCAGCGTCAACGGCTTCCGCCGGCTGGCGCCGCGCATGTGGTCCAGCGCGTACGCGGTGTACGGCCCCGACAACCGCGAGGCCGCCGTGCGCGTCTGCTCCCCGCTGGGCGAGACCGGCGAGCCCAACCTGGAGCTGAAGCCGTCGGACTCGGCGGCCAACCCCTACCTGTCGCTCGGCGCGGTCATCCACGCCGGCCTCGACGGCATCAGGCGCAAGCTCGACCCGGGCGAGGCGGTGGAGGTCGACCCCGACACCCGGCCAGGCCGCTACCCGCGCCTGCCGTCCTCACTGGACGAGGCGCTGGACGCGCTGGAGGCCGACGAGGTGCTCATGGAGGCGCTCGGACCGCTGCGGCGCAGCGCGTATCTGGCCGTCAAGCGGTCCGAGGCCGCGGCGTTCGCCGGCAAGGACACCTCCTACGAGCTCTTCCACCACCTGCGGGTGTTCTGAAGCCCGCTCAGCGGACGGGGTGGCCCGCGTTCCTGAGCGTCTCCTTGACCTCGGAGATCTTCAGCGTGCCGAAGTGGAACACGCTGGCCGCGAGCACCGCGTCGGCGCCCGCCGCCACGGCCGGAGGGAAGTCCTCCAGGCGGCCGGCGCCGCCGCTGGCGATCACCGGCACCCGCACGGCCGCCCTGACCGCGTGCAGCATCTCCAGGTCGTAGCCGTCGAGCGTGCCGTCGCCGTCCATCGAGTTGAGCAGGATCTCGCCGGCGCCCAGCTCCTCGCCCCTGGCCGCCCACTCCACCGCGTCGATGCCGGTGCCGCGCCGCCCGCCGTGGGTGGTCACCTCGAACCCGCTGGCCGTCCCCGGCGCCCGCCTGGCGTCCACGGACAGCACGACGCACTGCGCGCCGAACCGCCTGGACGCCTCGGTGAGCAGCTCGGGCCTGGCGATGGCGGCCGTGTTGAGCGACACCTTGTCGGCGCCCGCCCGCAGCAGCCGGTCGACGTCGTCGGCCGACCGCACGCCGCCGCCCACGGTCAGCGGGATGAAGACCTGCTCGGCCGTCCTGCGCACGACGTCGAGCATGGTCTCGCGCTCCCCTGAGGAGGCGGTGATGTCGAGGAAGGTCAGCTCGTCGGCGCCCTCCTCGTCGTAGCGCCTGGCCAGCTCGACGGGGTCGCCCGCGTCGCGCAGGTTCTCGAAGTTGACGCCCTTGACCACGCGACCGGCGTCCACGTCGAGACAGGGGATGACTCTTACCGCCACGGTCATGTTCGCAGTGCCTCGATCTCGATCTCTACCAGCATTCGCGGGTCGACCAGCCCGGCCACCCGTACGCCGGTGCACGCGGGGCGCACCTTGGCGAAGACCTCGTGGATCGCCTTGCCCACGGGGTCGAAGTGACGTTGCTCCACCACGTAGTAGCGGACCATGACGACGTCCTCACGCGTCAGGCCGCCCATCAGGACGGCTTCGAGCGCGATCTCGATGGAGGTCAGGGCCTGCCGGTACGGGTCTCCGACGTGGCGTACCTCTCCGTCGACCGTGGCCGTGCAGCCGGACACGATCACGCGGCCGCCCGCCACCACCGCGCGGGCGTAACCGTACTTCTCCTCCCAGATGCCGCCCGAGAACACCCGGTAACCGGTGCTCTCCATGCCGATGCTGCTGATACTCATCTCGCCCCCTCCAGGCACAGCTACACGCGTACCGCGGCAAGCGCATCTTCCAGGGTGAACGCGTGAGCGTACAGGGCCCTGCCCACGATGGCGCCCTCCAGTCCGGCGGGGACGAGGGAGGCGAGAGCAACCAGGTCGTCGAGGCTGGAAACGCCGCCGCTGGCCACCACGGGCTTGTCGGTGCGGGCCAGAATGCGCTGGTAGAGGTCGAGGTTGGGGCCCTGGAGCATGCCGTCCTTGGTGACGTCGGTGACGACGTAGCGGGGGCAGCCGTCGGCCTCGAGCCGGTCGAGCACCTCCCACAGGTCGCCGGCGTCCTCGGTCCAGCCGCGGGCGGCCAGGGTGGTGCCGCGCACGTCGAGGCCGACCGCGACGCGGTCACCGTGCTCGGCGATGACCTTGCTGCACCAGGACGGGTTCTCCAGCGCGGCGGTGCCGATGTTGACCCGCCTGCAGCCGGTGGCCAGGGCCGCGGCCAGGGAGTCGTCGTCGCGGATGCCGCCGGACAGCTCCACGTTGACGTCGAGCCTGCCGATCACCTCGGTGATCAGCTCCCGGTTGCTCCCCCGGCCGAACGCGGCGTCGAGGTCCACGAGATGGACCCATTCCGCGCCCGCCTCCTGCCAGGCCAGCGCGGCGGCCAGCGGCGCGCCGTAGCCGGTCTCGGTGCCGGCCTCGCCCTGCACCAGGCGTACGGCCTGGCCGTCGGCGACGTCGACGGCGGGCAGCAATGTGAGAGACATTCAGGTCCTCCGGTCGAAAGCGAGAGTCACGACTACGGGCACGAACAGCACCGACAGCACCAGGACCGCGAAGCTGATCGGGAAGGACCCCCACACCAGCCACGCGATCACCTGGACGAGCAGGAAGCCGAGCGCCACCACGGCGTTCTGGGCACGGTGGCGGCGGGCGAGCAGGCCACCCTGCCGGTAGAAGCGCACCGGCCGCGCCATCGGACGGGGCGTCAGGCGGGTCAGCAGGGCGCGGCGCCTGGCCGCGCGGGCCTGCCGCTCCTCGTTGGCCCGGATCGCGCGCGCCCGCTCGGCCTCCCGCTCCGCCCTGCGGCGCGCACGCTCCTTGCTCACGTCAGCGCCTTCAGCCAGTTTCGCAGCAGGGCGGCTCCGGCGTCGCCGGACTTCTCCGGGTGGAACTGGGTGGCCATGAGCGGGCCGTTCTCCACGGCGGCGACGAACGGCACGCCGTGCTCGGCCCAGGTGACGACGGGCTCGGCGAACCCGTCGCCGGGCCGCAGCACCCAGTCGCGCACTCCGTAGGAGTGCACGAAGTAGAAGCGGGTGCCGGCGTCGAGCCCGTCGAACAGCACGCTGCCGGCGGGCGCCTTGACCGTGTTCCAGCCCATGTGCGGCAGCACGGGGGCCTCCAGCCGCTCGACCGTGCCCGGCCACTCGCCGCAGCCCTCGGTCTCGACGCCGTGCTCGACGCCGCGCGCGAACAGGATCTGCATGCCGACGCAGATGCCCAGCACCGGCCGGCCGCCCGACAGACGGCGGCCGATGATCTGCTCGCCGCGCACCGACTTGAGGCCCTCCATGCAGGCCGCGAACGCGCCCACGCCCGGCACCACCAGGCCGTCGCACTCCTGCGCGGCCCGCACGTCGGACGTCACCGTCACCTCGGCGCCCGCCCTGGCCAGGGCACGCTCGGCCGAGCGCAGGTTGCCCGAGCCGTAGTCGAGCACCACGACGTTCTTCTTCACCACCACAACACCCCCGCCGTGATCGCCATCACCGCGCCGACCGCGCAGATCGCCGCGCCGATCTTCAGCCCCTGTCTGGCCAGGGAGAACACACCGCCGCCCAGGAACAGCCCGATGAACACCATCACCCCGGCGAGCAGGTTGTCGGTCATAGCACGCCCTTGGTGCTCGGCACCCCGCTGGCCCGCGGGTCGAGCTCGGACGCCTCGCGCAGCGCCCTGGCCAGCGCCTTGAACTGGGCCTCGACGATGTGGTGCGCGTTGCGGCCGTAGGGCACGTGGACGTGCAGGCAGATGGCCGCCTGCGCGACGAACGACTCCAGGATGTGGCGGGTCATCGTCGTGTCATATTCGGGGCCGATCATCGGCGCCATGCCCTCTGGCTCGGTGTGCACGAGGTAGGGGCGGCCCGACAGGTCGACGGTGACCTGGGCGAGCGACTCGTCCAGCGGGCACGACGCACTGCCGAACCGCCGGATGCCGGACTTGTCGCCCAGCGCCTCGCGGAACGCGGCGCCCAGCGCCAGCGCGGTGTCCTCGATCGTGTGGTGGGAGTCGATGTGGAGGTCGCCCTCGGTCTTGACCGTCAGGTCGAACAGTCCGTGCTTGCCGAGCTGCGCCAGCATGTGGTCGTAGAAGCCGACCCCGGTGGCCACCTCGACCCGGCCGGTGCCGTCGAGGCCGACCTCCACCAGGACCGAGGTCTCCTTCGTGACACGCTCGACGCGACCTACGCGGCTCACATTGCTCCTTCCAGGGCGGCGCGGAAGGCCGCCATCTCCTCGCCCGTGCCGATCGACACACGCAGCCACTCGGGCGGGCCCACCTCGCGGATGAGCACGCCGCGCTCCAGCATCCCCTCCCACACCCCGCGCCGGTCGGGGAAGCGCCCGAACAGCACGAAGTTGGCGTCGGAGTCGGCCACCTGAAGGCCCTTGCCGCGCAGCCAGGCCACCGTGTCGTCACGCTCGCGGCGCAGCGCGTCGACCGTGCCGAGCAGCTCGCCGCGGTGGCGCAGCGCCACCCGCGCCGCCGCCTGGGTGAGCGTGGACAGGTGGTACGGCAGCCGCACCAGCAGCAGCGCCTCGATCACCGCCGGGTGCGCCGCCAGGTAGCCGACGCGGGTGCCGGCCATCGCGAACGCCTTCGACATCGTCCGGGTGACGATCAGCCTCGGGTGGGCGGGCAGCAGGGTCAGCGCCGACGGTGTGCCCTCACGGGCGAACTCGGCGTAGGCCTCGTCGACCACCACCATGCCGGGGGCCGCCGACAGCACCGCCTCGATCGTCTCCAGCGGCTGCGCCGTGCCCGTCGGGTTGTTGGGCGAGGTCAGGAACACCACGTCGGGACGGTGCTCCTCGATCGCGGCGACCGCCTTGCCGGGGTCGATCGAGAAGTCCTCCTCGCGCGTCGCCCTGATCCACTCGGTGCTGGTGCCGCCGGTGATGATCGGGTGCATGGAGTAGGAGGGCTCGAACCCGATGGCGGTGCGGCCATGGCCGCCGAACGCCTGGAGGATCTGCTGGAGCACCTCGTTGGAGCCGTTGGCGGCCCACACCTGCGCGGCCGTCAGGCCGTGACCGAGATAGGCGGCCAGGTCGGCGCGCAGCTCGGTAGCGTCTCTGTCGGGGTAGCGGTTGAGCTCGCCGGCCCGCTCGCCGATCTCCCTGGCCAGGTCGGCGACCAGGGCGGGCGAGGGAGGGTAGGGGTTCTCGTTGGTGTTGAGGCGTACGGGCACGTCGATCTGCGGCGCGCCGTAGGGCGTCTTGCCGCGCAGATCGTCGCGGATGGGCAGGTCGTCGAGGTTCACGCGGTCTCCGTCGGCACTCGCCAGTCGAATCGGGCGCGGATCGCGGCGCCGTGTGCGGGCAGGTCTTCGGCGTCGGCCAGCACCGACACGTGGGCCGCCGCCCCGGCGAGCGCCTCGCGGGTGTAGTCGACGACGTGGACACCGCGCAGGAACGACTGCACCGACAGGCCGCTGGAGTGGCAGGCGCAGCCGCCGGTGGGCAGCACGTGGTTGGACCCGGCGAGATAGTCGCCGAGCGAGACCGGGGAGTAGGGGCCGACGAAGATGGCCCCGGCGTTGCGCACCCGCGCCGCCACGGCCGCCGCGTCGGCGGTCTGGATCTCCAGGTGCTCGGCGGCGTAGGCGTCGACGACCTTGAGGCCGTCGTCGATGGAGCTCACCAGCACGATGCCGGACTGCCGGCCGCTCAGCGCCTCGGTGATGCGCTCGGAGTGGCGGGTGGCCGAGACCTGGCCGGGCAGCTCCTTCTCGACCGCGTCGGCCAGCTCGGGGCTGGTGGTGACCAGCACGGCGGCGGCGATCGTGTCGTGCTCTGCCTGGCTGATCAGGTCGGCGGCTACGTGGACGGGGTCGGCGCTCTCGTCGGCGAGGATCGCGATCTCGGTGGGACCGGCCTCGGAGTCGATGCCGATGCGGCCCTTGAGCAGCCGCTTGGCCGCGGCCACCCAGATGTTGCCGGGACCCGTGACCATGGTCGCGGGCTCGCACTCCTCGGTGCCGTAGGCGAACATCGCCACCGCCTGCGCCCCGCCCACGGAATAGACCTCGTCCACGCCGAGCAGCGCGCACGCGGCCAGGATCGTGGGGTGCGGCAGGCCGCCGAACTCCTTCTGCGCGGGGCTCGTCACCGCCAGGGAGCCGACGCCCGCCTCCTGGGCGGGCACGACGTTCATCACGACGCTCGACGGATAGACCGCGCGGCCACCGGGGACGTAGAGGCCGACCCGGTCGACGGGCACCCACCGCTCGGACACCGTGCCGCCCGGCACGACCTGGGTGGTGACGTCGGTGCGTCGCTGGTCGCGGTGGACCAGCCTGGCCCGCCTGATCGACTCCTCCAGCGCGGCGCGCACCCGGGGGTCGAGCCCGGCCAGCGCGTCGCGCAGGGCCTCTGCGGGGACGCGGGCGGAGGCGATCTCGACACCGTCGAACCTGGCGGTCAGCTCCCGTACGGCTGCCGCCCCGCGATGGCGCACCTCGTCGCAGATGGGCCGCACCTTCTCCAGGGCGGCCTCGACGTCGAGCTCGGCGCGGGGCAGCACGTCGCGCAGGTTCGCCGGCAGGGAACCGCGCATGTCGATACGGGAAATCACCCCCACAGTCTACGGAGTCCGGGCTCCGGTTCAGGCGGCGTCCACCATGCGGACAGGCTGCTCGCTCCAGGGACGCCCGCCGTGGAAAGCCGACGGCCGCGGGGGCCGCGCTCGCCGACGCACGCCCCTCGCGGCCGTCATGACCCCGGACCGGGCCTGCCGGGGCCGGTGCCGTGGCCGTCACGGGGGTACGGCCACGGCCGGGGAAAGCCAGGGGAAACTTCATTGCCCCGCAGGCACGCCCTCTAACGCACTTCTCCAAGAAAAACGTTGTGCCGCCACAAGGTGACGTTGCGTGATTTTTGCCCACGATATCCCGCTGCCGCGCGCCGCGGGCCGGGAGCGGGTCGCCGGCGGCGGCGTCCGACATTATCTGTCCATTATGTCCGGACCTTTACCCTTACCTGCATGGGACAGTGGCACGGGCCTGACGGCCTGCTCGTCGAGGCGATCATCTTGGACGATCGCCCGCTCCTGCGTGTCTCCCACCGCGTCAACGGCCGCACCTACCTGCGCGGATACTGCGCCACCGTCGCCGAGCTCGGCGAGCACGGCGTGGACCTCGCCGAGCTCGTGGAGCGCACGGAAGACAGGCCGCTTGACCATCTGTAGACCCCTGCCCGCCACTGTCGATCAGGCGGGCGGGGTACGGCATGCACCATGGTCCGGCTGCCGGTCTACACGCCCATGCTGGCCCAGGCCGGCACCCTGACCTCCGTCCAGGGCCCCGGCTGGGCCGTGGAGATGAAATGGGACGGCGTGCGCGCCCTCGCCTACGTCGAGGACGGCGCCGTCCGCCTGATGTCGCGCAACGCCAAGGACATCACCCCCGCCTACCCCGAGATCCAGCTCATGGCCGGCGCCACCGGCGGCCACGACGCGGTCATCGACGGGGAGATCGTCGCCTTCGACGACGCGGGGCGGCCCAGCTTCGAGGCCCTGCAGCCCCGCATGCACCAGCGCAACCCGGCCGCCGTGGCCGCGCTGACCAGGGCGGTGCCGGTGACGTACATGGCCTTCGACATCCTGCACCTCGACGACGCCGCCATCGTCGCGCGGCCCTACACCGAGCGGCGCGAGCTGCTGGAGAGCACGCTCACGCCCGGCTACCGGTGGCAGGTGCCCGTCTGGTTCACCGACCACGCCCAGCGCGCCTTCGAGTCCTCGAAGCAGCTCGGGCTCGAAGGGGTCGTGTGCAAGCGGCTCGCCTCGCCGTACCGGCCGGGGCGGCGCAGCAGCGAATGGACGAAGGTCAAGAACGTCAGCACCGCCGAGGTCGTCATCGGCGGGTGGAAGCCGGGCAGCGGGCGGCGCTCGGGCACGATCGGGTCGCTGCTGCTCGGCGCGTACGACGACGCGGGCGGGCTGCGGTTCGTCGGCCACGTCGGCACCGGCTTCACCGACCAGGTGCTGCGCGACCTGCGCGACCGGCTGGCCCCGCTGGAGCTGCCCGGCCC
Organism: Nonomuraea sp. NPDC004580; assembly: GCF_040609855.1. Taxonomy (NCBI): domain Bacteria; kingdom Bacillati; phylum Actinomycetota; class Actinomycetes; order Streptosporangiales; family Streptosporangiaceae; genus Nonomuraea; species Nonomuraea sp. NPDC004580. Next base: position 106,429 of record NZ_JBEXLH010000023.1, on the reverse strand, counting down.
CCCGTTCGGCGACGAGGTGCCGCGCGAGCACGCCCGCGACGCCCACTGGGTACGCCCGGAGCTGGTCGGCGAGGTCCAGTACGCCGAGGTCACCGGCGACGGCCGGTTGCGCCACCCCTCCTGGCGCGGGCTGCGCCCCGACCGCGAGCCCGCCGAGGCCCGCACCTCCGGGCTGCTCCCCCACGAGGGCGACGCCGCGGCCGGCTGACGCCCGACACGCCACCCCTGACCACACATCGTCCCCTTATGGTGACTTAGAGTGACTAAAGGTATGTCGAACGGTTCGGGGGACATAGTGCGCAGAACTCTCGTCACCACGCTGGCCGGGCTCACCGGATGCACCGGGTTCGCCGCCCCGCCCGCCACGGCCGACCAGCCGCCCCTCTTCTCCGCGGAAACCGAGCAGCAGGCCCCGCCGCCCGTCTGGGGCGCCGCGTCCTCGCCGCGCATGCGCCCAGCACAGGCCGTCAAGTACTGGACCGCCGCCAAACAGGCCGAGGCCAGAGCCGCCGACCTGCCGAAGAGCCCCAAGGGAGCCGCGCGCACCGCCGCCTCCCTCAGCGTCCCCACCGCCAAGCGCCTCACCCCAGGCGGCGACGTCAACGGCTACGCCCGCGTCCGCAGGCCGTACACCGCCGTCCCCTACAGCCGCATCAGCGGCCGGCTCTTCTTCATCAACGCGGGAGGGCAGCCCGACTCCTGCACCGCCTCCGTCGTACGCTCCGCCGGCGAGCTGCTCATCGCCACCGCCGCCCACTGCGTCTACAGCGTCGCGGAAGGCACCGCCACCGGGCAGTGGCACCGCAACTTCCTGTTCATCCCCGCCTACGACGGCCGCGCCGCCGGCCTGCGGGGGCGCGAGCCGTACGGGCGGTGGGGCGGCCGGCGCGCCTGGAAGCCCGACGGCTACACCGGACTGCACGGCGGCGACTGGAACTCCAGCTACGACATCGCCCTCATCGAGGTCGGCAGGCGCGAGCGCACCCTCCAGGACGCCGTCGGCGCCTTCACCCCCATGCTCAACCAGGGCGGCAGGCACACCATCGCCACCACCGGCTATCCCGGGCTGCTCGGCAGGGAGCCGTACGACGGGCGCGACCAGCTCTGGTGCCTCGGCAGGACCCGGCAGTCCGCCGGCGTCGCCCGGACGGAGACCATGCTCGCCGCCAACACCGCCGGCCGCCCCGCAGGAAGCGGACGCATGGAGACGCACAACTGCCACCTCTACAAGGGCCACTCCGGCGGCCCCTGGTTCCTCAAGGACACCGGCGACCTCATCGGCGTGCTCTCGGCCGGCAAGGAAGACGGCGAGGCCGACGGCAACTCCGTCGCCACCGCGCTCAACCTCGAAGGCTACGGCGCCATCGTCGGCAAGGCCGACCCCGAAGGCGTCTACGACGCGCTGTCCGTCAAGCTGAGCCGCCCCGCCAGGCCCGCGAGGCCCGTCAGGCGCGGCCGCACCACGACCGTCACCGCCACGGTCACCATGCGCGGCCTCATGGCCGCCGCCCGGGTGCCCGTCACCATCGCCGCGCCCCGCGGCGCCGCCCTGGCCGCCGTGCACGGCGTCGCCTGCGCGCCCAGCCGCCGCCAGGCCACCTGCCTCATCCCGGCCGTCCGTCCCGGGCGGCCGGTCACGATCAAGGCACGCGTGCACGTCGCCGCCGGCGCGCCGCGCCGCCTCTCGCTCGCCGCCCGCGTCACCTCGACCAGGCTCGACCCGACGCAGCGCGACAACACCGACGTGCTGCGGCTGTTCACCCGCGGCTGACCTCGGCGACGGGCTCCTTCAGCGTGCGGGCCAGCAGCCAGGCCAGCACCGGGAAGACGATCAGGCAGGCCAGCGCCGTCCGCAGCGACGAGGCCTCCGCCACCGCGCCCACCAGCGGGCTCGCCAGGCCGCCCACGCTCACCGCCAGGCCCAGCGTCACCCCGCCCGCCGTGCCCACCCGGCTCGGCAGCAGGTCCTGGCCCAGCGTGACGTGCAGGGAGAACGGGGCGTACAAGGCGATCGAGGAGGCCGCCACGAACACGTACGCGGCCGGGCCGGGCACCAGCACCGCACCCGCGACCGCCGGCACGGCCAGCGCGTACGCCAGCCGCATCGTCCGCACCCGCCCCCACCGCGCCGCCAGCCTGCCGCCCAGCACCGTGCCCACCGCGCCGCCCGCGAACAGCACGAACAGCGCCACCGCCCCTGCCGCTCCCCCGCCCATCAGCAGGGCCACGAACGCGCTCAGCCCCACGTACACCACCGAGCGGAAGACGATCACCAGCGTCAGCCTGGCGAACGCCGGCCAGTCGTCGCGCCCCCGCACCGCCGCCACCGCTCCCGGCGTCCGCGCGCCGCCCGACAGCGAACGCACCGCGGGCAACGTCACCAGCGCGCCCAGCACGGCCGGCACCACCAGGAACGGCGAGGCGCCCAGGCCGCCCGCCGCCAGCAGCGGCGTCACCAGCACCGGCGCCGAGGCGAAGCCCAGCGTCCCGCCGAGGGAGAACCAGCTCATCCGCACGTGGCCGCCCTCGCTCGCGATCCGCGCCAGGCGGGCCGCCTCCGGGTGGTACGCGGCCACGCCGAGTCCGGACAGTGCCACCGCCAGCCAGGTCAGCGCGTACGAGTCGGACAAACCCCCCGCCGCCACCCCCAGCCCCGACACCACCATGCTCACCGGGATCAGCCATGGCATCCGCCACCGGTCCGTCAGCACTCCGAACAGCGGCTGCACGATCGACGACAGCAGCGTGGCGGCCAGCACGATGCCGGACACCGCGACGTACCCGTAACCGCGCCCGGCCACCAGGAACGGCACGAGCGCCGGGACCGCGCCCTGGTAGAAGTCCACGCAGGCATGGCCGGCGGCGAGCATGGGGATGCGCTTCACGTCTTCGATGATTCCTGCGGACGCCGCTGGCACGCTTCCGATAAAATGCCAAATCATGTCGGAAATCCGCCACCTGCCCGAGGCCCCCACGGGACGCCGTCCCCTGACCTCGGGCGCCGGCATCGACGCCCACCGGCACGACACCCACCAGATCGTGTACGCCTGCCGCGGCGTCCTGTCCGTCACCACCGACGCCGGCACCTGGGTCGCCCCCGCCAACCGGGCCATCTGGGTGCCCGCGGGCACCGTGCACGAGCATCGCGCCCACGGCGACACCGACCTGCGCCTCGTCGGCCTCACCGGCAACCCGCCGCGCCTGGCCAGGCCCGCCGTGCTCGCCGTCGGGCCCCTCCTCCGCGAGCTGATCATCGCCTACACCGGCGAGCCTCCCGTGCCCGAGCCCGAGCGCGACCGGCTTCTCGCCGTCCTCCTCGACCAGCTCCGGCGCGCCCCCGAGCAGCCCTTGCACCTGCCCACCGCGCGCGACCCCCGGCTGGCCGCCGTCTGCGCCGCCCTGCACCGCGACCCCGCCGACACCAGCACGCTGGCCAGGCTCGCCGCCCGCGCCGGCACCAGCGAGCGCACGCTCGCCCGCCTGTGCCGGGCCGAGCTCGGCATGAGCTTTCCGCAGTGGCGCACCCAGCTCCGGCTGCACCACGCGCTCCTGCTGCTGGCCGAAGGGGTGCCGGTGACGGCGGTCGCCCACCGGTGCGGCTGGGGGTCGGCGAGCGCGTTCATCGACGTGTTCAGGAAGGCGTTCGGGTACACCCCCGGCCGGGCCTTTACATTGTAGATTCGCTACACTGAGGTGTCGTGAGCAAACCCAAAGGTAAGGGCGGCACTCCGGCCACCATGGCGCTGACCAGGGCCAAGGCCGAGTTCACGCTCCACCCCTACGACCACGACCCCGACGCGCAGGCCTACGGCGAGGAGGCCGCCGACGCGCTCGGCGTCCCCTACGAGCGGATCTTCAAGACGCTGGTCGCCGAGGTCGAGGGCGGGCTGGCCGTGGCCGTCGTGCCCGTCGCGGGCAAGCTCGACCTCAAGGCGCTGGCCGGCGCGCTCGGCGGCAAGCGGGCCGCGATGGCCGAGGCCGCCAAGGTCGAGCGCGTCACGGGTTACGTCGTCGGCGGCATCAGCCCGCTGGGCCAGCGCAAACAGCTCCCCACGGTGGTCGACTCCTCAGCCCTCGACTTCGACACGATCTACTTCTCCGCCGGCAAACGCGGCCTTCAGCTCGAAACCGCCCCCGCCAACCTCATCACCCTCACCCGCGCCGTGACGGCCCCCATCGGCAAATCCGCCTGATGTGAGGGCACGTCACCCGGGCCGATGAGCCTGCGGCGGCCCCCCGTTCCCTCCGGGACGATCACGCCCTGGATGATGAGCGCCGTCCTGACCGTCGGGACGCGACCGTCCAGACGGCTGAGAACGACCTGGGCCCTCGCCCGACCCCTGCGGCTGAACGCGACCGGCGGAGCCGTCCTGCCGGGCCGGCTGGGGACGGGCGGGCTGACGAGCCGGAGGGCGCGCGGGAGCCGGGGCCTCCCTCCCAGGAGCCTGCGCCCTGTCCGGAGCCTGCGCCCTCCCAGCCGGCTGGGGACGCGCGGGCTGGGAGCGGGCCGGCGGGCGCGCGGGAGCCGGGGCCTGCGCCCTTTCTGGAGCCTGCGCCCTTCCTGGAGCCGGGGCCCTCCCGGGAGCCGGTGCCCCTCCCGGAGAGACCCCTTGTGGGGTGTGGGTGGCCGGGCGATGGCGGTCGCGTGGGGGCCAGTCGAAGGTGAGCTCCGTGCGGCCCTGCCGTGGGGAGATCACTTCGTCCTGGCCCATCAGCCACTCGAACAGACGGCGGTGGCGGCGCAGGAACGGGTGGGTGCCGCGCTTCCTGCGTTCCTCGTCGGCCAGGGCCTGTTCCAGGCCGGGCGTGTGGCCGCCGCCGAAGCGGGACATGTCGGGTTGGGGGAAGCCACGCGGCTCCGTACTGCGCAAGGCCAGCCGCATCGACTCCACCCAGATCGGCCCCGGCAGCGACGCCCCCTGCACCGCCCCGTAATGCCGGTCACCGATCTGCACGCCCCGCAGCGGGAACTTGTACGACCCCCTGATGTCCCCCACGCTGACCGCCGCCGCCAGGTCGGGCGTGTGCCCGGCGAACCACGCGGAGGTGTAGCCGTTGTTGGTGCCGGTCTTGCCCGCGGCCGGCCGCCCGATGCTCTGCCCCTGCATGGTGCCCTTGTCGAAGACGCCGGTCAGCACGTGGTTGACGGCGTCGGCGACGCGCTGCTCGATGGCCTGCTCGCAGGAGGGCGGCACGTGCGTACGCCGCCCGTCCCTGCCGGTGATCTCCACGATGGCGAGCGGCCGGCAGTAGAGCCCGCGCGCGGCGAAGGCCGCGAAGGAGGCCGCCACCGTCACCGGGTCCATCTCGTTGATGCCGAGCGTGAACGTCGGCACCTCCCGCAGCGGCGCCCCGTCGGCCCTGACGACGCCGAGCTTCTTCGCGGTCTTGACGACGTTGCAGAGCCCGACCTTGCGCTCCAGCATCATGTAGAAGATGTTGACCGACTTCCAGGTGCCGGTCTCGATGCTGTGCGGCCCGCCGTCGCCCTCGCCGCTGGCGTTGGTGATGCGCGTGCCGGGGTCGTTGACGGAGCGGCCGGCACAGTTCCGGTAGCCCTGGGACGGCGACAGGGCGCCGGGCGTCTGGAAGCCGTCGCCGAAGCGCCAGCCCTGCTGCAAGGCGGTGGCCAGGGTGAACACCTTGAACGTCGAGCCCGCCTGGAAGCCCTGCCCGCCCCCGTGGGCGACGTCTGCGGGCAGGTTGAAGGTGGTCCTGGGGCCGTTCTTGCGGTCGCCCGGGTTGCGGCCGAAGCGCTTGCTCGCGGCCATCGCCCTGATGCGGCCGGTCCCCGGCTCGACCATGGCCTCGGCGGCCACCTCGGTGTCCTCGGGCGAGACGTGCCGGCGGATGGCCTGCTCGGCGGCGCGCTGGGCGACGGGGTCGAGGCTGGTCCTGACCACCATGCCGCCCTTGGCCATGCGGCGGCGCCGCTCGGCGGCGGTGTTGCCGAAGACAGGGTTGGTGAGCAGTTCCTGCTGGACGTACAGGCAGTAGAAGGGGTACTCGGACTGGGCGCAGCCGCCTGGCTCGGGCCGCAGCCGCAGCCCGAGCGGCGAGCTCTTGGCCTGCGCCGCCTCCTGCTGGCTGATCAGCTTGAGCCCGGCCATGCGGTCGAGCACGAGGTCGCGCCGCCCCTTGAGCCGCTCGCGGTGCGCGCTCCCCAGCGAGGGATCGGTCGAGTACGGCATGCGCACCGCCCCCGCCAGCGTGGCCGCCTGGGTGAGCGTGAGCCGGGCGGCGGAGGTGGAGAAGAAGCGCCTGGCCGCCGCCTGCACGCCGTGGGCGCCCGCCCCGAAGTAGGCGATGTTGAGATAGCGCTCCAGGATCTCGTCCTTGCGGTACTTGCGCTCCAGCGCGAGCGCCAGCCGCAGCTCGTTGATCTTGCGGGCCAGGTTGGGCGCGCGGGCCTTGTCGCGCTCGGCGTCGGTGCGCGCGCTCTCCACCAGGATGTTCTTGACGAGCTGCTGGGTCAGGGACGAGCCGCCCTGCCGGATGCCGCCCGCCTGGGTGTTGGTGAGCAGCGCCCGCAGCGTGCCCCTGACGTCGAGGCCGCCGTGCTCGTAGAAGCGGGCGTCCTCGATCGCCACGATGGCCTGGCGCATCACGGGCGCGACCGCGCCGAGCCGCACGGTCGTCCTGTTGGCCTCGTAGAACTGCGCGAACGGCCGGCCGTTCCTGTCGAGCAGCCTGGTCACCTGGGCGAGCTGCTCCTCGCGCGGGGCGGGGGGCAGGTCCACGAAGGAGTTGACGGCGTTCTTCGCCGCGAGGCCGCCCCCGCTCACCACCGGGACGGCCAGCGCGGCCGCCAGCAGCCCGCCCAGCGCCCCCGCCAGCCCGAGAGCCCCGATGGATCTGAGTACGCTCACGTCAGATGTGTACGACGTCCCGATCAGCGGCAAACGCCCGGCTGCGAGCTCTTTACCGTTGCCTGCGGATGTTCAGACCGAGGGAGGCGAACTGCTCGAACGGCCGGTGGTAGCCGCGTTCGATGTGGTGCACGCCGCGCAGCGTGGAGGGGCCGTCGGCGACGGCGGCGGCCAGCACGGCCGAGAAGCCGGCCCTGATGTCGGGCAGCGTCACGTCGGCGCCCCTGAGCTTGGACACGCCGCGCACGACCGCCGAGTGGCGGGCGTTGGTGTCGTGGTAGCGGCAGGCAGGGCCGCCGAGGCACTGGTCGAACACCTCGATCTCGCAGCCCATCTTCTGCAGCGCGGGCACGTACACCAGGCGGTTCTCGAAGACCGTCTCGTGCAGCACGGACATGCCCTGGCTCTGGGTGAACAGCACCATGAGCGGCGTCTGCCAGTCGGTCATGAAGCCGGGGTGGGTGTCGGTCTGCACGGCCGCCGAGCGCAGGCCCTCGGGCGGCGCGGTGGCGCACAGGTACTCGTCGTTGATGTCGAACCTGGCGCCCATCCTGGCCAGCGTGGTGATGGCGGTGACGAGGCGGTCCTGGGGGCAGCCGTGCACGCGTACCTCGCCCTGGGTGATCAGCCCCGCCGCGAGGTAGGAGAACGCCTCGATGCGGTCACCGGTCAGCCAGGTGGAGGCGCCGCGCAGGCGTTCGACGCCCTCGATGACGATCCTGCGGTCGGGCGACAGCTCGATCCGCGCCCCCATCCGCTGCAGGAACAGCGCCAGCTCCACCACCTCCGGCTCGGTGGCGGCGTTCTTCAGCACGGTCTTGCCGTCGGCCAGCACCGCCGACATCAGCACGGTCTCGGTGGCGCCCACGCTCGGGTACGGCAGCTCGATGCGGGTGCCGTGCAGCCGGCCCGCCTTGGCGTAGATGCCGGCGTCCTGCACCTCCACTTCGGCGCCCATGGCGCGCAGCGCGTCCACGTGGAAGTTGACCGGCCGCCGCCCGATGGGGTCGCCGCCGACCAGCGGCACGAACGCCTCACCCGCCAGGTGCAGCAGGGGGCCGAGCATGAGGATGGGGATGCGGTTCAGGCCGGTGAACGCGTCGGGCACCCGGGGCTCGATCGCCGCGCCCCGCTCGATCCTGATCTCCGTACGGGAGATCTCGACGTCGATGCCCAGGGCGCGCAGCATGGCGGCGGTGATCTCGACCTCGCCGACCTCGGGGGCGTTGTGGATGCTGCTCTCGCCGTCGCCGAGCATGGCGGCGACCATGTGCTTGGACACGCCGTTCTTGGAACCGCGTACTTCGACGTCACCCCGGAGGGGGCCGGAGGGTTCTATCTGCCAGACCTCTTCTGCAATCACGAAGTGAGCCTAACCGGGAGATACCATCAAGCTGATTCGGACGTACATGTGAGGGGGAGTCGCGTGGCGAGGGAAGTACGCGCCTTTGCGGTAACTGTCCTCACTCTCGCCACTCTCGGAGCCGCCGCCGGCCTGCTCTGGTCCGGGCTGACGCCCCGGGCCCCCTACCAGGTCGTCGGGCAGGACGAGCCGGTGCTCGCCGACCCCACCACGCAGGCGCTGATCGCGGCCGACGGCTGGTTCGCGGTGATCACCGGCGGGCTCGGGCTGGCGTGCGGCGGCGTCGCCTGGTTCATCGCGCGGCGGTGGATGCTGCCGGTGCTGCTCGGGCTCTGCGCGGGCGGGGTGCTCGCGGCGTTCCTGACGCTCTGGATCGGGTCCTCGGTGACGATCGGGGCGGTCACGGTGGAGGCCGCCGTGGCGGCGAACGCCGCGCCCGGGGTGTCGATCGTCCCCGGCGCGCTGGAGCTGACCGCCAAGGGCGTGCTGGTGTGCTGGCCGCTGCTCGCCGTGGGGTTCTTCGCGCTGCTCGAAGGCATGCACGGCTACCGCGAGTCGCCGCTGCGGCAGCCGTACGGGATCGAGCCGGGCAGCCTGCACACCGGCGGCTGGCGCTAGAGCTCGGGCCGCCGCCTGCCGTGGCCCGTGGCGAGCTCGAACGCCCGCGCCACCCGCAGCACCCTGGCGTCCTCGAACGGCCGTCCGATGATCTGCACGCCCACCGGCAGCCCCTCGGGGGTGAACCCGGCGGGCACCGACGCGGCGGGCGCGTGCAGCACGCTGACCCAGTACGCCGAGCGCATCCACGACAGGTAGTCGGGCAGCTTGTGACCGTTGATCTCGCTGACGTGCGGATGCTCGACGGGGAACGGCGGCACCTGGCTGACCGGCGCGATCAGCACGTCGTAGGTGTCGAAGAAGGCGGCCATGCGCTGGTAGAGGCGGCTGCGCGCGATCTCGGCCCTGGCCAGGTCGGCGCCGGTGACCTTGCGGCCCTGCTCGACGTTCCAGGCGGTGTTGGGGCCGAGACCGCTCTTGTCGCCGTGGGCCAGCAGGTAGAACCAGGCACGGTAGGTCCTGAACGCGTCGTCGGCGCCCTCCAGGTCGAGCTCGACCTGCTCGACGCGGGCGCCGAGCCCCTCGAACACGGCGGGCGCGGTCGCGGTGACCGCCGCCGTGCGCGCATCGACCGGCAGCCCGCCCAGGTCGGGGCTCCACGCCACCCGCAGCCCGGCCACGCCCTGCTCCGGCTCGGGCGCGAACACCTCCTTGATCGCGTACGGCGAGCGCCGGTCGAACCCGGCGACGGCCCCGAGCATGAGTGTGACGTCCTCGACCGTGCGCGCCATCGGCCCCGGCACCGACAGCGTGTACCAGGCGGCCGTGTCGGACGGCGCGGGCACGCGCCCCGGCGTCGGCCGCAGCCCGACGACGTTGCAGAACGAGGCCGGGTTGCGCAGGGAGCCGCCCATGTCGGAGCCGTCGGCCAGCGCGACCATGCCGGTGGCCAGCGCGACCGCCGCTCCCCCGCTGCTGCCTCCAGCCGACTTCGACAGGTCGTAGGGGTTCCTGGTGGCGCCGAACACCTCGTTGACCGTGTGGGAGCCGGTGCCGAACTCGGGGGTGTTGGTCTTGCCGACGGTGATCGCGCCGGCCGCGCGCAGCCGGCGCACCATCAGGTCGTCGCGCTCGGGCACGTGCTCGGCGAACAGCGGCGAGCCGTAGGTCGTGCGGATGCCGGCGGTGTCGTGCAGGTCCTTGTGCGCGACCGGCACCCCGTGCAGCGGCCCGGTGGGCTCGCCGGCCGCCAGGGCCCGGTCGGCCGCCTCGGCGGCTTCGAGCGCGTGGCCGGCGGCGAGGGTGACGACGGCGTTGACGGCCGGGTTGACCTTGTCGATGCGGTCGAGATGGGCGCGCAGGACCTCCACGGCGCTCACCTGCCTGGTCGTGATCAGTCGGGCCAGCTCGGTCGCGGTCAGGTAGTGCAGTTCGCTCACGTGGTGATCCTCCCCTACGCGTGGCGGGCGGGCGACGGCGAGGGCTGCGGAAGGCCGCTCACGCGTTGAGGCAGGCCGGGCCGAGGAGCTGCTTGAGGTCGCCCATGAGCGCCGGCGACGGCGTGACCCGCAGCCGGTCGTCCACCCGCAGCACCGTCGTCCTGGGCCCGTTGCGCACCTGGAGGTGCACCTCGGACGTGCCGGGGTGGGTGGTGAGTATCTCCTTCAGCCGGCCCACGACGGGCGGCGTGCAGCGCGTCAGCGGCAGGCTGACCAGCACGGGACCGCCCGCCTCCTGGGTGAGGTCGGGCGCGGTCACCTCCATGGCGATGATCTTCGCGACGTCCTCCCGCTTGTCGATGCGGCCCTTGACGAACACGATCGCGTCCTCGGCCAGGATCGTCGAGCACAGCTGATAGGCCGACGGGAAGATCATCACCTCGATCGAGCCCGCGAGGTCCTCCAGCTGGGTCAGCACCCAGGTGTCGCCCTTCTTGGTGACCTTGCGCTGCACCCCGCTGAGGATGCCGCCCACGGTCACCACCTGCCCGTCGGGGCGGCTGTCGTCCTGCACGGCCGCGATCGAGCAGTCGGCCCCCGCGGCCAGGACGTGCTCGACGCCGAACAGCGGGTGGTCGGAGACGTAGAGGCCGAGCATCTCCCGCTCGAACTGCAGCAGCGTGGTCTTGTCCCACTCCCCCGGCGGGATCTGCACGTCGAACGTCTGATCCTCGCCCGCGTCGAGCGCCCCGAACAGCGAGTCTTGGCCGATGGCCTCGTTCCTCTTGATGTCGATGATCGCGTCGACGGCCTGCTCGTGCACCATGACCAGGCCCTTGCGCCGATGCCCGAGCGAGTCGAACGCGCCCGCCTTGACCAGCGACTCGATCACCCGCTTGTTGCACACCACGGCGGGCACCTTGCGCAGGAAGTCGGAGAAGCCGGTGAAGCGGCCCTTGCTCCTGCGGGCGGCGATGATGCCGTCGACCACGTTCGCGCCGACGTTGCGGATGGCCGACAGGCCGAAGCGGATGTCGGCGCCGCGCGGCGTGAAGTCGAAGTCGGAGTCGTTGACGTCGGGCGGCAGGACCTTGATGCCCATGCGGCGGCACTCGTTGAGATAGAGGGCCGACTTGTCCTTGTCGTCCTTGACCGAGGTCAGCAGCGCCGCCATGTAGGCCGCCGGGTGGTTGGCCTTGAGGTAGGCCGTCCAGTAGGCGATGAGGCCGTAGGCGGCCGTGTGGGCCTTGTTGAAGGCGTAGTCGGAGAACGGCAGCAGGATGTCCCACAGCGCCTTGACGGCCCCGTCGGAGAAGCCGTTGTCCTTCATGCCCTGCTCGAAGGTGGCGTACTGCTTGTCGAGCTCCGCCTTCTTCTTCTTGCCCATCGCGCGGCGCAGCAGGTCGGCGGCGCCCAGGGAGTAGCCGGCCACCCGCTGGGCGATGGCCATGACCTGCTCCTGGTAGATGATCAGGCCATAGGTCGTGTCGAGGATGTCCTCGAGCGGCTTCGCCAGCTCGGGGTGGATGGGCGTGATCTCCTGCTGGCCGTTCTTGCGCAGTGCGTAGTTGGTGTGGGAGTTGGCGCCCATCGGGCCGGGGCGGTAGAGGGCGAGCGCGGCGGAGATGTCCTCGAAGTTGTCGGGACGCATGAGGCGCAGCAGCGAGCGCATGCCGCCGCCGTCGAGCTGGAAGACGCCCAGTGTGTCGCCCTTGGCCAGCAGCTCGTAGCTCTTGCGGTCGTCGAGCGGCAGCGCGGGCAGATCGACCTTCTCGCCCGTCGTGGACTCGATCAGCTTGAGGCAGTCGTCCATGATGGTGAGGTTGCGCAGGCCCAGGAAGTCCATCTTGAGCAGGCCGAGCGTCTCACACGTCGGATAGTCGAACTGCGTGATGATCGCGCCGTCGGAGTCGCGGCGCATGATCGGGACGTGGTCGGTCAGCACCTCGCGCGACATGATCACGCCGGCCGCGTGCACGCCGGTCTGCCTGATCAGGCCCTCGAGGCCCCTCCCGAGGTCCATCGTGGCCTTGACGTCGGGGTCCTCGTCGTAGAGGCGGCGCAGCTCGCCCGCCTCGGCGTAGCGCGGGTGATCGGGGTCGAAGATGCCGGCCAGCGGGATGTCCTTGCCCATGACCGCGGGCGGGAACGCCTTGGAGACCCGGTCGCCGAGCGCGTAGGGGTAGCCCAGCACGCGCCCCGCGTCCTTGATGGCGGCCTTGGCCTTGATGGTGCCGAACGTGGCGATCATGGCCACCTTGTCGGCGCCCCACCGCTCGGTGACGTAGCGGATCACGTCGCCCCGCCGGCGTTCGTCGAAGTCGATGTCGACGTCGGGCATCGACACGCGCTCGGGGTTGAGGAACCGCTCGAAGATCAGGCCGTGCGGGATGGGGTCGAGGTCGGTGATGCCCATCGCGTACGCCACCAGCGACCCCGCCGCAGAGCCGCGCCCGGGCCCGACCGGGATGCCCTGCTGCTTGGCCCACATGATGAAGTCGGCCACCACGAGGAAGTAGCTCGGGAAGCCCATCTGCTCGATGATGCCGATCTCATATTCGGCCTGCCTGCGGTGCTGCTCGTCGTAGCCCTCGGGCCAGCGGCGGGCCATGCCCTCCCAGACGGTCTTGCGGAAGAACTCGCTCTCGGTCATGCCGTCGGGGACGGGGAACGTCGGCATGAGGTTCTTGTGCTCGAAGAACCCGCTCGGATCGACCTTCTCGGCCACCAGCAGCGTGTTGCGGCAACCCTCCGCCCACAGCTCGGAGGAGTCGACCGCGCGCATCTCGCCGGCGCTCTTGAGGTAGTAGCCGGTGCCGTCGAAGCGGAAGCGGTCGGGGTCGGACAGCTGCCTGCCGGTCTGGATGCAGAGCAGCGCGTCGTGGGAGGCGGCGTCGGACTCGTGGGTGTAGTGGGAGTCGTTGGTGACCAGCGGCGGGATGCCGAGCCGGCTGCTGATGCGGGTCAGGCCGTCGCGGACGCGGCGCTCGATGTCGAGGCCGTGGTCCATGATCTCCAGGAAGAAGTTGTCCTTGCCGAAGATGTCCTGGTATTTCGCCGCGGCCTTGAGCGCCTCCTCGTCCTGGCCGAGCCGCAGCCTGGTCTGCACCTCGCCCGAGGGACAGCCGGTGGTGGCCATGAGGCCCTCGGCGTGCTCGGCGATCAGCTCGGCGTCCATGCGGGGCCACTTGCGCACGAAGCCCTCGGTGTAGGCGCGCGAGGACAGCCGCATGAGGTTGTGCAGGCCGGTCTTGTCGCGGGCCCAGATCGTCATGTGGGTGTAGTGGCCGCCCGCCGAGACGTCGTCCTTGCGCTGGTGCGGCTCGCCCCACAGCACCGGCCGCTTGGTGTGGCGCGACTCGGGCGCCACATAGGCCTCGATGCCGATGACCGGCTTGACTCCGGCCGCCGTGGCCTGCTTGTAGAAGTCGTAGGCGCCGTGCATGTTGCCGTGGTCGGTGATGGCGATCGCCGGCATGCCCAGCTCGCCGACCAGCTCGAACATCTGCTTGAGCCGGGCCGCTCCGTCCAGCATCGAGTATTCGGTGTGGACGTGCAGGTGAACGAACGAGTCACTGGACGACATGGAACCGCGCCTCCCAGCCGGCTGAACGGACGTGCGGATCCGACTTTAATCCGCGCCACCGACAGGTCCTGCGGCCTCAGGAACGGCGTGCCGAGGGCCACCCGTACCCGCTGCACCCGATACCCTCGGAAGTCACCTTAAGTAGTCGAGGAGTGACGCGGTGCGCACGGAGACGGACGAGGGATACCGAAAGGCGCTGGGCAACCGGCAGGTCCAGATGATCGCCATCGGCGGGGCGATCGGCGTCGGCCTGTTCCTGGGCGCGGGCGGCCGCCTGGCCGCCGCCGGCCCCGGGCTCGTTCTCTCCTACGCCGCCGCCGGGCTGGCCGCCTTCTTCGTCATGCGGGCCCTCGGCGAGCTGGTCCTCTACCGCCCCGTCTCGGGCTCGTTCGTCGAGTACGCCGGCGAGTTCATCGGCCCATGGGCCGCGTTCGCCAGCGGCTGGATGTACTGGATCAACTGGGCCTTCACCGGCATCGCCGAGCTGACGGCGATCGCCGCGTACATCTACTACTGGGCGCCCGCCTGGCCGCAGTGGCTGACGGCGCTGATCGCGCTCGGCATCGTCATGACCGTCAACCTGCTGTCGGTGCGGTTGTTCGGCGAGCTGGAGTTCTGGTTCGCGCTGCTCAAGGTGCTGGCCATCACGACCTTCCTGGTCGTGGGGCTGGTGCTGGTGGTGTTCGCGGTCGGCGACGCGGGGCCGCACAACATGGTCGCGCACGGCGGGTTCTTCCCGACCGGGTTCCCGCTGGTGCTGATGAGCCTGCAGTCGGTCGTGTTCGCGTACGCCTCGATCGAGCTGGTCGGCATCGCCGCCGGCGAGACGGCCAGGCCGCACGAGATCATGCCCCGCGCGATCAACGGCGTCGTGTGGCGCATCGCGGTCTTCTACGTCGGCTCGGTCGCGCTGCTCTGCATGGTCCTGCCGTGGACCGCCTACAGCGCGGGCACCTCCCCCTTCGTCACCGTCTTCGCCGGCCTCGGCGTGCCCTGGGCCGCCGACGCGATGAACCTCGTCGTGATCACCGCCGCCCTGTCGTCCTGCAACTCCGGCCTGTACGCCACCGGCCGCATCCTGCGCTCGATGGCCATGAAGGAGGAGGCGCCCGGCTTCACCGGCGTGCTCAGCTCCCGCCACGTGCCGATGGGCGGCATCCTGTTCACCGCGTCGATGCTGCTGGCCGGGGTGGCGCTGTTCTACTTCCTGCCCGAGCGGGCCTTCAACATCGCCACCGCCTGCGCCTCGCTCGGCGTCATCACCACGTGGGGCGTGCTGGTGTGGTGCCAGATCCGCCTGCGCCGCTCCGGCCACCGCTCCACCTTCCCGATGCCCGGCTCGCCCTACACCAACTGGCTGACGCTCGGGTTCCTCGCGCTGGTGGTGCTGCTGATGCCGTTCGCCGACGAGGACCAGCTCGTCGCCTTCCTCCTCATCCCGGTGCTCGCCGTCGGCATCGCCTTCGGCTGGCGGATGGTACGCCGCCGTCGCGCCGCCGTGCCCAGGGCCTGACCCGCCCGGCCATACCCGGGCCGGTGATCGGCTGGGTAGTCTCGATGGCGCAGTCGTGAGAAGACGCCGCTCGGGGAGGTCGTGCTGGACGAGGCTGGACGCGGCACCAGGGGGTCGCTCATCAGGGCCGGAGTGGCGGTCGCGATCGGCGTGGCGCTCGCGCTGGCCTGCCTGCCCCTGGGGGTCTATCCGAAGCTCGCCTGCGCGGTGCTCGACGCGGGCTGCCCGCCCGGCTCGCCCGCGGGCGACCTGCCTCGGGTGACCCGCCTGACCGCCTTACAGGCCGCCCAGAGCGGCGCCTACGTCGCGCTGGGCGACTCCTACTCCTCCGGCGAGGGGGTCTACGACCTCGACAGGCAGCCGGTCAACGAGGGCGCCGACCGCTGCCACCGGGCCACCGGCTCGTACGTGCCGCTCGTCGCCGAGACCTACCGCTTCGGCGGCGGCACCGCCTTCTACGCCTGCAGCGGCGCCACCACCCGCCAGCTCCTCGCGGGGCAGCACGGCCAGCCGCCCCAGGTCAGCCGGGTCGGGCCGGGCGCCAGCCTGGTCACGCTCAGCATCGGCGGCAACGACGCCGGCTTCACCAAGGTGCTGACCGGGTGCATCGTCAAGCTGCCCTGGTCGTCGGCCTGCGTCGATCAGGAGACCGCGGTCAACCGGCGCATCGACGAGCTGCGCACGAGCGTGCTGCAGGTGCTCAGGGAGCTGCGCGTGCGTGCTCCGCAGGCGCGGGTGATCGTGCTCGGCTACCCGCGGCCGTTCCCCCAGGACCCGGTGGCCACCGTCGACAATCTGAGCGCGGCCGACCAGCGGTGGCTCAACGGCGTGACGCGGCGGCTCAACGACACGGTCGGGTCCGTGGTGAAGGACTTCGACCGGACGATCGCCGCGTTCGGCGCCCCCGGCAGCGCCGAGTACGTCGACGCCTACGAGGCGTTCAGCGGGCACGAGGTCGGGCAGCCCGCGCCGTACCTGAACGGGCTCGCCATGGAGGTGGGCGAGCTGCGCGTCAACGCCCGCAGCTACCACCCGACCGGCGACGGCTACCGCCGCTTCGCCGAGCTGATCATCGAACAGATCGCCGACGGCCCCGGCCGCCCGCTGAACAACCTCCAGCTCTCCCAGCCGACCCCCGGCTGACCCGCAGGGGTCGCCGTGGCGATCAGGGGGCGATCAGGGGGCGGTCAGGGGACTGTCGCGGGGCGATCACTGGGCGGTCACTGGGCGGCGCGGCGCGCAGCCCCCTGCGGCGGAAGGGCCCGTCAGAAGGCGTCAGCGCGGGTCAGGGGGTGGTGCGGCGCTCCGCGAGGTGGAGGCCCGCCTCGATGACGGCGTTCATGATCGGGGTGAGGCCGGGTTCGCCGAGTGACGGGGCGCGCTTGGCCATTCTGGCGACCAGGGCGCGTTCGCGGTCCATGTCGCGTCCTGCGAAGCCGCCCACCGGCTTGATGCGCTGCACGATGCCCGCCAGCTCCACCCGGCGTTCGAGCAGCGTGGCCAGGGCGGCGTCCACCCGGTCGATCGCGGCGCGGCACTCGGGCAGCGTGGCGGGCGACTCGGGACGCAGCAGCCCGCCGGCGACGGTGACGGCCTCCTCCGCGAGCGCGCGGCCCTCGGGGCCGGCCACCAGCCCGTCCGCCCCGGCGGCGACGGCCGCGGCGGCGAGCTCCGGGCCGCCGGTGACGTCCACGAGCACGGGACGCCCTGACGCGGCCCGCGCCGCGCGTACGAGACCCAGATCGGGCCGCCCGCCCTCGCACAGGATCACCCGCCCGTCGCCCTCGACGGCGCAGTAGCCGGCCAGCCCCAGCCACTCCTCGATGGACGCCCCCGGCCGCCGCTCCACGACGACCGGCAGCCCCGTCCCGGCCGCCGCCCGGACGAGCGGGATGTCCCGCGTCCACGACGCCCCCACGACGACCGCATCGGCGTGCGCGGCGATCGCCGGCAGGTCCGCCGCGGTGGCCGGCTCAACGAGCGTGACCCCCTGGGCGAGCCCGGCGGACCGCCCATCAGGCCCCGCAGCGGGCGGCACCGGGGGCGACACCGGGGGCGGTGCCGAGGTCGCGTCGTGGGCCCGTCGTCCGCGCAGGCTGACGCGGGTGGCGATGATCGCGGGGCGCCCTTCACCCACAGGCAGGCCGCCCAGCGTGATCGCCTGCCGCTCCAAAGTCGATGACATCCCGGCTCCTCATTCGGCCGGCCCCTGGAGCCGGCGGGGGAACGAAAAAAGGCAGAGACGATGGTCTCTGCCTCGTGCCGACTCCAGGTGGTCGCTAGCTGACGACCGGCTCTCCCGGAGCCGGCTCGGTAAACGCGTAGCGACGACAAGTCATATCTGAACCTTACACCCCCGCCTCCACCTGCTGGGCGGCACTTCTCGCATGACGGAGTGGCCTTCGAGCGAGTCGCCGATGATCCCTGCCTATGGGAGTATTTCTTGGCCTAGAGGAGGGTTTGAGGCCGTTGATGTCGGATCGCAAGCAGGAGGGACGCCGCATCGCCGGCCGCTACCAGCTGCAGGAACCCATCGGCAGGGGCGGGATGGGCATCGTCTGGCGTGCCTACGACGAGCTCTTGGACCGCACGGTGGCGGTCAAGGAGGTCAGGTACGCCGCCGCCCTCGGCGAGGAGGTGCAGCTGCTGAACCGGCGCACGATGCGCGAGGCGAGGGCGGCGGCGAGGTTCGAGCATCCCAACGTGATCGTCGTGCACGACGTGATCGAGGAGGACGACCGGCCCTGGATCGTCATGCAGCTGGTCCAGTCGCGCTCGCTCGGCGCGGTGATCAAGCAGGACGGTCCCTTGCCGCCCAAGCGGGTGGCGGAGATCGGGCTGGCCGTGCTCGACGCCCTGCACCGCGCCCATGAGGCGGGGGTGCTGCATCGGGACGTCAAGCCCGAGAACGTGTTGCTGGCCGACGACGGCAGGGTGGTGCTGACCGACTTCGGCATCGCCACGCTGGAGACCGAGACGCAGCTCACGGTGACGGGCCTGGCGGGCACGCCGGCGTTCATCGCGCCCGAGCGGCTCAAGGGCCTGCCCGCGCGGCGCGAGTCGGACCTGTGGTCGCTGGGCGCCACCCTCTACACGGCGGTCGAGGGCCGCTCGCCGCACGAGCGCGGCATGGCGCTGGCGACCATGCACGCCGTGCTGACGGACGAGCCCGACCCCGCGCCGCACGCGGGCCCGCTGACCGACGTGATCATGGGGTTGCTGGTCAAGGAACCGGTGCAGCGGCTGACGTACGAGGAGACGCAGCGCATGCTGCGCGCGGCCATCGCGGGCTTCTCGCAGCCGAGCGCGCCGCCCACCGCCCAGTTCCCCACCGCCCAGTTCCCCGCGGCGCAGTTCCCGCCCGAGCAGGAGCTGCGGGTGCCGGAGCCGGCCAAGCGTCCCGCCCAGAGTCAGGCGCAGAGCCAGGCGCAGAGCCAGGCGCAGAGCCAGGCGCAGGGTCAGGCGCAGGGTCAGGCGCCTCCGAAGCCGAAGCGGCCCGGCCCCGCCAAGGCGCGGCGGCCGTACGCGCCGGTGGAGGACGACACCCCCACCGACCCGAACCTCGCGAGCGCCCGCGCGCAGGCCGCGCCCGCCGCTGAGAACGTTCCCGAGACCGGCGTGCGCCTGTCCCAGGCGCCCACCGCGGAGCCGCAGCACCCGCCGTCGGGGCCGACCGGCGAGTCCACGCTGAGTGCGTCCAAGGGCGAGCCGCGGCGCATGATCACGGTGGTCGCGGCGGCCGTGGCCGTCCTGCTGGTCGCGGGCGTGGGCGGCTATCTCGGCCTGCGTTCCGCGCCCGAGGACTTGGATGGCGAGGGCGCCCAGGCGGCGGTCGCCAGCACGGTCCCGACCGGGCCCAGCGCGTCCGCTCCGAAGACTCCCCCTGCGTCCCCGTCGGCCACTCCCTCCGATGAGGAGGAGGACGCGTCCCCGAGCCAGTCCCCGACCCAGTCCCCGACCCAGGCGGCGAGCCCCACGGCCGAGCCCGAGGAGACCAAGGAGGCCGAGCCCGCGTTGCCGTCCGGCTGGAAGAGGCAAACGGACAACAAGCTCGGCTTCTCCATCGGCCTGCCCAAGGGCTGGGACGAGTGGCAGCGTTCCGGAATGGTCGGCAGCGGCGTCGAGTACAAGGGCCCCGGCGGGGCGCCCAACGCGCACGTCCGCATCGAGCGGGCTTCCAAGCTGGGCAAGGACCCGCTGAAAGGCTGGAAGAAGCTGGAGTCGCGGCTGAAGAACCGCTTCGGCGGCTACAAGAAGCTCAGCATCAAGGAGGTCAAGTACGGCAAGGCGGCGGCCGACTGGGACTTCATCTGGCCCACGCAGACGGGCAAGTCCCGCATCCGCTACCGGGGGTTCATCGCCGAGGACGGCAAGGCGTACGCGATCTACTGGCACACCCTGAACAGCCACTGGAAGGACGACCTCCACTTCTTCGAAGGCTTCTGCGCGACGTTCTCGCCGAAGAAGTAGGCTGCGCGGCGTGCACGTCAGCAATCGTTACCGCCTCGTCGAGCCCATCGGCGAGGGCGGCATGGGGGTGGTCTGGCGGGCCTACGACGAGTTGCTCGACCGTACGGTGGCGATCAAGGAGGTCCGCTACACCGGGGTCGGCGACGCCAAGCGAGCCGAGCTCAACCGCCGCACCATCCGCGAGGCCAGGGCGGCCGGGCGGCTCGACCATCCGTCGGTGGTCGTCATCCACGACGTCGTCGAGGAGGACGGCCGGCCGTGGATCGTCATGCAGCTCGTCCGCTCCCGCTCGCTGGCGAGGGTGATCTTCGAGGACGGCCCGCTGCGTCCCGCGCAGGCCGCGGTGATCGGCGGCCGGGTGCTCGACGCGCTGCGGGCCGCCCACGCGACCGGCGTGCTGCACCGCGACGTCAAGCCCGAGAACGTGCTGCTCGCCGACGACGGGCGGGTGGTCCTCACCGACTTCGGCATCGCCTCCATGGAGGCCGAGGCCGGGCTGACCGCGACGGGCGGGCTGGTCGGCACGCCCGCGTACATGCCGCCCGAGCGGCTCAACGGCGAGCCCGCGCGGCCCGAGTCCGACCTGTGGTCGCTGGGCGCGACGCTGTACACGGCCGTCGAGGGGCGGCCGCCGTTCAAGCGCGACTCGTGGGCGGCGACCGTGGCGGCGGTGCTGCGCGACGAGCCCGAGCCGCCGGCGCGGGCCGGGGCGCTCGGGCCGATCGTGATGGGGCTGCTGCGGCGCGAGCCGGACGCGCGGCTGCCCGCCGCCGAGGCCGCCCGCCTCCTGTACGACCTCGCCGCCACCGCCCCACCCCGCCCCGCCACCACCACGGACGCCCCCTGGCACGCCACCCCACCCGCCGACGGCTCCGGGCACACCACGCCACCACCCCACGCCTCCTGGCAACCGGTGCCGCCCCCCGACGGCTCAGCACACGCCACCCCACCGCCCCACGCCTCCTGGCAACCCGTGCCGCCCCCCGACGGCTCCGTGCCCGACTCCCGCTGGCACGGCACGCCTTCTCCCGAAGGTTTCGCGCCCGCCACGCCGCCTTCTGCGGGGTCCGGAGGCGCCACGCCCGAGCCGTCCTGGGCCGCCGCACCGGCTCACGCCTCCTGGCAGGGGGCACCGCCTGGAGGCGGGTCCTCCCCGGGCGGGCAGCCGACCGGGGATCGGCGGCCCGCCGGGCAGGGCCAGGCGACGATGGACCGGCCGCGGGGCGGGCGGCGCAAGACGTTGTGGGTGGGCCTGCCCGCGGCGGTGCTCGTGGTGGCGGTGCTGGGCGCCGGCGGCGTGCTGCTGTCCGACCGCTCGACGGGCACGACCGCCGCGCAGAGCCCCTCACCCACGGCGGACACCCCGACGGGCGAGCCCACGACGGGACCGCAGGAACCGACGCAGGAACCGGCGCAGGACCTCACGGACGACCCGGCAGAGGAGCCCACGGACGAGCCCACCGACGAGCCTGAGATCCCGGAAGGCTGGCGGCCCTACCGGAACGCCGACGGCCGCTTCCAGCTCGCCATGCCCGCCGAGTGGCGGGTGAAGAAGACCGACGGCCGCGACAGCGTGTCGGTCACCGGTCCGGGCACTCCCGGCAAGCTGCTGGTGGAGTGGACGGTCCCCGACATCACCTGGACGGACCCCGAACGGCACTGGATCCGCCTGGAGGCGGAGATCAAGAAGAAGGGCGAGTTCCAGGGATACCGGCGGATCGGCATCAGGTCCACCGAGTTCCTGGGCCGCCCGGCCGCCGACTGGGAGTTCACCAGGGTCCGCGACGGCGTGACGATCCACGTGCTCAACCGCGGCCTGCGCACCGCCGACGGCCGCCCGTTCGCCGTCTACTGGGAGACCACGCATGCGCGCTGGGCCCAGGACCGCCACTACTTCTACGACTTCCTCGAGACGTTCCGGCCCTTTGAGTAAGACGCTGTAGGTAAGACGCCGTAGGTAAGACGCCCTGAGTAGCACGCTGTGAGTAGAACCCTGTGAGTATGACGCTGTGAGCAGGACGACCGAGGAGCGGGCGACGTTCTGGCGGCACCCGGCGGTGCCGGAGACCGACCTGCTCAAGGCCCGCTACGTCACCCACCGCTTCTCCCGGCACGTCCACGACGGTTACGCCATCGGGCTGATCGTCTCGGGGGTGGAGGAGTTCGACTACCGGGGCACGTTGCTCCGGGCGGGCGCGGGCGAGGTGGTGCTGGTCAACCCGGAGTCGGTGCACACCGGGCACGCGGGGGTGCCGGGCGGGTGGGCGTACCGGATGCTCTATCCGTCGATCGAGGCGGTGGCGGCGATCGCGCGTGAGCTGGGCGGGCCCGGCGGGACGCCCCACTTCCCGCGCCAGGTGGTGCGCGACGCCGAGGTGGCGGCGCTGCTGCGGCGGGCGCACCAGGCGGCCGAGCGGGGCGACGCGCTGGCCGCGTCGACGCTGAGCCGCACGCTGTTCGCCCGGCTGCTGACGCGGCACTCCGCGCCGAAGCCGCCCGCCGCGCTGCCCGGCGAGGGCAGGATGGCCGTGCGCGCGGCGCTCGACCTGCTGCACGAGAGCCTGCTCGACCCGCCGACGCTCGACGGGCTGGCGCAGGCGGTGGGGGCGCGGCCGTTCCCGCTGCTGCGGGCGTTCAAGGCGGTGACGGGCCTGCCGCCGCACGCCTACCTGATCTCCCTGCGCGTCGCCAAGGCGCGCCACCTGCTCCTGAGCGGCATGCCGCCGGCGCAGGTGGCGGCCGAGTCGGGGTTCACCGATCAGGCGCATCTCAGCCGGCATTTCAAGCGCATCGTGGGCGTGCCGCCGGCGGCGTACCAGCGGGCCGCAGGATCGTACAAGAACCGACATTCCCGCATCTCATAGCCTCGGGAGGCATGGAACCGACAACTCACCGTTCCGCGGCTGTGCGGGACGGTCTGGGCGTGGGCCTGGCCGTGGGGCTGTCCGGGCTCGCCTTCGGCGCCGCGGCGATCACCGCGGGCCTGTCCGTGGCGCAGGCGTGCGTGCTGAGCCTGCTGGCGTTCACGGGCGCCTCGCAGTTCGCGCTGACGGGCGCGGTGGGCGCGGGCGGCGACCTGCTGGCCGCCAGTCTCGGCGCGCTGCTGCTGGGCGGCCGCAACACCCTGTACGGCCTGCGCCTGGCCGACCTCCTCCAGGTACGCGGCCCCCGCAAGCTGCTGGCCGCCCAGGGCGTCATCGACGAGACGACGGCCGTGGCGATGGCCCAGCCCGACCCCCGCTCCTCGCGTACGGCCTTCGTCACCACCTTCGCCACCCTCTACCTCACCTGGAACCTGACCACGCTGGCGGGCGCGTACGGCACCTCCTTCCTCGGCGACCCCGCCGTCCTCGGCCTCGACGTCGTGGGCCCGGTGGCGTTCCTGGCGATCCTGTGGCCCCGGCTGGCGGGCAGCGCCGAGCTGCGCGGGCTGGCCGCGGTGGCGGCGGCGATCGCCCTGTGCGCGACGCCGTTCTTCCCGCCCGGCGTGCCGGTGCTGCTGTCGGCCGTGGCGGTCTTGGCGGTGATGGTGCGATGACATTGTGGTGGGCGATCGCGCTGGTGTGCGCGGGCTGTTACGCGCTGAAGCTCGCGGGCCTCGCCGCGCCGCGCGCGGTGCTGGACCATGCGAAGGTGCGCAGGTTCGCGGAGCTGGTGCCGGTGGCGCTGCTGGCGGCGCTGATCGCGGTGCAGGTGTTCACGCAGGAGGGCGGGCTGAGCTTCGATGCGGCCCGTACGGCGGGACTCGGCGCCGGAATCGTCGCCCTGCTGCTCCGCGCCCCTTTTCTGGTCGTTCTGGCGGCAGCGGCGGCAATGACGGCGCTTGTCCGGTTTTTTCTGGGGTAGTCGCCGGTGCATGTCCGAATCCGCGGTGATGGTCGGTGGGCGTTACCGGCTCCTCAGGACGATCGGCAAGGGCGGCATGGGCACGGTGTGGCACGCGCACGACGAGGTGCTCGGCCGCGACGTGGCGGTCAAGGAGGTGCCTCCGCCTCCTGAGCTGACGGGCGCCGAGCGCGAGGATTTCGCTGTGCGCACGTTCAGGGAGGCCAGGGCGGCGGGCCGGGTGGCGCACCCGGGTGTGGCCACGGTCTACGACGTGCTGGAGGAACGCGGGCACCCCTGGATCGTCATGCAGCTCGTACGATCGCGCACGCTCGGTGAGCTGCTGCGCGACGAGGGCCCCATGACGCCCCTCCGCGCCGCGGACATCGGGCTGCAACTGCTGGAGGCGCTGCGCGCCGCGCACGCGGCCGGGGTGCTGCACCGCGACGTCAAACCGGACAACGTGCTGCTCACCGAGGACGGCAGGGCCGTGCTCACCGACTTCGGCATCGCCACCACGGAGGACGAGGCGCCGGTCACGCGAACGGGCGTCCTGGTCGGCACCCCGGCTTTCGTCGCCCCTGAACGCGCGGCGGGCGGCCGGGCGCGGCCCGCGTCCGACCTGTGGTCGCTGGGCGTGACGCTGTATCTCGCGGTCGAGGGCCACTCCCCCTTCCACCGGGACAACGCGCTGGCCACGCTGGGCGCGGTGATGCACGCCGAGCCGGCGCCGCTGGCCAGGGCGGGGGTGCTGGCTCCCGTCCTGCACGGGCTGCTGCGCAAGGACCCGGCGGAACGGATGACGCTGGAGGAGACCGAGCGGCGGCTGGCCGGCATCCTGGCGGGCGGTTCGTCCGAGCAGACCGGGCCCGTCCCGCTGCCCGCGCATACCGGGCCCGTCCCGCCCGCGCGTACCGGGCCCGTCATGGTGCCGCGCCGGCGGTCACGGGTGCTGCCGCTGGCCGCGATCGCGGGCGGCGCGCTGCTCGTCGGCATCGTCACGGGCGGGGCGGCCTGGTGGTCGAAGCAGGCCCGTGAGCAGCCGCGCGGCGGGCGGCCCGTACCGGCGGTGGTGACCACCTCCGCCCCGGCCGACCGCGACACGACGGCCAAACCGCCACCGGCGGGCGAGTCACCCCGCAGCGACACCGAGGTGGTCACTCCCCGCAGCACCCCACCACCCGCGCGCACCCAGCCGAGAACCCCGGACGCGGACGAACGCTCCCAGAACCGCCGCCACCGTCCCGACGACACCCCGGCCAGGACGCGGGACGAGGCCGCCCAGGAGGACGAGACGGACCGCCCGCAGCGGCAGAGCGAGTCTCCCTCGGAGTCCCCCTCGAAATCCCCCACGAAATCCCCCACGAAATCCCCCACGAAATCTCCCACGAAATCTCCCACGGAGGAGACCCCCGGCCAGATCGAAGGCTCGGACGGCGGCTGACCCCGCTCAGGGGGCCGCCGCAAGCGTGACGGAGCAAGGGGCCGCGGGGGCACGAACCGCGCCCCGGGCGAGAGCCGCTGGGCGCGAGCCTCAGACCGGCGGTTCGACGGCTCGGGTCAGGACTCGGCGCGGACCAGGTCGAGGGCCTTCTGCAGGTCCTGCGGGTAATCCGTGCTGAACGACATCCACTCCCCGGTCGACGGGTGCTCGAAGCCGAGCGCGACCGCGTGCAGCCACTGCCGGGTGACGCCCAGGCGGGCCGCCAGCGTGGGGTCGGCGCCGTACAGCAGGTCGCCGACGCACGGGTGGCGCAGAGCCGACATGTGCACCCGGATCTGGTGCGTACGCCCCGTCTCGAGCTTGATGTCCAGCAAGGACGCGGCGCGGAACGCCTCGACCGTGTCGTAGTGGGTCACCGACGGCTTGCCGCCGGCGACGACGGCCCATCGGCCGTCGCCCGACGGGTGCCGGTCGATGGGCGCGTCGACGGTCCCCCTGAACGGGTCGGGGTGCCCCTGCACGAGCGCGTGGTAGCGCTTGTCGACCGTGCGCTCCTTGAAGGCCCGCTTGAGGAACGAGTACGCGTGCTCGCTCTTGGCCACGACCATCGCGCCCGTGGTGTTGGCGTCGAGCCGGTGCACGATGCCCTGGCGCTCGGCGGCCCCGCTGGTGGCGATGGTGTGACCGGCGCCGAGCAGCCCGCCGATCACGGTGGGCCCCGTCCAGCCGACGGTGGGGTGCGCGGCCACGCCGATGGGCTTGTTGACCACGACGATGTCGTCGTCCTCGTACACGATCGTCATGCCCGGCACCGGCTCGGCGACCGGCATGGGCGTGGTGACCGGCGGCGGCATCGTGACGTCGAGCCACGCGCCGGCGTGCACGCGGTCGGACTTGGCCGGCACGCGGCCGTCCACCAGCACCTCGCCCGCGCCGATCAGCTCGGCCGCGCGCGTGCGGGAGAACCCGAACAGGCGCGAGAGCGCGGCGTCGAGCCGCTCGCCCTCCAGCCCGTCGGGCACGGGCAGGCTGCGCTGCTCACTCATCCTTGGCCGCCTCCTCCTTCGACCCGTCGATCTGCACGTTGCGCCAGGCCAGGATCACGGCCAGGATGCCGCCGCAGACGATCGCCGAGTCGGCGATGTTGAAGACGGGGAAGTAGTCGATGACCGGGAAGTTGCCCGGCAGCACCTCGATGAAGTCGACCACGTGGCCCTGGAGCTGGGTGGAGCGCCCGAACCCCGAAGGGTAGCGCAGCAGCCGGTCGGTGAGGTTGCCGACGGCGCCGCCGAGCAGCAGGCCGAGCGCGATCGCCCACGAGAGGCTGCCGAGCTTGCGCGCCGTGCGGATGATGGCCACGACGACGCCGGCGGCGATGAAGGTGAAGACGAACGTCATTCCGGTGCCGATGCTGAAGGCGGCACCGGAGTTGAAGATGACCCTGAACTGCAGCACGCCGGGGATCACGACCAGGGGCGCCTCACCCTCCAGGGTGCGCAGCACCACCGTCTTGGTGACGAGGTCGGCCGCGTAGATCACGGCCGACAGCGCGACGAGAACGGCGAACAGGCGCCCGCGTGGCCGGCCGGCGGTGCTCTCCCGTCCTACCGGCGCTCCTCCTTCTGCTTGCAGGCCACGCACAGCGTCGCCCTCGGGAACGCCTGGAGGCGTTCCTTGCCGATCTGCTTGTGGCACGATTCGCACACTCCATAGGTCCCTGCGTCGATCCTGGCGATCGCACGTTCGTTCTGCGCGACCAGATCGCGCGCATTCAGGGTAAGGGCGATCTCGCGTTCGCGCTCGTACGTCTTCGCGCCGGCGTCCGCCTGGTCGTCGCCCGCGCCCTGTGTGACGTCTCCAGAGGCTATCTCCGACTCGTGGCGCAGGATGTCCGCCTCGAGCTCATCGATCTCCTGCTGGAGCCTGCCGCGTACCTCGGCCAGCTCCTCATCCGACCACATCGACGGTGTAGCGGTCTGCGTGACTGCCGCCATGGCTGCCTCCATGCTGATCAAGGCCGTGAAATGGTGCGGGCAGCTTAGGATCCTGATAACGGAACGGCAAACGACCCGCCGGACGGTTTACCTAGCCCGTACTATCCCGCCTCGCGCATTCAACTCCTCCACACCGGCGTCCATTCCTACATCTTTGCGCCCTTTACGACTCACGTACCGCTGGGCGGCGATGAACCTCCCGACCCGGGAAACGTGGAAGCCTTGACCCCGAGTCTGCGTTATGGTTTAAGCCTGCAAGGCGTTGATGGGGCCCGCTGTGAGGGATATCACCCCGGAGCCGCCGGAAGAACGGCTCGTCAGAGCTCATTAGACCCGGCAGCAGTCGAATGAAGAGGGCCTCGCCCGCGAGCGGGGTCAAGAAGGGTGGTACCGCGGGGCCGCGAGGCTTCGTCCCTTCACGCCAAAGCCCGACCGGCCGATTCACGCGTGGAGGTCCCGCCCGAGATGTCTTCCCCAACGTTCCGCTCTCTTCCCGCGCAGGTCGACCTGCCCGCGCTCGAGCGCGAGGTCCTGGACCGCTGGCGGGACGGGAAGATCTTCGAGCGTTCCGTCGAGCAGAACGCCGGCAACCCGTCGTGGGTCTTCTACGAGGGCCCGCCCACCGCCAACGGCCTGCCCGGCGTGCACCACGTCGAGGCCCGCGTGTTCAAGGACCTGTTCCCGCGCTACAAGTCGATGCGCGGTTTCAGCGTTCCGCGTAAGGCCGGCTGGGACTGCCACGGGCTGCCCGTCGAGGTCGGCGTCGAGCGCGAGCTGGGCCTGTCCGGCAAGAAGGACATCGAGACCTACGGCATCGCCGAGTTCAACGCCAAGTGCCGCGAGTCGGTGCTGCGCCACGTCGACGCGTTCGAGCAGATGACCGAGCGCATGGGCTACTGGATCGACCTGTCGCAGGCCTACCGCACGATGGACCCGTCCTACATCGAGTCCGTGTGGTGGTCGCTGAAGGTCGTCTTCGACAAGGGCCTGCTGTTCCGCGACTTCCGCATCACCCCCTACTGCCCGCGCTGCGGCACCGGGCTGTCCGACCACGAACTTGGCCAGCCGGGCGGCTACGAGACCGTCTCCAGCCCGTCGGTCTACGTCCGCATGCCCGTCACCTCCGGCCCGCTGGCCGAGGCCGGCGCCTCGCTGCTGGTCTGGACGACCACGCCGTGGACGCTGGTCTCCAACACCGCAGTCGCCGTCCACCCCGACGTCACCTACGTCGCCGCCCGCACCGCCGACGGCGAGGTGCTGGTCGTGGCCGAGCCGCTGCTGTCGGTGCTCGGCGAGGGCGTCACCGAGGTCTCCCGCCACACCGGCCGCGAGCTGGAGCACACCACCTACAGCCGGCCGTTCGACCTGGTCGACATCCCCGGCGCCCACTACGTCGTGCTCGGCGACTACGTCACCGTCGAAGACGGCACCGGCCTGGTCCACCAGGCGCCCGCCTTCGGCGCCGACGACATGGCCGTCATCAAGCGCTACGACATGCCCGTCGTCAACCCGATCGGCCCCGACGGCCGTTTCCTCGACGACGTCCCCATGGTGGGCGGCCGCTTCTTCAAGGACGCCGACGAGGAGCTGACCGAGGACCTTCAGCGGCGCGGGCTGCTGTTCCGCGGCGGCCACTTCGAGCACAGCTACCCCCACTGCTGGCGCTGCCACACCCCGCTGCTCTACTACGCGCTCCCGTCCTGGTACATCCGCACCACCGCCGTCAAGGACCAGATGCTGGCCGAGAACGCCGGCACCAACTGGTACCCCGACACCATCAAGTGGGGCCGCTTCGGCGAGTGGCTGCGCAACAACGTCGACTGGTCGCTGTCGCGCTCCCGCTACTGGGGCACGCCGCTGCCGCTGTGGGTGTGCACGCAGGACGAGTCCCACGTCACGTGCGTCGGGTCGCTGGAGGAGCTGAGCGCGCTCGCCGGCCAGGACGTCTCCGCCCTCGACCCCCACCGCCCCTACGTCGACGACGTCACCTTCGACTGCCCGTCGTGCGGGGCGCTCGCCCGCCGCGTGCCCGACGTCATCGACGCCTGGTACGACTCCGGCTCCATGCCGTTCGCCCAGTGGGGCGAGCGCGGCAAGCCGGAGGGCGTCTACCCGGCGCAGTTCATCTGCGAGGCCACCGACCAGACGCGCGGCTGGTTCTACTCGCTGATGGCCGTCGGCACGCTCGTCTTCGGCCAGTCCTCCTACGAGAACGTGCTCTGCCTCGGCCTCATCCTCGCCGAGGACGGCCGCAAGATGAGCAAGCACCTCGGCAACATCCTCGAGCCGATCCCGCTGATGGACCAGCACGGAGCCGACGCGCTGCGCTGGTTCATGGCCTGCTCGGGCTCGCCGTGGGCGGCCCGCAGGGTGGGGCACGGCACCCTTGAGGAGATCGTCCGCAAGGTGCTGCTGACGCTGTGGAACACGGCGTCCTTCTTCACCCTCTACGCCAACGCCGAGTCCTGGTCGCCGTCCCGGCTCTCCCAGGCCGTCCCGCCGGCCGAGCGCCCGCTGCTCGACCGCTGGGCGCTGGCCGAGCTGCACCGCACGGTGGCCGAGGTCACCGCGGCGCTCGACGACTACGACACCCAGCGCGCCGGCCGCCGCCTGGCCGACTTCCTCGACGACCTGTCCAACTGGTACGTCCGCCGCTCGCGCCGCCGCTTCTGGCAGGGCTCGGAAGAGGCGTTCGCGACGCTGTACGAGTGCCTGGAGACGGTGATCAGGCTGATGGCGCCCATCACGCCGTTCATCACCGACCACCTCTGGGACGTCCTGCGCTCCGACGACGCCCCGTCCTCGGTGCACCTGACCTCCTGGCCACAGGCCAGGGAAGACCTCATCGACCCGGTGCTGTCCGACCAGATGGCGCTCGTACGCCGCCTGGTCGAGCTGGGCCGCTCGGCCCGTGCCTCCTCCGGGGTCAAGACCCGCCAGCCGCTGCGGCGGGCCCTGGTGGGGGCGCACGACTGGCCGGCGCTGCCCGGCGAGCTGCGCGGGCTGGTCGCCGACGAGCTCAACGTCCAGGCTCTGGAGGACATGTCGGGCTTCAGCGCCGACCTCGTGTCCTACACGGTCAAGCCCAACTTCCGGGCGCTGGGCAAGCGGTTCGGGCCGCAGACCAAACTGGTGGCCACCGCCCTGGCCGCCGCCGACGCCACCCGCGTGGCCCGCGCGCTGCGCTCGGGCTCCACCGTCATGGTGGAGGCCGAGGGTGTGGGCGAGGTCATGCTCGGCCCCGACGAGGTGATCGTCACCGAGCAGCCCCGCTCCGGCTGGGCCGTCGAGACCGGCGCCATCGGCACCGGCACCGGCGAGACGGTGGCCCTCGACCTGGAGCTGACCGACGAGCTGCGCCGCGCGGGCCTGCTGCGCGAGGTCATCCGCCTGGTCCAGGACGCCCGCAAGTCGACCGGCCTGTCCATCACCGACCGCATCGACCTGTGGTGGACGACGACGTCGCCCGAGCTGGTGACGGCGCTGCGCACGCAGGGCCAGGTGGTGACCGAGGAAGTCCTCGCCACCTCCCTCACGGAAGGCACCACCGCCGGCCTCCCCACCCACACGGACGAGGACCTCGGCCTCACCTTCCAGCTCCGCCGCGCCTGAACGCTGAAGTGAGCCGGCCCCTGGCGACCACCGTCAGGGGCCGTTTCATGGGACCCCTCGGCCAGGGCAACGCCCCTCGGACAGAGCCACCCCGACCGGCCACCACCGAAGACGCCCCCGGCCAAGCCCGCCTACCTCCCCGCAGGAGCCAGGGGCACGACCGCCTCGCTCAGCAACGACCACCTCGACCGCCTCCCGCAGGAGTCAGCGGCACGACCGCCTCGCGCCGGTGAGGAGGAGCCGGTTGTCAGCTGACCGTCTGGCGGTCGTGTTGGCAGACTGGGCAGCTCGTCAGGCCGGCGGCCTCCGCGGCGGCGAGGGTCATCGTCTCCACGCCGTCGCCCGCTCCTCGGACCAGGGGGCAGGAGGTGCCGTGGTAGCGGCGGGTGCCGGTGATGACCTTGACCGTCTGCCGCCCTCGTGCCTTGCCGTTTCCGTCGTCCTTGGATCCGGCCGGCTCGTCGCCCGGCTTGGAGCTGGACGATCCGGCCTTGGATCCAGCGTCCTTGGCGTCTGTCGTCCTGGAGTCTGTCGTCCTGGAGTCTGTCGTCCTGGAGTCTGTCGTCCTGGAGTCTGCCGGTCCCGCATCGGTGGTCCTGGAAGCGGTGCCGCCGTTGGACGAGCCGCTTCCCTCAGCCCGGAGTCCTTGCCCCTGGGAAGCGCCGCCCTTGGCCGCCGGAGCCCCGTTGCCGGTGCTCCCTGAGGAGCCTGAGCCGGGTCCTGAGGAGCCGGGACGCTGTCCTGTGCCGCCGGCGGCGCCCTGTGGTCTGGTGCCGGTGCCGGTGCCGGTGGTGCTCTTGGGGTCGTCCGTCGCCGTGGACGGGGTTCCGGTCTTGGAGCCTGAGCCGCCGGACGGCGGACGCTCGGCCCCGCTCTTGCCCGGTGTGGCTCCGGGCTTGGCGCCGGGAGTCCTGGACGGCGTGCCCGGCGGCAGCGGGCCCCTGGGCTTGGCCGTCGCCTCGGCCGAGGACGCGGGCCGCTCGTGCAGGATCACGGTCTCCCCCGGCGCGGGCTCATCGCCGGCGGGACGCTTGCCCGGCTTGCTCCCGGCCTCTGAGGGACGTTCCGGAGCTCCGGGCGAGCCTGGACGCTCCGGCGCACCGGGCTTGGACGCCGCACCCGCGGGCTTGGGCGCCCCAGGGCGCTGTGGCATGCCCGACGCCGTCACGCGAGGCTGCGGCGCCGTGGCGGGCCCGGCGGCGTCATCATCAGCCTCACCGGAACCGGACGCCGGCCCGGCCTTGCCGCCACCCGACCCGGCCTGCTCACCGCCGGGCTTGCTCCCCTGTCCCGGCTTCCCGGACGCGGACCCACCGGCCGCGCCGGGCTTGGCGCCCGTGCGGCTCTGGCCGGTGCCGGTGGTGCCTAGACGGGGTGCGGTGGAGCCCTGTGCGGGCTTGGCGGGCGTGGGGACGTTGGGGGACGTCTCGTCGTCGGAGGCGCCGGTCGTGTCGCCGGAACCACCAGATGCGGTCGTGCCCTTCGCGGGCGTACCCGGCTTGGCCTTCGCGGGTCCTGACGCCGGCGCTCCGGGCTTGCCGGAGGTGGAGTCGGCTCTGCGCGCGAAAGGCGGCGGCCGGAAGTAGGAGGTCTCTGCATCCGCCTGCTCGTCGTCCGAGCCACCACCGGTGTCGGTGTCGGTATCGGTGCCGGTCTCGGGGGCGGCGGAAGGTGAGCCCGTCGCCTGGTCGGCCGGGGCGGCCGAGGGACGGCCGAACCACCCGGCGGCGCCTTCCTCGTGGGCGGCGGCAGGCTCCGGGCTGGGGGTGGAAGCCTTCGTGTCGGGCTTCGGCGGGGTGACCGGCGGACGAAGGTCGCGGGTCTCCGCGGAGTTGTCGGATCGGCTCTTGGCAGGAGCGGTGCTGGGGTGGGCCGCGGGCTCGGGGTCGGCGGCAGGCGGCAGCTGCCGTCCGCCGAGCGCGGCGTCGGGCAGGCACGTCGTGCAGGGCGTGAAGCCCTCCTCGCGTGCCTCCTCGTACGTCAGCTCCTCGTGATCCCGTCCGGCCAGCTGCCTGCACCCGGGGACGTGGTAGCGCTTGCGTCCCGGGATCACCAGCACGATCGCATCCGGCGCGATGCCGGCGGCCGCGGGGCGGCGCGGAACGGGGGCCGGAACGGTCGCCGTGCGCTGCTGCGGTGCCCGCGGATGCGGTCGGGACTGCGGGGGCGGCTGCTGAGCCATGGGGCCGGTCTGGGTGTACGGCTGCGCGGGCGGCATGAGCCCCTTCGGGGGGGTGGCCGGCGCAGCGGCCTGCCCACCTCCGGGAAAAAGCTCGTTCCGTCGCAGAAACGCCCCGATCACCAGGAACAGCGCGGACAGCACGCTGACCACGATGGACCACATGATCAGGAACGGCTTCGCCAGTACGAAGCCCGCGATCAGCAGCACCACTGCCGCGAGCACCAAACCAGCACTGATAAGGATCACAGGGGGCTCTTTCGAGTGGCAGGTCCTAGTGACCCGTTACTTTACCGCCGGTCGTTGTGGGGACCGTCACCGCCGGGGAAAGCGCCCTGCGGAGCGTCGCCGCCGAACGGGCCGGGGCCTCCGGGAAGAGGCGGCTGGCCGCCCTGGGGCACAGCGTGCGACATGGCGGGTGCCTGGCCCTGCGGACCACCGGACAGCACGGGGAACCCGCCGCTGCCCTCGGCGGAGACGTTGAGCTCGGCGAGCTGGTTCTCCAGGTAGAGCTTGAGCCTGCTGCGGTATTCGCGCTCGAAGCTGCGCAGCTCCTCGACCTTGCGCTCGAGCTCGTCGCGGGTCTGCACGAGCGAGCCCATCGCCTGGCGGTGGCGCTCCTGGGCGTCGCGCTCGAGCGTCTCGGCGCGGGCCCTGGCGTCGCCGATGACCTGCTCGGCCTGGCGGCGCGCCTTGGTGAGGATCTCGTCGGCCTCGCGCCTGGCGCGGGTCACCGTCTCGTCCGCCTCCCGGCGGGCGTCGGCGATCGCCTGGTCGGCGGTCTGCTGGGCGAGGGCGAGCACGCGGGCCGCGGTGTCCATGTTGTCCTCGGCGGGAGGCATGTTCATGGCCACGGGAACCTGCGGCTGCTGCTGCACCGGCGGCGGCTCGGGGGCCCGCATGGGCTCCGGCTGCGGCGGCTGCATCATCTCGGGCTTGGGCTGCTCCTGGACCGGCGCCGAGGCCATGGGCATGTTCATGCCGCCAGGCACCTTCCCGCGCAGGCACTCGGCCAGCTTCGCGCGGAGCTCCTCGTTCTCTTGGATCAGGCGGTCGAGCTCAGCCTCCACCTCGTCGAGGAAGGCATCGACCTCCTCCTCGTCGTAGCCCGGCCGGAGCCGGGTGGTACTGAACTGCTTGTTCCGCACATCAGCGGGCGTCAGCGGCATTTTTTGGTCTCCTTGGCGCGCTTGGAGTCTGTCCGGAGGACGGTAACCCGAATCACTTCAGCGCGGACACGAGTTGGATCACGACCGGCGGCCCCACGGGCCCCGCTCATCGTGGGCCGAGGGCCCCGGCGATCTGAATCAAGATCAGAACCACGATGAACAGGACAGTGAAGCTTAGGTCAAAGGCCACCGTACCCAACCGGAGCGGAGGAATGAAACGGCGGAGGAACTTG
Source organism: Nonomuraea sp. NPDC004580 (assembly GCF_040609855.1). Lineage (NCBI taxonomy): Bacteria > Bacillati > Actinomycetota > Actinomycetes > Streptosporangiales > Streptosporangiaceae > Nonomuraea > Nonomuraea sp. NPDC004580. The sequence goes on along the minus strand of NZ_JBEXLH010000023.1, from coordinate 72,175 downwards.
AGGGGTGGGTCAGTTGCGGTGTACGTGGCCTCCGCCACGACGAGCACCACTCCGGAGGGACGCCACTGCCGGGCGAACGCCTGCACCGTCTCAAAGATCATCCTGCCGATGAGCAGCACCAAATAGAGAGACAGGACTACGACCAAGATCCCACTCACGATCTCCACGGCCCGGCCGCGCCTCCACTTCCGATGTGCCTCCAGGTCTTGGGGTAGACCTGGTTGGGTCCGATAGGCATACAGAGACTCTAACTCTGATTGAAGAACCCGCGTTCCGCGATTCGAGCCTTGTCCTCGGCGGTCACCTCGACATTGGCAGGGGACAACAGGAACACCTTGTTGGTAACACGTTCAATGCTGCCATGTAGGCCAAAGACGAGACCTGCCGCGAAATCAACCAGTCGCTTGGCGTCGCTGTCGACCATCTCGGTCAGGTTCATGATGACGGGGGTGCCGTCACGGAAGTGCTCGCCGATCGTACGCGCCTCATTGTAGGTGCGGGGGTGCAGGGTGGTGATGCGGGCCAGATCGGTCGTGCGGCGCTCCACGATGGTGGTCGTGGGCCTGGGTGCCGGGACCCCCGCCTCGGGCTCGTCGTCGCGGTCCTGGACCGCCACGGGACGCTCCTCGCCGGGCCGCTGCACCTCATCGTCGTAGGCGTAGTCGTCGGGGTAGGTCTCGTACCTCTCGTAGCGGTCGTCCTCCACGAGACCGAGGTAGACCGCCATCTTGCGCATCGCGCCGGCCATCGCTACGTCGTCCTCCTGCTCATGGTCGCACTCGCTCGGGCCCGTCGCCGTGCCCTGAGGCGGTAGGCGTACCCCCTGGAGCTCACCGCTGACTCGACCTCTACTTGGTCATGGGCCTGAAGACCCACTTGAGGGGACATTACCTGACGAAGGGCTTGCGACGACCGAGCAACGCCGTACCGACCCGCACGTGTGTCGCGCCGTACGCGATCGCCTCGGCGAGGTCGGCGCTCATGCCGGCCGAGACCATGGTCGCGCGGGGGTGCTGCTCCTGCAGCGCCACCGCGAGGTCGCGGAGCCTGGCGAAGGCCTTGGCGGGCTCTTCGTCCAGCGGGGCCACGGCCATGACGCCGCCCAGCCGCACCCCGTCGGCCAGCGCCACCTCGTCGGCGAGCGCGAGCAGGTCGGAGGGCCTGGCGCCGCCCCTGCCCGGGTCGTCGTCGAGCGCCACCTGCAGCAGGCACGTGATCTCGCGGCCCTGGCGGACGGCCTCCTTGCCGATCGCCTCCACCAGCCTGAGCCGGTCGACGGAGTGGATCACGTCGGCGTAGCCCACCACGGAGCGCACCTTGTTGGTCTGCAGCTGGCCGACGAAGTGCCAGGTCAGCGGCAGCCCCGCGAGCTCGCGGGCCTTCGGGGCGGCCTCCTGGTCGCGGTTCTCGCCGACGTCGCGCACGCCCAGCTCGGCCAGGATGCGGACGTCGTCGGCGGGCCTGGTCTTGGTGACGGCGATCAGCGTGACCTCGCTGCGGTCGCGGCCCACGGCGTGGCACGCCGCGGTGATGCGCTCGTCGACCTCGGCGAGACCGGCCGCGATCTCGTCCCTTCTCACGTGCCTCTCCCTCTTCGCTTCCACCAGGTGACCGGCTTTTGGCGCGTTCCCGCCACCGTACGCACGACGGCGCCGCTCCCGGATCCCTGCGGGGAGCGGCGTCAGGCGGGACAACGTGGCTACCGGCTATTTGAGGAAGTCGGGAACGTCGAGTTCCTCTTCCTGGTCCTCGAAGATCACCCGGGGACGTTTGGGGGGCTCCGACATGCGGGAGGTGATGGGCGTGGGCGGGTTGGCGGGCTCGGGCGTGGGCCGGGGGATCGAGACGGGGCCGGACGGCCCGTCGGCGGACTCTCCCAGCTCGGACCTGTGGTCGCGATCGCCGGAACCCGGACGCTCCGGCCCCTGGTCGTGCACCGGTTCGACCGGCCGCACCGGCTCTGGCCTCGACTCGGCGCGCGGCTCCGGCCGGAACTCCGAGCGCGGCTCGGGCCGGGAGTCGACGCGCGGCTCGATGCGCGGCTCGACGCGGGGCTCCGGACGCGGCTCAGGTCTCGCCTCGGCGCGCGGCTCGGGCCTGATCTCGGGACGCGGCTCGGGCCGGAAGTCCGTACGGGGCTCAGGACGCACCTCAGCGCGCGGCTCAGCCCGCAACGGCGGCGGGTCGGACTTGATGCTCGGGGAGGCCACGCTCGGCCGCGCAGGCGACGACACGGGCGGCGCGGGAGGCGCGGCGGGACGGCCCGCCGGCCGCGGCGCCTGCTTCTCCGCCGGGCCGGGCACGTCGTCGAAGCCGGCCGCGATCACGGTGACCCGCACCTCGTCGCCGAGCGCGTCGTCGATGACCGTGCCGAAGATGATGTTGGCGTCGGGCGCCGCGGCCATCGACACGAGCTGGGCGGCCTCGTTGATCTCGAACAGGCCGAGGTCGGAGCCGCCCGCGATCGACAGCAGCACGCCGTGCGCGCCGTCGATGCTGGCCTCGAGCAGCGGGCTGGAGACGGCCATCTCGGCGGCGGCCACCGAGCGGTCGTCGCCGCGGGCGTGGCCGATGCCCATGAGGGCCGAGCCGGCGCCCGACATGACCGACTTGACGTCGGCGAAGTCGAGGTTGATCAGACCGGGCGTGGTGATCAGGTCGGTGATGCCCTGGACACCGGAGAGCAGCACCTGGTCGGCCGCCTTGAAGGCGTCGAGGACGCTGACCTGCCGGTCGGAGATCGACAGCAACCGGTCGTTGGGGATCACGATGAGCGTGTCGACCTCGTCACGCAGCGTCTCGATGCCTGCTTCGGCCTGCGATGCCCTGCGTCGTCCCTCAAAGCTGAACGGACGGGTCACGACGCCGATGGTGAGCGCGCCGAGCGACCTCGCGATGTTGGCCACGACGGGCGCGCCGCCCGTGCCGGTGCCGCCACCCTCGCCCGCCGTGACGAAGACCATGTCGGCCCCCTTGAGGACCTCCTCGATCTCCTCACGGTGGTCCTCGGCCGCCTTGCGGCCGACATCGGGGTTGGCGCCGGCGCCGAGCCCGCGCGTGAGCTCACGGCCCACGTCGAGTTTCACATCGGCGTCACTCATCAGCAGCGCCTGGGCGTCGGTGTTTATCGCGATGAACTCGACGCCCTTGAGTCCCTCCTCGATCATCCGGTTGACGGCGTTGACTCCGCCGCCGCCGATGCCGACGACCTTGATGACCGCGAGGTAGTTCTGCGGTGCTGCCACGACGAGGGGCCTTTCCGCTCGTTGACTTGCCATTTCGGTGCGGATTGTCTCCGCTTTTTGTCAGTTCGGGTAACTCTCAACCTCAGGTTGAGATTTAGATTTATGTCAACCTGAGGATTGATACGGACAGTAGGAGTTACGCTCCGGGCCGGTCAACTAACCGCGCCGCAAGCACGTCCGGCGTGTCGCGCGCTGTCCGTTTCGCTCCGCAGTCACGCCTGGTGGCGAGCCTCCTATGCCGAAAGTCCGGCTTACAGGCTCTCATGTCGCGGGCCCCGCCCGGCACAGGCTCGGCGATGCCGTTGCCCCCGACTTGCCGGGCCCTGACGATCACGATCACTTCAGCGTCACCACGTCCGGGGAGCTGACGTCGTAGAAGGTGGCGGATCGTTCCTTTTTGAGAAGCGAGGCCAGGATGCGGCCCTTCTCCTCGGGACGGTCGGGCCCGCCCCAGAGCACCGTACGCCCGTCGGACAGCACCAGCGTGACGCCCTCGGCCGTGCCCGCGCGCACCTGCCTGACCCTGCCCGCGACCTCGGGCGGCACCGCGCGTACGACCTTGAGCGCCGCCGTCATGACCGGATCGCCGGGAACGGGACGGTCGACCTTGAGCACCGGCAGCAGGGGCGGCACGGACGACTCGACCTCGATCACCACGCCCTGCCCGTCGACGATCGCCACCTTGCCGCCGGCCTCGATCGCCGCGACCGGGTCGCGCTCGACCACCTCGATCTTGAGCGTGCCCGGCCAGACGCGGTCGACCTTGGCGGAGGCGAGCTGCCTGATGCCGAGGACGCGGCCCTCGACGTCGGCGAGGTTCACGGTGGCCAGGGGATGCAGGTCGGGCACGCCCGCCTGCTGCTTGATGCGCTCGCTCGGCACTGTGAGATTTCCCACGATCTCGATCGAGCGCACCCCCAGCACCGGCGAGAAGAACACCAGCCACGCGGCCGTGCCCACCACTCCCGCCGTCAGCAGCACCAGGAACGCCGTGCGCGCCTTCATCGCCCTCCCACGTACATGCGGCTCATGTCGGCACCGAACCTACGCCGACGGCGGCGTGCGGCCCGCGCGCCACGCCCAAAGCGCGGCGCTCAGGACAGGCGGGCGACGATCTGCGGCCCCAGCTCGGTGACGTCGCCCGCCCCCATCGTCAGCACGATGTCGCCGGGCCGTGCCCGCTCGGCCACCAGCCCGGGCACGGCCGACCTGTCGGGCGCGTACGCCACCCGCCCGGCCGGCAGCGGCACCCGCTCCGCCACCATGGCGCCGGACACCCCGGGTTCAGGGTCCTCCCTGGCGCCGTAGACGTCGAGCACGATGGCCTCGTCGGCCAGGCCCAGCGCGGCGCCGAACTCGTCGGCGAAGAACCGGGTGCGCGAGTAGAGGTGGGGCTGGAAGATCGCGATGACCCGGCCGGTGCCGGAGTAGGAGGCCACCACGTCGCGCGCGGCCCGCAGGTCGGCGGCCAGCTCGGTCGGGTGGTGGGCGTAGCTGTCGAAGACCGCGACGCCGCCCGCCTCGCCCTTGGCCTCGAAGCGCCGCTTGGCCCCCGTGAAGGCGCCCAGGCCCTCTCTGATCTCCTCGAACGGCAGCCCCAGCTCGTCGGCCACGGCGATCACCGCGGTGGCGTTGAGCGCGTTGTGGGCCCCGGGAACGGCCAGCCTGACCTCTCCCCTGCCCTCGATGGAGAACACGGTGCCGAAACCGTCGGGCCTGACCTCGCCCACGCGGTAGTCGTCGCCGCGCAGCCCGTACGTCTTGACCCGCAGCCCCCGCTCGGCGGCCCGGCGCGTCAGCTCGGCCGCCCCCGGGTCGTCGGCGCACAGGATGAGCAGCGAGCCGACCCGGTCGGCGAAGCGCGCGAAGCTGTCGTGCACCGCCCGCGGGTCGCCGTAGTTGTCGAGGTGGTCGGCCTCGACGTTGGTGACCACGGCGATGTCGGGGGCGAGCATGAGGAAGGAGCCGTCGCTCTCGTCGGCCTCGGCCACGAACACCCCGCCCTGGCCGTCGTCGGCGCCGAGGCCGGTGGTGACGAGCTGGCCGCCCACGCAGTAGGACGGGTCGGCGCCGCACTTCTGCAGCGCCACCGTGAGCATGGAGGTGGTGGTGGTCTTGCCGTGGGTGCCGGCGATGGCGACCGCGGTGCGGCCGGCCATGACGGAGGCCAGCGCGGCGGCCCGCGGGATGATGCGCAGCCCCTGCTTGAGCGCCTCGCCCAGCTCGGGGTTGGAGTCGCGGATGGCGGTGGAGACGACCACGGTGTCGACGTCTCTGATGTGGGAGGCGGCGTGGCCGATGTGGACGATGGCGCCCAGCTCGCGCAGCTCGGTGATCAGCTCGGAGCTGCGCGCGTCGCTGCCGGTCACGCGTACGCCGCGCTTGAGCAGGATGCGGGCGATGCCCGACATGCCGGCGCCGCCGATGCCGATGAAGTGCACGCGCCCCAGTTCTTCGACGGCGACGGGATCGACCAGCTTCACGAGACTCATCGGGCTATCTCCAACACTTTCCTGGCAAGCATGATATCGGCGTCCTTGCTCCCGAGTCTGGAGGCGTTCTCCGACATGACGGCGACCCGCTCGGGGTCGTGGAGCATGGGCAGCACGTGATTGATGATCCATTCGGCGGACAGCTCGGCGTCGTCGACCACCAGGCCGCCGCCGCCCGCCACGATGCGCTCGGCGTTGATGCGCTGCTCGCCGTTGCCGTGCGGCAGCGGCACGTAGGCGGCGGGCAGCCCCACCGCGGTCAGCTCGGCGCACGTGAGCGCGCCGCTGCGGCACAGCGCGACGTCGGCGGCCGCGTAGGCGAGGTCCATGCGGTCGACGTAGGGCAGCAGGACGTATTGCGGGTCGCCGGGCGGCGGCTCGTGCTCGACGGTGTTCTTCGGGCCCAGCACGTGGAGCACCTGCACCCCCGCCCTGCGCAGCGCGGGGGCGGCGGCCAGCGCCGCCTGGTTGATGGAGCGCGCGCCCTGCGAGCCGCCGAACACCAGCAGCGTCGGCCGGTCGTTCTCCAGCCCGAACCACGAGCGCGCCTTGTCGCCCATGGACAGCCGGTCGAGCGAGACGATGTCGCGGCGCAGCGGGGTGCCGACGTATTCGGCCTTGGGCAGCAGCTGGGCGTCGGGGAAGCCGGTGAAGACGTGTTCGGTCAGCCGGGCGCCCAGGCGGTTGGCCAGCCCTGGACGCGGGTTGGCCTCGTGGACGACGATCGGCAGGCCGCGCCGCTTGGCCGCGAGGTAGGCGGGCGTGGCGACGTAGCCGCCGAAGCCCACCAGCACGTCGGCCCGCACCCGGTCGAGGATGCTCGCCGTGGCGTTGATCGCCCCCGCGAGCCGGCCCGGCACCGTGAGCAGGCTCGGGGTGATCGTCCTTGGCAGGGGCACGGCGGGCACCAGCTCCAGCTCGTATCCCCGGGCAGGCACGAGCCGCGTCTCCAAGCCGCGCTCCGTGCCCACGCAGGTGATGCCGACGCTCGCGTCAAGATGGCGCAGCGCGTCCGCAAGGGCGAGCGCGGGCTCGATGTGCCCGGCCGTCCCCCCACCGGCGAGGACCACCCTCATCTCGGTCACTCCCTAACGTGTCGCTCGGCCTCTGGTCGTACGCCGCAGGCCCAGCCAGCTTAGGGCCCGGGCGGCGGGTCCGGGGCCACGTGCCGCCAAGGCCTCGCGCGCGCCGGGCTCGCGCCGCGCGAACGACAGCAGCATGCCGAGCGCGGAGAGGGTGGGCAGCAGGGACGAGCCGCCGTACGAGACCAGCGGCAAGGGGATGCCGGTGATCGGCAGCACGCCCAGCACGGCCCCCATGTTGACGGTCGCCTGGCCCACCACCCAGGCCACCATGGCGGCCGCGGCGAGCCTGATGAAGGCGTCGTTGACGCGCACGGCCACGCGCAGCCCCGCGTAGCCGAGCAGGCCGAACAGCGCGACCACGATCAGCGTCCCCATCAGCCCCAGCTCCTCACCGAGGATGGCGAAGATGAAGTCGCTCTCGCCGTGGGGCAACCAGCTCCACTTCTGTCTGCTCTCGCCCAGGCCGACGCCGAACCAGCCGCCCGAGCCCATCGCGATCTGCCCCTGCACGGCCTGGTAGCCGGCGCCCCGCGCGTCGGCCCACGGGTCGAGGAAGGCGCCGATGCGCGCCATCCGGTACGGCTCGACCCTGATCATGATGACGGCGGCCAGGACCGCGAGCGCCATGATGCCGCCGAACAGCTTGATCGGCGCCCCCACGACCCACAGCAGCGCCAGGAAGATCATGAACAGCACGAGCGTGGTGCCGAGGTCGCTGCCCAGCATGACCATGACGGCCAGGATCGCGGTGCCCGGCATGAGCGGGATCAGCATCTGCCGCCACTCGATCCTGCCCTGCCTGGCCCGCCTGGCCAGCAGGTCGGCGCCCCACAGCACGAGACCGAGCTTGGCCGGCTCCGACGGCTGCACGGTCAGCGGGCCGATGTAGATCCAGCGCTGCGCGCCCAGCTCGGACGAGCCGATGAACAGCACCATGACCAGCGCGATGATCGACAGCGCCATCAGCGGGTAGCCGGCCCAGCGGAAGAACTTGACCGGCAGCCGCGAGCACACGTACATCAGCGGCACGCCGATCGCGGCCGACAGCGACTGCTTGATGAACCACGAGAACGGGCTGCCGGTCTTGTTCAGCGCCTCGATGCTGGAGGCCGACAGCACCATCATCAGGCCCAGCGCGAGCAGCAGCGCGCTGCACATGATGATCAGGTAGTAGGTGGTCAGCGGCTTGTCGAGCAGCTCCTTGAGCGCGACGAGCTGCTCGCGCACGAACTTCTGCGGGCTCTCCTGGGCGCGGGCCGGCGGCCGCACCCGCTCCTCAGCGCTCGTGCTCACGTCGTGCCCTCAGCTCGCGTACGGCACGCGCGAAGGCCTCCCCCCGCGCCGGATAGTTCGCGAACATGTCGAAGGAAGCCCCCGCCGGGGAGAGCAGCACGGTGTCGCCTGGCGAGGCCAGCCGGGCCGCTTCGGTGACGACTTTGTCCATCGCACCAGTGTCCCGATCCGCGATGTCCACGAGGGGGACATTCGGTGCGTGTCGCGCGATGGCTTCGGCGATCCTGGCGCGGTCGGCGCCGATCAGCACCGCGGCGCGCAACCTTGGGGCGGCCTGGCGTACCAGGTCGTCCACGTCGGCGCCCTTGAGCAGGCCGCCCGCCACCCACACCACCGACGGGTAGGAGGCGAGCGCCGCCGCCGCGGCGTGCGGGTTGGTCGCCTTGGAGTCGTCGATGTAATCGACCTCGCCGATCCTGTCCACGTGGGCGAGCCGGTGCGGGTCGGGGACGAAGTCGCGCAGCCCCTGGCGTACGGCCTCGGACGGCACGCCGAGCGAGCGGGCCAGGGCGGCGGCGGCCAGCGCGTTGGCCACGTTGTGCGGCGCGAACGGCTTGACGTCGTCGAGCGTGGCCAGTTCCTCGGCCGCCTCCACGGGGTCGGCCACGAACGCGCGGTCCACCAGCAGGTCCTCGACCACGCCGATCTCGCCCCGCTTGGGCACCCGCAGGGTGAAACCGACCGCGCCTGGATAGGGCGCGGCCAGCCGGGCCGCCTCGGGGTCGTCGGCGTTGAAGATCACCGTGCCGGCCCGCTCGAACAGGCGGCCCTTGGCGGCGGCGTACTCCTCCATGGAGCCGTGCCAGTCGAGGTGGTCGGGCGCCACGTTGAGCACCGCCGCGGCGTGCGGGGCCAGCGTGGAGGACCAGTGGAGCTGGAAGCTGGACAGCTCGACGGCCAGCGCGTCGTACGGCTCCCCCACCGCGCGCACCACGGGCACGCCCACGTTCCCCACGGCCAGCGCCTTGCGGCCGGCCGCCAGCAGGATCGAGGTGAGCATGCGCACGGCGGTGGTCTTGCCGTTGGTGCCGGTCAGCGCCAGCCACGGCGCCGCCTGCTCGGGGCGCAGCCGCCAGGCCAGCTCGACCTCGCCCACGACCTCGACCCCCGCCTCCAGCGCGGCGGCGATGAGCGGGTGGTGCGGCGGCCAGCCGGTGGTGACCAGCCGGGTCACGCCGTCGGGCAGCGCTATCTCGCCGAACCTGGTCTCGACTCCGACCCCGGCCAGCTCTGCCGCGGCGGCGAGCTGCCGCTCGCCCTCGGTCGCCTCGACCACCACGACCCGCTCGCCCCGGGCGGCCAGCACCTCGGCCACGGCGGTGCCGGACACCCCGAGCCCGGCCACACAGGTGAGCGTCATGGCCGCGGCATCCACTCGACGTAGAACAGGCCGAGGCCGAGCGCCGCGCACAGCATCGCGATCAGCCAGAAGCGGACCACGATCGTGGTCTCCGCCCAGCCCTTGAGCTCGAAGTGGTGCTGCAACGGCGCCATCCTGAACACCCGTTTCCTGGTCATCTTGAAGAACCCGACCTGGATGATGACCGACAGAGTGATGATCACACACAGGCCGGCCAGGATGATGAGCAGCAGCTGCGTACGCGTGGCGATGGCGAGGCCGGCCAGCACGCCGCCCAGCGCCAGCGAGCCGGTGTCGCCCATGAAGATGCGGGCCGGCGGGGCGTTCCACCACAGGAACCCGATCAGCGCCCCCAGCACGGCGGCGGCCACCACGGCGAGGTCGAGCGGATCTCGCACCCAGTAGCAGTTGGGGCCGAGCTGGTCGATGCAGTTGTTGCGCAGCTGCCAGTTGCCGATCAGCACGTACGCCGCCAGCACCGTGCCGGTCGCGCCGCTGGCCAGGCCGTCGAGGCCGTCGGTGAGGTTCACCGCGTTGGAGAACCCGACGATCATGATGAGCACCCAGATGGTGAACCCGACGATGCCGATCGAGGGGCCGATGTCGCGCAGGAACGACACGCGGGTCTCGGCGGGGGTGATGCCGTAGACGTTCGGCTGGCGTACGACGAGGACGGCGAAGACCGCGCCCACGACGAGCTGGCCGAGCGCCTTCGCGCCGCTGCGCAGGCCCAGGCTGCGCTGCTTGTAGATCTTGATGAAGTCGTCGAGGAAGCCGACCGCGCCGAGTCCCGTCATCAGGAACAGCACCAGCATGCCCGACACGGTGATGGGGGTCAGGGTGGCCAGGTGGGAGGCGCCGTAGGCGAGCAGGGCGGCCAGCACGAACACCGTGCCGCCCATGGTGGGGGTGCCCCGCTTGCCGAGATGGGCCTGCACGCCCTCCTCGCGGACCTGCTGGCCGATGCCGCGCCGCGAGAACAGCCGGATCGCCAGCGGGGTGCCCAGCATCGAGAGGATGAGGCCAACCGCGCCGGCGATGATGATGTTGGTCACTGGGGGGCACCTCCGAGCACGAGCTCGGCTGTCCGCTCGAGGCCCATCGCCCTGGGGCCCTTGATCAGCACCGCGTCACCGGGCCGCAGCCACGCGGCGAGCTGTTGCGCCGCCGCCTCGGCGTCGGCCACGTGCACGACCGTCGTCGGCTGCCCGTACCCACCGGGCGGCCCGAGCGGCGGCCCCCCGGGCGGCCCCTGCCACCCCGGCACCGGCCCTCCCTGTCCGTGGGGACCGGGCACAGGAGGCACGGGAACGGCCCCAGGCGCCTGCGGCCCGGGCACTTGCGGGGCCTGCGGGCCGGGGACGGGAGCGCCCGGGGTCTGCGGGCCCGGGGTGGGGGCGCCGGGGACTGTGGCGGGGGGCTGGAAGGTGTTCTGTGATTCCATGGCGGCGGCCGTTTCCACGGCGGCGGCGCGCGCCCCCTGGAGGACGGGCTCGGCCTCGGGGCCGGCCACGATGAGCCCGGCGAGACCGGCGGCGCCGGCCATCCGGCCCAGCTCGGTGTTGAGCGCCCCGCTCTCCTCCCCCAGCTCGCGCAGTGCCGCGATGACGGCGAAGCGCCGCCGCCCGCGCCCGATGACGTCGAACGCCTGGAAGGCGGCGCGCATCGAGTCGGGGTTGGCGTTGTAGGCGTCGTTGACCACGGTCACCCCGTCGGGCCGGTCGGTGACCTCCATCCGCCACCGGCTGCGCGGCGTGGCCGCGGACAGCTCCTCGGCGATCGTGGCGACCGGCAGCCCCAGCTCGTAGGCGGCGGCGGCGGCGGCCAGCGCGTTCTCGACGGCGTGCGCCCCGATCAGCTTGAGCGCCACGTGCGCCGACCCCGAGGGGGTGCGCAGCGTGAACGAGGCCCGCCCGCGCGCGTCGACCACGACGCCCTCGGCCCTGACCGAGGCGGACTCGCTCTGCCCGAAGTACGTGACCCGCGCCTCGGTGCGCGATGCCATGCCGCGCACGAGCGGGTCGTCGGCGTTGAGCACCGCGACGCCGTCGCGTGGCAGCGCCTCGACCAGCTCTCCCTTGGCCTTGGCGATGGCCTCCTTGCCGCCGAACACGCCGAGGTGGGCGGTGCCGACGTTGAGCACGACGCCCAGCTTGGGGGGCGCGATGCGGGTGAGGTCCTTGATGTGGCCGATGTTGCGGGCGGCCAGCTCGAGCACCATGAAGCGGGTGTCGAGGCCGGCCCGCAGCACGGTCAGCGGGTGGCCGAGTTCGTTGTTGAAGCTGCCGACGGGCGCGATGGTGGCGCCGATCCGGCCGGTGAGGCGGGCCAGCAGGTCTTTGGTGCCGGTCTTGCCGGCCGACCCGGTCACGCCGATGACGGTGACCTCGGGCAGCATGCGCGCCTGGGCGGCGGCCAGCTCGGCGAGCGCGGCGGCGACGTCGGGGACGATCACCGCGGGCGCGTCGACGGGGCGGCTCGCGAGCACGGCGACGGCGCCGTCGCGTACGGCCTGGGCGGCGAAGTCGTGACCGTCGACCCGCGCGCCCTTGATGGCGACGAAGAGGGATCCCGGTTCTACGGCCCGCGAGTCGATCACGACGGGCCCGCGCACCACCGCGCGGGGATCGGCCATGCCCGACAGGGCGCCCGAGGTCATCTCGGCGATCCTGGCCAGAGGCAACGGGATCATTAGTGCTTCCTGCTTTCCTTGCGTGCGTCGATCGCTTCGGCGACCACTTCGCGGTCGTCGAAGGGGATCACCTCGCCTGAAACGTACTGGCCCTGTTCGTGACCCTTGCCCGCTACGACGATCACGTCGCCGCGCCCGGCCCGGGCGATCGCCAGGCCGATGGCGGCCGCGCGGTCGGGCTCAATGATCACATGAGCGCGGTCGTGCTGCGGAACGCGGAGCGCCCCTTCCATCATCGCCGCGAGGATGGCCAGCGGATCCTCGGAGCGCGGATTGTCGTTCGTGAAGATGGCCACATCAGCCAGTTGTGCGGCGATTTCCCCCATGATGGGGCGTTTACCGCTGTCGCGGTCGCCGCCGCAGCCGAGCACGATCGTCAGCCGCCCCTCCGTGACCGACCGCAGTGAGCGCAGCACCGACTCGACGGCGCCCGGCTTGTGCGAATAGTCCACGACGGCCTGGAACTCGTCGTCCGCGGCCGTGACGCGCTGCATGCGGCCGGGCACCCCGGTGAGCGTGCCGAGGCCCTCCACGGCCGCCTGGAGCGGCACGCCGGCCTCGACGAGCGTCACCACCGCGCCGAGCGCGTTGGCCACGTTGTACGGCCCGGGCAGCGCCACGCTCGCGTCGGCCTCGACCCCGCCGGGACCCACCACGCGGAACGTGCTGCCGTCGGCGCCGAGCCTGGTCTCCACCGCCCGCCAGTCGGCCTCGGGATCGCCCAGCGCCGAGAACGTCGTCATCGGCACCTTCGCCAGGCCCAGCAGCTCGCGCCCGTGGCGGTCGTCGAGGTTGGTCACCCCGACGCGGCTCAGCTCGGGCTGGAACAGCTTGGCCTTGGTCATGAAGTAGTCCTCGAAGTCCTTGTGGAAGTCGAGGTGGTCCTGCGACAGGTTGGTGAACAGCGCGACGTCGTAGTAGACGCCATCGACCCGGCCGAGCGCGAGCGCGTGGCTGGAGACCTCCATGGCCGCCGCCGTGACGCCCAGCTCGCGCATGAGCGCGAACAGGCCGTGCAGCTCCGTCGCCTCCGGCGTGGTGAGCCTGGGCTGGAAGCGCAGCTCGCCGGCGTGGATCTCGACGCCGCCCACCAGGCCCGTACGGTGACCCGCGGCCCGCAGGCCCGCCTCGATCATGAACGTGGTGGTGGACTTGCCGCTGGTGCCGGTCACGCCGAGCACCTGGATGTCGTGGGCCGGCTGGCCGTAGATCCAGGACGCGATCTGCCCGAGCAGGGCGCGCGGGTCGGGCACGATGAGCACGGGCAGCCCGGTGGCCACCGCCGCGTCGCGCCCGGCGCGGTCGGTGAGCACGGCGACGGCTCCGCTCGCCATCGCGTCCGCGGAGAACGCGGCGCCGTGGACCCGGTTGCCCGGCAGGGCGACGTAGAGGTCGCCGCGCCGGACGTCGCGGGAGTCGATGGTGACGCCGGTCAGCGCGGCGTGCGGTGAGCGCGAGGTGCCCGAATCGGCATCGAGCATGGTCGCGAGCCCGCTCAGCGGGCGGGGCGGGCTGGTCGTGGGACGCATAGACGACGGGGGACGCACGGCGAGAGCGTACCTTCCCTGGTCACTGTCCCGCGCGGTTGCGCACCGGCGGGGCGGCGGAGCCTGTGGGAGGAATCTTCTTGCTCTTGATGGCGAACGTCATCACATCCTTGAACACGGGGGCCGCGAGCTGCCCGCCGAAGTGGCCGTTCTTCGGGTTCTGCAGCACCGACAGCACCACCAGGCGGGGTTCGTCGGCCGGCGCGAACCCGGCGAACGAGGCCGTGTAACCGTCGTAACGGCCGAGTTCGGCATCGTAGCGGTTGGCGGTGCCCGTCTTGCCCGCCACCCGATATCCGTCGATGGCGGCCAGCTGGCCGGTGCCCTCTTCGCCCACGGCGCTCTCCAGCATGGTCGCGATCTCCTTGGCCGTCGTCTCACTCACCACCCTGGTCTGCTTACCTGCGGGAGCGGGGACGAACCTGCCGGACGCGTCGGTCGTGCCCGCCACGATCTGCGGCTCCATCTTGACGCCGCCGTTGGCGATGGTCTGGTAGACGCTGGCCATCTGCAGCGCGGTCACCGAGACGCCCTGCCCGTAGGCGACCGTGCAGTTCTGGCTGCCCGACCACTTCTTGTAGTCGGGCAGCAGGCCGGCCTCGGCACCCGGCACGCCGCCGCCCGGCCTGGTGCCGAACCCGAACGCCTTGAGCATGGCGTGCAGCCGCTCGCTGCCGACCTTGCGCGCCGCCATGATCGTGGCCACGTTGCTCGACTGCGCCATCGCCTGGCGGAACGTCATCGACTCCACCTTGTGGCTGTGGGCGTCGCGTAGCACCTGGTCGGCGCACTTGATGCGGTCGGGCACCTGGTAGACCGTGTCGGGCGTGACCGCCTTGGCCTCCAGCGCCGCGGCGGCCGTGATCACCTTGTTGGTGCTGCCCGGCTCGAACACGACGGCGGCGGCCTTGTTCACGAAGCTCTCCGCGGGGGCCTTGCGCCAGTTGTTCAGGTCGAGCTCGGGCGCGTTGGCCATGGCGACGATCTGAGCGGTCCGCACGTCCATGACGATGACGGTGCCGCTGTCGGCGCCCGACTTCTTCACCTGCTCGGCGATGGACTTCTGGGCGGCCCACTGGATGTCGCGGTCGATGGTGAGCCGGACGTTCCTGCCGTCCACGGGCGCCGTCTGCCGGCTGGCGGTCATCGGGATCTGCTGGCCGTCGCGGCCGGTCTCGACGCGCTGCTCGCCGTCGCGGCCGGCCAGCAGCTTGTTCTGGGTACGTTCGACGCCGCCGAGCCCGGTGCCGTCGTCGCCGACGAACCCGATGAGGCTGCCCGCGAGGTCGCCCGCCGGGTAGAGCCTGCGATAGGTCTTCTTCGCCGAGAGCGCCGGGATGCGGGCCTGCATCAGCCGGGTGGCGACGACCGGGTCGACGTCTCTGGCCAGCAACTGGTAGTGGGTGCCCGTCCTGGCGAGCTTGGCGGCGATGTCCTGCTCGCTCTTGCCGAGCTGCTGGGCCAGGATCGCGGCCGCCTTCGCCCTGATGGCCTCCGGCACCTTGGTCGGGTCGATCGACACCTCGCGGGCCTCGACCGTGACGGCCAGGTTGTGGCCGTTGACATCGGTGATCGCGCCGCGCTTGGCCGGGATCGTCACGGTGTGCAGGCGCTGCTTGGCCGCCGCGGCCTCGTACACCTTGGAGTCGAGGCCCTGCATCTGGATGAGCCGGCCCGCGAAGATGGACAGCACGAACGTCATGCCGATCAGGCCGATGTTGATGCGCCTGCGCGGGTTGCCCAGCCGCAGCACGAGCGGCGGGCGCGGCGGCGGGCGCCGCGGTCCCCTGGGCGGCGGCACGTCGGCGCCGCCCCGCGAGCCTCCTGAAGCGCCGCTGCGGGAACCGGGGAGCGGGCCGCGCCTGGCCGTGGCGCCGTCGCGCCCCCGCGCCGCCTCGGGCCGCGCACCCGCCGCCGGCCTGGGGCTCCCCGACGGGGTACGCCGCAACGCGTCCTGCCCCCGCCCCCTGGGGTCCTCATCAGCGGTACGCCGCGTCTTGCCCCCGGCCTGCCCGGCCCCTCTGGCGCCGGCGCCGGGACCCGGCCTGCCCGCCGAACCGCCCGCACGACCACCTGGGCCGCCTGGGCCGCCGGACGAACCGCTCGCACGCCCCCGATCGTCGTCACGCCCCTGCACGCGCCCACGCAGCCGATCGGCATCGTCACGGGGACCGCGCCCACGCGGCCGGTCATCGTCGTCACGGGAGCTCCGGCCACGCGGCCGGTCGTCATCGCGGCCCTGGGCCCCGCGTGACCGCGGGCGCTCGTCGTCGCGGGGACGCCTGCGGGCGCCGGGACGGTCGTCGTCACGGGCGGAGTCACGGGCGGAGTCACGGGCCTGGTCGTCGGCCGGTTCGGGGCGGCGACGGTTGCGGCCGTCGTCCGGGCCGAACGTCTCGCGGCCGAACGGCAGGTCGAGCGGGTCGAGCGGGTCGTCGCGATCGCGCGGCCGGCGCGGCGGGTTCTCCTGCGACGGCGGACGCCCCTCGCCTGAGGAGCTCCCGCGCCCCGAGCCGCGCCCCGAGTCGCGCCCCGAGTCGCGCCCGGCATCACCGCGCGACGCGCCGCCTTGACGTGCCGTCCTTCCGGGCCCGCCCGGCGTACGACGAGCGGCGCCTGGCCCTCCCTGAGAGCCGGCGCCGCCTGCGCCGCGGCCGGGACCCTGCCCCCTGCCGCCTGTTTCCCTCACCGCTGCGGATCCGCCTGGCTCACCTGGTCACCGGCGCTGCTGTAGGCGTTGACCTCGTCCCAGTCGGTGTGCTGGCCCTGCATCTCGGCCAGCTTGGCGATGTTGCCCGGCTGGGTCTTGAGCTGGTATTCCTGGTCGATCTTCTCGTTCTCGCGCTTGGCCACCGCGATCTCCTCGCGCAGCTTGGCGTCGGTGATCGTGTCCTGGGCGAGCATGGTGTTGAGCAGCAGCAGGCTCACCAGGCCGCCACAGAGCAGGCCGACGACGAGCAGCACGAACGGCGTGCGCTGCCGCCGCGCAGGCCCACGGCCGCCCGCGGGACGTGCCGCCGGCGCCTTGACGCGCGTCCGGCCCTTGGCCGCCTCGGGGCGCCCGGTGACGGGCGCCTTCCCTGGAGCCGCGGTCTTGCCCCGCGAAGGAGCGGCCGTCGTGCTCCGCTCGGGCGCCGCGGCCTTGCCGCGTGCGGGCGCGGCCTTGCCCCGCTCGGGAGCAGGCGCCTTGCCCCGCACGGGAGCGGGCGTGCCCCGCTCGGCGGTCGCGCTCTTGCCGCGCACGGGAGCAGCCCCGCGTGTGGGGGCCGGCTTGCCGCGCTCGGGCGCGGGCGCCTTGCCGCGCGCGGCGCCGGGCGTGCCGGCGCCGCCGCCGTCGAGGAGGGCGCGTTCGGCGGCGGCCTCCGCGCGTGCCCGCTCGGCGGCCGAGCGCTTGCCCCCGGCCTCGGGCCGCGTGTCGATTCGGGGCCGCGGCTTGGGCTGCTGCGACACGGCCGACCTGCGGGTGCCCGTCTTGGGCACCGCGCGGCGGACGGGAGCCTCCCGGCCGGTCTCCTGCTCAGTCGTCAACACGGATCCTCTCTGCCGCCCGTAGCCGGGCCGAGGCCGCCCGCGGGTTGCGGGCGAGCTCTTCTTCGCTCGGGAGCTCTGCTCCCCTCGTCAGCAGGCGGAACCTCGGCTGGTGAGCCGGCAGCGGGACGGGCAGCCCGGGAGGGCTGGTGTCCCTGGTTCGCGCCGTGAGGGCCTGCTTGGTGAGCCGGTCCTCGAGTGAGTGGTAGGAGAGCACGACGACTCGCCCACCCAGCGCCAGCGCGTCGAGTGCCGCGGGCAGCGCCGCCTCCAGGGCGGACAGCTCCGCGTTCACCTCGATGCGCAGCGCCTGGAAAGTCCTCTTGGCGGGGTTTCCCCCGGTGCGCCGGGTCGCGGCGGGGATGGCCTCGCGAACGATCTCCGCGAGCCGCTTCGTTGAGGTTATTGCCTCTTTGGCACGTTCTTTGATGATCAGGCCCGCGACACGCTGGGCGAATCTCTCCTCGCCGTAGTCGCGCAGGATGCGGCTCAGCTCGGCGGCGGAGTAGGTGTTGACCACCTCTTCCGCCGTCAGCTCCTGCGAGGTGTCCATGCGCATGTCGAGCGGCGCGTCGTAGGAGTAGGCGAACCCGCGCTCGGCCTCGTCGAGCTGCGGCGAGGAGACCCCGAGGTCGAACAGCGCCGCGTCGATCGTGGTGCGCCCGGCGCGCGCGAGCACGTCGGGCAGGTCTGCGGACGAGGCGTGGACCAGGGTGATGCGGTCGGCGTAGGGGCTCAGCCTGCGGGTGGAGTGTTCGATCGCGAAGGGGTCGCGGTCGATGCCGATCAGGTGCAGCGCGGGATGCGCGGCGAGCAGCGCCTCGGAGTGGCCGCCGAGGCCGAGGTTGGCGTCGACGACGACGGGGGCGGGGCCGGACAGCGCGGGGCCGAGCAGCTCCAGTACGCGGTCGAGCATCACCGGAACGTGACCGCCCTTGGCTACGCTGTCGTCCATCTCCAACCCCCCTCTCGCGTCCTTGCTCGCGGATGACGCGTTCATCGGTCGATCGCCGGTCCTTCCTGGGTCCCCACCCGGCGCCGCCCGGCCAGGTCCCCATCCGCACCCTCTTCGTGGACGCCCGCCATCTGACACCGGGGAAGGTGCATCAGCTGGCGGACAGTGGTTGCGGGTGGAGACCTCGCCGAACGACATCACCGACGGATCGACCGTGGTTCCTACAAGATCCCTGGCAGCACCTCCTCCGACAGTTCGGCGAACGCCTGCTCCTGTGCGCTGAGATAGGTGTCCCAGGCCTGCGCGTCCCAGATCTCCAGCCGGGTGTTGGCCCCGATGACGACGCAGTCACGTTCCAGGCCCGCGTACGCGCGAAGGCCCTGCGGGATCGTGATGCGTCCTTGCTTGTCTGGTTTCTCGTCGGACGCACTGGCGAAGAAGACGCGGCTGTAGTCACGTACCGCCTTGGCGGTGACCGGGGCGGTGCTGAGAGCCTCGGTAATGCGCTGGAACTCCTCCACGGGAAAGACGTAGAGGCATCGCTCCTGGCCTTTGGTGATCACAAGACCCTCCGCCAGCTCCTCACGGTACTTAGCCGGCAGGAACAGCCGTCCCTTGTCGTCCAGACGCGGTTGATGGGTGCCGAGGAACACCGGCCCCACCTCCCGTGCCTCGTGAAGCGCTCAGCGCTGGTGCACCGGGCCCTCCACTGCGCACCACCATACTCCACTTCTCCCCACCGTCAACTGATTCGAACCGTCTTCATCATCGGTTTCCCTTGCGTTACCGCAGGTCAGAGGCATGGGCCGGGGTGGGGGGCGGTGGGGTGGCGGCAACCCCCATGGGCGTGTCGGGGCTTTGAAACGCCGTTCAAATAGGCCCTTCGCGGGGGCGGCGAAGCTCGGCGTGGAGGAAAGTGGGGCGCTTCGCGGGCCACATGGTGGTGCGCCGTGTCACGGGATTCGCACGACCATGCCACAAGAACCGGAACATCACCGGTGTTCCCTGAATATCCACAAATGTCGCTACAGAACCCGCAGCGTCGTAGGGTCGTACAGACAATGGAAAAGGAATGGCATGGCTCCCGCAAAGGCACCGTACCGGGACGGCCGTCGCACTTCTCATGGAGGCCTGGTGGCAGTAACCCATGACGTCCCTCCCCAGCTCGACGAGCTGGTCACCACCGCCCACCGGATCCGGCAGGCCATCGAATCGGTGATCGAGGGCAAGAGCGACGCCGTCCGCCTCACCCTTACCGTCCTGCTCGCCGAAGGTCACCTCCTCATCGAGGACGTGCCGGGAGTCGGTAAGACGATGCTCGCCAAGGCACTCGCCCGCTCCATCGACTGTCCGGTCCGCCGCGTGCAGTTCACCCCCGACCTGCTGCCCAGCGACATCACCGGGGTCAGCGCGTACAACCAGCAGACGCGGGAGTTCGAGTTCAAGCCCGGTCCCGTCTTCGCCAACATCGTCGTCGGCGACGAGATCAACCGTGCCTCGCCCAAGACCCAGTCCGCGCTGCTGGAGTGCATGGAGGAGCAGCAGGTGACGGTGGACGGGCGGACGTACCAGCTCGACGCGCCGTTCATGGTGATCGCCACCCAGAACCCCATCGAGATGGAGGGCACCTATCCCCTGCCCGAGGCGCAGCGCGACCGCTTCACCGCGCGCGTGGCGATGGGCTATCCCGAGCCGACCGCCGAGCTGGAGATGCTCGACGTGCACGGCGGCACCTCACCGCTCGACAAGCTGGAGCCCGTCGCGACCACCGCCGAGGTGCGCGCCCTCATCGAGGCCGTACGCGGCGTCTACGTCTCCCAGCCGGTCAAGAAGTACGCCATCGACCTGGTCGTGGCCACCCGCCACTCCCCCGACCTGCGGCTGGGCGCCTCCCCGAGGTCCACGCTGCAGCTCGTACGCGCCGCCAGGGCGCACGCCGCGCTGGCGGGCCGCGACTACGTCATCCCCGACGACCTGCAGGACCTCGCCATCCCCGTGCTGGCGCACCGCCTGCTGCCCAGCATCGAGGCCCAGGGCCAGCGCCGCCTGCCGGAGCAGGTCGTGACCGACCTCGTCAGGCGGGTCCCGGTGCCGGAGACGCGGGGGGCCTGATGGCCGACATCCAGGACCCGCGCCCGCCGGAAGAGGCGCGGTGAGGGCCGGGCTGCGGGCGCTGACCTCCCGAGGCAGGTCGTTCCTGGCGTCCGGGATCGCGGCGCTGGTCATGGCCGTGCTCCTGGGCGAGAACGACCTGTTCAGGATCGGCGTCCTGATCACGGCGCTGCCGCTGCTGGCCGCGATGGTGGCGGCGCGGACGCGCTACCGGCTGAGCTGCGCCAGGCGGCTGGACCCGGCGCGGGCCGAGGTGGGCGGCGAGGCCACCGTGACCCTGCGCCTCGAGAACGTCACCCGCCTGCCCACCGGCCTGCTGCTCATCGAGGACACGGTGCCGTACGCGCTGGGCGTGCGGCCCAGGTTCGTGCTGGACAGGGTCGAGGCCAGGGGCGTGCGGGAGATCGACTACCGGGTGCGCTCCGACCTGCGCGGGCGCTACACGATCGGGCCGCTGTCGATCCGCATCGCCGACCCGTTCGGGCTGGTCGAGCTGGCCCGCTCGTTCACGATCAGCGACACGCTCGTGGTGACGCCGCAGGTGGTGGCGCTGCCGCACGTACGGCTGTCGGGCGAGTGGACGGGCGGCGGCGACAGCCGTACGCGGAGTGTGGCGGCGGCCGGCGACGACGACGTGGCGCCGCGCGAGTACCGGCAGGGCGACGACCTGCGGCGGGTGCACTGGCGCTCGACGGCCCGCCACGGCGAGCTGATGGTGCGCCGCGAGGAGCAGCAGTGGCAGAGCCGCGGCGCGCTCCTGCTCGACACCCGCAGGCACGCGCACCGGGGCGAGGGCCCGCGCTCGTCGTTCGAGGTGGCCGTCTCCGCGGCGGCCTCGATCGGCGTGCACCTCGCCCGTGAGGGCCTCGGCCTGCGGCTGGTCACCGACCAGGGCGCCGAGCACCTCACCGACCAGGGCCTGAGCCACTCCCTGCTGGACACGCTCGCCGTGATCAAGCACAGCCCGGCCCGCTCCCTGGAGATGGGCGTCTCGGCGCTGCGCCAGGGCGGCGGCGACGGGCTGATCGTCGCCGTGCTCGGCGCGATGGAGCCCGAGGAGGCCAGGGAGCTGGGCAGGCTGCGGCACAGCGGCATCACCGCGGTGGCGGTGCTGCTGGACGTCAGCTCGTGGGAGGGCGGCGACCACGCCGCCGCCGAGAACCAGCGGGCCGTCGAGACGGTGCTCGTCGGGTACGGCTGGCGCATCGTCACCCTGCCCGCGGGCACCTCCATCGCCACCGTCTGGCCGGACGCCGCGGGACGCGGCAGATACGTGCTCGATCCCACGGGAGGGGCGGCATGAGACTGACGATCGCCTCGGGGGTGGCCACGTTCACCGCGGCCGTCCTCCTCTATCCCCTCTTCGCGGGCGGCGCCTGGTTCTGGACCTCGCTCGGCGCGGTGCTGGCCGTGGTCGCGGCGGGCCTGCTGAGCAGCCGCCTGTCGCTGCCGGCGTGGGCGGCGCCGCTGGTCGGGCTGGCGGCCACGGGAGTCTTCCTGACCGTCTCCTTCGCCTCGGAGGAGGCGTGGGCGCTCATCGTGCCGACGAAGGACTCGGTGGCGGAGCTGGCCAGGCTGCTCGGCGTCGGGTGGGCCGACATCCAGCGGTTCGCGGCGCCCGTGCCGGACACCGACGGCATCACGCTGCTGACGTCGGGCGGCGTGGCGCTCATCGCGATCGCCGTGGACTTCCTCGCCGCGCGGCTGCGGCGGGCGGCGCTGGCCGGGCTGCCGCTGCT
The DNA here is from genome assembly GCF_040609855.1 of Nonomuraea sp. NPDC004580. Taxonomy (NCBI): domain Bacteria; kingdom Bacillati; phylum Actinomycetota; class Actinomycetes; order Streptosporangiales; family Streptosporangiaceae; genus Nonomuraea; species Nonomuraea sp. NPDC004580. The sequence goes on along the minus strand of NZ_JBEXLH010000023.1, from coordinate 50,127 downwards.
GGCGCTGGCCACGGTGCCGGCGACGATCCTGACCGACCCGATCAGCTGGCCGGCGTTCATCATCGCCGCGCTCGGGTTCGTGGGGCTGCTCATCTCCGACGGGCGCGAACGGATCGGCCACTGGGGCCGGGCGGTGCTGGTACGGCGGACCCGCGTGGTCAACCCGTCCCAGGGGACGCCGCCGCGTGACACCGCCGACACCAGCGGGCTGCGGCTGTCGGGCAAGCGCATCGGGTTCGCGGCGATCGTGCTGGCCGTGCTGCTGCCGGCGGCGCTGCCCGCGATGGAGCCGGTGTCGTTCTTCAGCTTCGGCGTCGGCGGGCGCGGCTCGGGTCCGGGCAACTCGATCAGCATCCCCAACCCCATCGCCAACCTCAAGGGCCAGCTGCAGCTGCCGGACCGGCGGGTGGTGCTGACCTACACCAACAACGACGACCAGCCCCGCTACCTGCGCATCTACGCGCTCGACACGTTCGACGGGCAGCAGTTCGGCATGACCCAGCCGAAGGGCGCGCCGCAGAACAGGACCGAGAACGGCCCGCTGCCCGCCCCGCCGGGGCTGGGCCGCGATCCCAAGATCAACAATGTGACCACGAACGTCAGGATCAGCGACGAGATCGCGCGGCTGCAGTTCCTGCCGCTGCCGTACCCGCCGCGGCAGATCAAGGTGGACGGTGACTGGCGGGCCGACGTGGACACGCTCATGGTCTTCTCCACCCGCGAGGAGGCCGCCGGCATCGAGTACGACGTCAGCACCAGCGAGCCCCAGCCCACCGCCGACCTGCTGGACGCGACCGACAACACGCCGCCCCAGGTGGACGACCGCTTCCTCGCCCTGCCCGAGAACCTGCCGCCCGGCATCCTGGAGCTCGCCGAGAAGGAGACCGCCGAGGCGAACACCAGGTACGAGGCCGCGGTGATGCTGCAGGAGTTCTTCACCACCGACGGCGGCTTCACCTACAACCTGGAGACGCAGGGCCACAGCAACTCGGCGCTCAGCGACTTCCTGCTGCGCTCGCGCGCGGGCTACTGCGAGCAGTTCGCCGCGTCGATGGCGGTGCTGGCCCGGCTGATCGGCATCCCGTCGCGAGTGGCGATCGGCTACACCGGCGGCACCAAGGTCGGCGACCACTGGGAGGTCGGCACGAACGACTCCCACTCCTGGCCCGAGCTGTACTTCGAGGGCGTGGGCTGGCTGCCGTTCGAGCCGACGCCGTCCGGCGCCGCCGGTCAGGGCAGCGCCCGGGTGCCCGAGTACTCCCGGCCGCGCCCCGAGCCGGCCGCCACCACCAGCGAGCCGTCGCCCGGCGCCACCAGCTCCGAGGCGGACACCCCGCAGGACCCGCAGGCCCGGCGCAACATCCGCGAGCTGGACCGCGAGGGCACCGTCGCGACCGGCACGCTGCCGCCCGACGACTCGATGCCGCTGGCCGGCAAGATCGGCCTCGGGGCGGGCGCGCTGCTGCTCGTCCTGCTGATCCCGGCGGGTCTGCGGCTGCTCTCGCGCAACCGGCGGGTACGCCGCCTCACCTGGAAGGTCTCCCAGCCCTCCGACGAGCTGACCGCCAGGATGGCCGTAAGCCGCGGCCAGAGCACCGTCGCGGCCGTGTGGGCGGAGCTCGACGACGTCCTGTACGACTACGGCATGGCCCGCCTGCCCAGCGAGACCCCGCGGGCGCTGGCCCGGCGGCTCACCCAGCAGTACGAGTTCGACGCCGAGTCCGCCGCTTCCATGACGGCCATCGCGGGCAACGTGGAGCGGGTGCTGTTCGCCCGGGAGCCCGGCAGGATCGCGCCCATGGGCAAGGACCTGCGCAAGGTGCGCCTGGCGCTGGCGGCCACCGTGTCACGCGGGCGGCGGATGCGCGCCGTCCTGATGCCGCCGTCCACACTGCGGCGCATCCGGATGCTCGGCGAGCGCCTGCTCGACGGCTTCGACCTCCTGGAGACCATCCGCCTCCGCCGCACCTCACCCCAGAAGAGCGCCTGACCACGGAACCAGCGACCGCCCGGCCCCGTACGGGGCCGGGCGGTCGCGTCACTTGGGGCGCTGAACCACGACATCGGGCCCGTAGGGGGCCGGGCGGTCGCGCCGCTTGAAGCGCTGAACCAGGGCGTCGGCCGGACCCGTGGGAGGCCGGGCGGTCGCGTCACTCAGGGCGCTGAACCACGGCATCGGCCGGGTCTGCGAGGGCCAGGCGCGTCATGTCACGACTGCGGAGGCGCTGCACCCACTCCCCCTGGACCGCACCGGTCGGGTGGCCGCGGCTCCTGTGCGGCGCGCACCGTGCGGGGTGGGGCGGTGGGCATGCGAGCGGCCGCCCCGTGCCGGGGGCGGCCGCGTCAGCTTGCCTCGCGGGTCAGCGCTCGTCGTGACGACGGCGCCAGCGCTCTTCCATGCGCTCCATGAAACTGCCCCGGTTGCCCCTGCGGGCCTGCTTGCCCGGAGGAGTGGCCGTGCCGGCGGCGGGGGCGGAGTCTCCTCCGAACCCGTTCATCTTTTTCCAGCTGGACAGGCCCCACAGACACGCGGCGAGCATGACCACGAAACCGCCGACGCCGAGCGGGATCAGGCTCATCACCACGCCGACCATCATGATGACGACGCCGAGGGCAAAGCCGATGGAGGCTTTGACCAGGCGACGCTTGTAATGGCTGCGCGGGTCACTGATCCTTACGGTGTTGGCCCACTTCGGGTCCTCGGCGTAGAGGGCCTGCTCGATCTGGTCGAGCAAGCGCTGCTCGTGCTCAGAGAGCGGCACGGCGCCTCCCAAGGACGGCCCCAGGACGGGGAAGACGGCAACGGACGACACGGGGTGTCCGAACCTCGCGGTCGGTTATCCCCAGAATACGAGGCTGTAGACGTAGGCGAAAGCAAACGTCCAACGCAGACCAAACCGGAGGTGACGTCATGGCTCTATTGTGGCCCATCTCGCCTCCCTCTCCCCAAAAACCTGACACGGACGCCCCCAGCAAGTCCTGACATCGAACGTCATGTCTCTATTTCATCAAGCTTGCCACGTACCAGCGACGCGGGGAGCACCGCATCGGGACCGAATCTGCGGATCGCGCGATCCATGGCCTGCTCCGCCTCGCGCCACCCGGTCTCCTTCTCGCCGAGACTGAGCTGCCGGGTGGCCTCGCCGGCCGGTCGGAGGTTCTCCATACGGACCCCCACCAGGCGCAGCCGCACCCGCTGGAGCCCGGCCGCCTCGTACAGCTCGCAGGCTGTGGCGTAAATCACCTGAGCCACGTCGGTCGGCTCACGCAGCGTGCGCGACCGGCTGATCGTGGTGAAATCGGCTCGGCGTAGCTTCACACTTACAGTTCTTCCCACGTGACCGGCCTTACGCATGCGAGCGGCGACCCGCTCCGACAGCCGCAGCAGCTCGCGCTTGATCACGTCGGGATCATCGACGTCGGCGGCGAACGTCTCCTCGTTGCCGATGCTCTTGTCGGGGACGTGGGCGGTCACAGGCCGCTCGTCGCGCCCCCAGGCCAGCGCCGCCAGATGGCCGCCCACCGCCTGCCCCAGCTCGCGCTGGAGGGTGGCGGGCGGGACCTTCGCGAGGTCGCCGACCGTGCGGATGCCGAGGCGTACCAGGGACTGCTCGGTGCGCTCGCCGACGCCCCACAGGGCCGAGACGGGCAGCGGGTGGAGGAAGTCGACCACCTCGTCGGCGGGCACCACCAGCAGCCCGTCGGGCTTGCACTGCTTGGAGGCGAGTTTTGCGATGAATTTGCTGCTCGCCACGCCCACGGAGCACGTGATGCCGTAGCGCTCCGACACCTGCTCCCTGATCATGGCGGCCACCGTCGCGGGCGGGCCGAGCCGCCGCCTCGCCCCTCCCACGTCGAGGAACGCCTCGTCGGACGCGATGGGCTCGACCAGCGGGGTGACGGCGTGGAAGATCTCCATGACGCCCTTGGAGACCTCGGAGTACTTGCCGTGGCTCGGCGGGATGATCGTGGCCTGCGGGCAGAGCCGGCGCGCCCGGCTCATCGGCATCGCCGAGTGCACGCCGAACGCCCTGGCCTCGTAGGTGGCGCTGAGCACGACGCCGCGCCCGGCGGGCGAGCCCACGATCACCGGACGCCCCTTCAGCTCGGGCCGCTCGAGCAGCTCGACGCTGGCGAAGAAGGCGTCCATGTCGACGTGGAGGATCGGGCAGCCGCTGTCATCGCCCCCGGTCCGCGGAGCGGGGCCGATGCCGGTGATCTGCTTGCGAGACACGCCGCCGATTCTATCCGAACAGGCGTTCTACACCGAGGGGAGCGGTCATCGATTCTTCCCTTCCGCGGGCTCAGGTCCGGTGGGCGAGCACGTGCAGCTGCGTCGCGACGTCGCGCAGCACGGGATGGGTGGAGGCGGCCTGCTCCAGCGCGACCAGCGCCTCGGCGGCGCCCGGCTCGCCGTCGAGCAGCCGGCTCGGCACGAGGTCGGCGAAGACGCGTACGCCGTGGATGGAGCCGATCGTGAACCCGGTGGCGCCCAGCAGCTCGGCCAGCGCCTCGGCGGAGAAGCGGCGCGGCGTCGGGTCGCGGTCGCCCCAGGTGCCGCCCGGGTCGCTCAGCACGGCCCTGGCCTCGTCGAACTGCCCGGCCAGCGCCCGGTGGATGGCGCTGGCGACCGGGTTGGCGGCCAGCACGCTGACCGTGCCGCCCCTGCGCAGCAGCCCGGCCACCGCGGTGAGCGCGCTGATCGGGTCTTCGACGTATTCGAGCACGCTGTGGCACAGGACCAGGTCGGCGGCGTCGCGGCTGAGCAGCTCGCCCAGGTCGGCGGCGTCGCCCTGGAGGCCGCGCACGCTCACCCCGCGCTCCTTGGCGCGGCGCTCCAGCGCGGCCAGCGAGTCGGGGCTCGGGTCGACGACGGTGACGGAGTGGCCGAGCTCGGCCAGCGGCACGGCGAACCCGCCGGTGCCGCCGCCGGCGTCGACGATGTCGAGCGACGTCCGCCCGGTGGCCGCCGTGCGCTCGGCCAGCATGGACCGCAACGCGTCCCAGACGACGGCGGTGCGCACCGCCGGGGTCCTGGTGGTGACGCCTTCTGCACGCAACCTCGGCTCGCCTCCCTCTCCGCCGCGGCCGGCGCCCCACGGGCGGCGCCCGGGTCGACCGGGCGGCCGCCGCGGAACGCGGCTCGCGCGTCTCGCGAAACGTGCACTTCGCGGACGGCTTTCTCCATGGACGGGCCCCAGCCTACGCCGTACGCGCGAGCGCCCGCTCCCCCGCTGAAGGACCCAATACCCGAAAGCCGTCACGCCACCGTCTGAGCGGCGCTCAGCCCTGTGGGCGGCGGCCGGGTCATCATCCTGTCGCGGTCAGCCGCGCCCGTGGCCGTCAGCCGGCTCTGTGGCGGCCGCCAGGCCCTTGGGAGCGCGCAGCCGCCACGCCTCCGCCAGCAGCTCGCCCAGCTCACCGGGGTCGACCGCCGCCAGCCGCACGAGCACGATCGCGTGCCCGTCGTAGTGGGGCGTGGTGGTGAACGTGGCGGGCTCCGCGGTCAGGAGCTCGTGCTTGTGCTCCTCGGACGGCACCGGGAGCACCAGCAGGTCGCCCTCCTCCCGCATCCGGGCGAACCACTTTCCGCGCACGTAGAAGGCGGGCGTGCCGTACATGGCGCGCTCGGCGGTCTCGGGCAGCGCGAGCGCCAGCCGGCGTACGTCGTCCTCTGTCATCATGCGGTCACCCTAGCCAGCGGCACCGACGAAAACCCGGCCGCTCACCTGCGAGAACGGGAAAAGGGCGCGTCGCGGCTGGTGACGCGCCCCTTATCCGTACAAACCGGCGTGGTTGGAAACGTACCCCGAACGTGGCCCTCCGGTCCCCCGAAACGGGGTACCTAATGGGTGTCTAAAGGGTGAGGCTTGGCTTGAGTTGCTTGAAGCGCGCCAGCAGCCCGTTGATGAACTGCGGCGACTCGTCGGTGGACAGCTCCCCCGCCAGGTGCACCCACTCGCTGATGACCACGCCCTCGGGCACGCCGGGCATCCACAACAGCTCGTACGTGCCGCCGCGCAGCAGATTACGGTCGACGGCCGGCATCCGGTCGAGTGTCCAGCCCTCGGCGTACGTCGTGATGAGTTCGTCGATGCGCGCGTGGTGCCTGGCGACCCCCTCGACGAGGGCCGAGGTGTATTCGTTGACCGGCGGCTCCTGCCGCTCCACGCGCTCGGCGAGGATCTTCAGCGGATCCTCGTCGCGCAGCTCGGCCTCGAAGAGGATGTCGAGCGCTCTCCTGCGTGCTTTGCCGCGTGCCGACACCTCAGGCCCGGCCGAGGTATTCGCCGCTGCGGGTGTCGACCTTGACCTTCTCGCCGGTGGTGATGAACAGCGGCACCTTGATCTCGGCGCCGGTCTCCAGCGTGGCCGGCTTGGTGCCGCCGGTGGAGCGGTCGCCCTGCAGGCCGGGCTCGGTGTTGGAGATGGTCAGCTCGACGGCGGCGGGCAGGTCGACGTAGAGCGCGGAGCCCTCGTTGAAGGCGACCGTGGCCAGGGTGTTCTCCAGCATGTAGTTGGCCGCGGTGCCGACGGTGCCGGCCGGCACGTTGACCATGTCGTAGGTCTCGGTGTCCATGAACACGAACTCGTCGCCGTCCTTGTACGAGTACTGCATCTCGCGCTTGTCGACGTTGGCCACCTCGACCTTCACCCCGGCGTTGAAGGTCTTGTCGACGACCTTGCCGGAGAGGACGTTCTTGAGCTTGGTGCGCACGAACGCGCCGCCCTTGCCCGGCTTGACGTGCTGGAACTCGACAACGCTCCAGAGCTCACCGCCCTCGAGCTTCAGCACCATGCCGTTCTTGAGGTCGTTGGTCGTCGCCACTCGTTCTTCTCCCGCGTGCGGCCGCTCTAAAGGACGAGCAGCTCCTTGGTCGTCTTGGTGAAGAGTTCCGGCCCGCCCTCACGTGTCACGAGCGTGTCCTCGATGCGAACCCCGCCCCGGCCCGGGAGGTAGACCCCCGGCTCGACGGTGATCGGAACTCGATCCTCTAGTCTACCGGTCCTCGACGGGCCGAGGAACGGCTCCTCGTGGATCTCCAGGCCGACACCGTGGCCGAGACCGTGCCTGAAGTGCTCGCCGTGGCCCGCCCGCTCCACGACCGACCTGGCCGCGAAGTCGACCTCCTTGGCCCCGGCGCCCGGGGCCAGGGCGTGCCGTCCGGCCCGCTGGGCCTCGGCGACGAGGTCGTACAGCTCGCGCTGCCAGGCGGCGGGCGGGCCCAGGCTGACGGTGCGCGTCATGTCGGCGTGGTAGCCCTGGTAGCGGGCGCCGAAGTCGATGGTGACCAGGTCTCCCGCGCGCAGCTCACGGCCGGTGGGGCTGTGGTGCGGCACCGCGCCGTTCTCCCCCGCCGCCACGATCGTGTCGAACGCGGGCTTGTCGGCGCCCAGCTCGGCCATCCGCTGCTCCAGCAGGCGGGCCAGCTCGCGCTCCGTCATGCCGGGCGCGATGCGCGGCGCGACGTCCGCGAACGCCTGGTCGGTGATCGCGCAGGCGGTGCGGATGAGGTCGAGCTCCTGCTCGTCCTTGACCGCGCGCAACCGCTCCACGACCGGCCCGAGCGGCACGAGGCCCTCGCCCAGCCGCAGGTACGTGGCCACGCTCATGCACGCCGCCTCGATGCCCACCCCTCTGGTGCCCTCCTGCGCGCCGGGGCTGGGCGTGAGCAGCCGCGCCGCGACGTCGGCCGCCTCCACCACGGGCAGGTCGAGCGCCCTGGCCGCGCCGATGTAGCGGTTGTCGGTGGCCAGCACCGCGCCGCCGTCGGCGCCCACCAGGACGGCGGCGTTGGAGCTGGCCAGGCCGGTCAGGTAGCGGACGTTGACGGGCGAGGTGACGAGCAGCGCGTGGACCTCGTGGCCGGCCAGCGACTCGGCCAGCCGCGCCCGCCGCGCCGCGTAGTCGAAGGTCATCCCGCCAATCTACGCGCCCCGGGCGGCAAGGACACCGTCCGCACCCCGCCCGTCCCGGACGACGAGGACTCCGCCGCACGTGCCCGCCCAGGGCCAGGGCGGCCCGATCAGCCGGGCGGGGCCGCCACACCGCCCGCACGCGCCCGCCCCGGCCCGTACTGGGCGCGCCCCCCGGGGCGGTGGTCAGCCGCCGGGCAGGCGCCAGTCGCGCATGAATGCGGCGGCCGGGCCGGAGGAGCGCATGTCGCCCTTCTCCTGGGCCCGCAGCAGGTCGCGGTAGACGCCGGCCACGTGGTTGAGCGTCGAGTCCAGGTGGCCTTCGCCGAGCTTCCTCGCGGCCTTCCTGAGCTTCTCGCGGGCCTTGCCGGAGACGCGGGGGTCGATGCCGCCCGCCGCCTCCTGCGCCATCAGGGCCTGGTCGAAGCGCTCGAGCCAGGTGTCGTACCCGCCGGCCGGCTCGGACCTGCCGCCGAGGGTGGCCTTGGGCGTCACGGCCTCGTTCAGCGAGGTGATGTCGTCCTCGCCGATCGTGGCCACGGTCTCCGGCGTGGGGTCGGGGCTGGGCGGCGGCGAGCTGGGCTGCACCTCCTCCAGCGTGTCGGTCGGGACGGCGGTGGGGGTGGTCTCCGCGACCGGCTGCTCCTCGCGCTGTCCCGCGATCGAGACCATGACCACGGTCACGGCCGCGATGACGGCGACGGCGATGCCGATCTGCAGGATCAGCTTGCGGTTACGGGCTCCCGACGGCGGCTCGGGCTCCAGGTCGGCGGCCTGGAAGACGGCGGTGTCACCGGCCCGCGGCGGCACGGAGTAGACCTCGGTGGCGCCGGCCCCCTGCCCGAGCCCGGCCCCGCGCAGCGAGGCCCCGGTCTGCGGCATCCCCCCGGGCACAGGGCCGGGACCGGGTCCGGTCTGAGGCGGGGCGCCGCCGTTGGGCAAGGCGCCGGTCCGGGGCGGGACGCCGCCGTTGGGAAAGGCGCCGGTCTGGGGCGGCGCGGCGGGCTTGGGGAAGGCGCCGGTCTGGGGCGGCGCGGCGGGCTTGGGGCGGGCGATGGCGGCGAGCGTACGCCTGATGGACTCGCCGCTGCCCGGCCGCCTGGCGGGGTCGTCGGCGAGCATGGCGAGCACCAGCCGGTCCAGCTCGGCGGGCACCTCGGCCCTGATGCTGCTGGGCGGCGCCACCTGGCCCCTGGGCGCGTCGTCGTCGAAGGGCGGGCGCCCGCACAGCAGCTCGTAGCAGACGCAGCCGAGCGCGTAGATGTCGCCGGGCGCCTCGGCGGGCTCGCCGGGGACCCGCTCGGGGGCGGCGTAGCGGCCGCTGCCGCGTACGGGCTCGCGCCCGTCCATCCCGAACCCGACGACCTTGAGCACGCCGCTGGCGGCCATCCTGAAGGCGTCGGGGTCGACCTGCGCGTGCACGACGCCGGCCCGGTGCGCGGCGTCGAGCCCGGCGGCGGCCTGCCCGATCAGGTCGCACACCTCGACGATGGTCAGGCTGCCGCGCGCGGCGAGCTCTTCGCCCAGGCTGAGCCCGGTCAGGTGCTCCATGACGAGGAACGGCGCCCCGTCGTGCTCGCCGACGTCCAGGACCATGGCGACGTTGGGATGGATGACCTTGGCGACGGCCTGGGCGTGCTGCCTGAGCACCTCGCGGGTGGCCGGGCCGGCCGCTCTGGCGCCGAGCACCTTGACGGCCACGACCCAGTCGGCCCGCGTGTCGTACCCTCGCCACACCTCGCCCATCGGGCCGCTGCCGATGCGCTCGTCGAGCCGGTACCGGCCGGCGATCAAGGAGGGCGCGCGCTCCGCGTCGGACATATCCCCGCCAAATACTTAGAAATCAGGATTTCCGACTTACCATAGGCCCCCGCGGCCCCCGACGCCCCGGGTACACGCTGCCAGGCCGCGTACGGGCAGGAAAAAGGGGGGCGGTGCACCCGCCCCCCTTCCTCACGGACTCAGGCCGTCGCCGGCTCCGCCACGCGGGTGACGCGCGGCTGGTCGAGCGGCTGCGGCGGCGCGTTGAAGACGGCCGTGTCGAGGCGGCCCTCCGAGCGCGCCACCAGCACCGGGACGACCATCTGCCCGGTCACGTTGGTCGCGGTGCGGATCATGTCCAGGATCGGGTCGATGGCCAGCAGCAGGCCGACGCCTTCGAGCGGCAGGCCCAGGGTGCTGAGCGTGAGCGTCAGCATGACGGTCGCGCCGGTCAGGCCCGCCGTGGCGGCCGAGCCGACCACGGAGACGAACGCGATGAGCAGGTAGTCGCCCACCCCGAGCTGGATGCCGAACACCTGGGCCACGAAGATCGCGGCGAGCGCCGGGTAGACCGAGGCGCAGCCGTCCATCTTGGTGGTCGCGCCGAACGGCACGGCGAACGAGGCGTAGTCGGCGTCCACGCCGTTGCGCTCGACCGAGACCCGCTGCGTCAGCGGCAGCGTGCCGACCGACGAGCGGGAGACGAACGCCAGCTCGATCGCGGGCCAGGCGTTGCGGAAGAACCGGACCGGGCTCACCTTGCCCCAGAAGGCCAGCAGCGCCGGGTAGACGGCGAGCAGCACGATGAAGCAGCCGATGTAGACGCCGGCGCTGAACTTGGCCAGCGGCGCGAGCAGGTCCCACCCGTACGTGGAGACGGCCTTGCCGATGAGCCCGGCGGTGCCGATCGGGGCGAGCCTGATGACCCACCACAGCGCCTTCTGCACCAGCTCCAGGACGGAACGGGCGAGGTTCAGGAACGGCTCGGCCTTGTCGCCGACGGCCAGGGCGGCCGCGCCGAGCACGACGCCGAGGAAGACGATCTGGAGGACCTCGACCTCGGTGAAGGCGGTGACGATGTTCGTGGGCAGGATGCCGGTGACGAAGTCGAGCCAGGTGCCGGCGTGCTCGGGCGCCTTGGCCGCGCCGGTGTCGAGGGTGACGCCCTGGCCGGGGTTGATGAGCAGGCCGAGGCCGATGGCCAGCGCCACCGAGACGGCCGCGGTGATGAGGAACCAGACCAGCGTCTTGGTGGCGAGCCTGGCGGCGCCGTTGACGTTGCGCAGGTTGGCCACGCTGACCAGGACCGCGGTGAAGACCAGTGGCGGTACGGCGAGCTTGAGCAGCTGGACGAAGATCGAGCCGACCTTGGTGAGGGTCTCGGCGAGCCAGGCGACGTCCCAGATCTTGGCGACGAAGCCGAGGGCGATGCCGACGGCGAGGCCCAGCAGCAACTGCAGGGAGAAGGTGAATCTCTTCACGGGGGGATGCCTTCGCATGCGGGCATGCCAGAGGCATGCCGGGGTGAGGGAGTGGACGACAGGGACGAGAGCGGCGTCAGCTACAGAGCGATCCGTGCAGCCGGCACAGATCGATGTGTAGCCGCTCGATGAGCCACACGATCACCACGGAAAACCTCACAGCCCGGCATAACCATCAGAAAATATGGCAAATTCCCCGACGGATTGTGATCTACGCCACGATCTCCTTGATCTGCTCGATGAGCCTGACGCGGTCCTCGTGCGTCTTCGCGATCGGCGCCACGTTCAGGGTGGTCACCCCCGACTCCTTCAGCGCCCGCACCCGGTCGCGCACGAAGCCCTCGCTGCCGATGAGCGAGGTCTTCTCCAGCAGCTCGGCCGGGACCAGCGCGGCGGCCTCGTCCTTCTTGCCCTCCAGATAGAGGTCCTGGATCCGCTCGGCCTCCTTCTCGTAGCCGTAGCGCCTGGCCAGGTCGTTGTAGAAGTTGCGGCCCTTGGCGCCCATGCCGCCGATGTAGAGGGCGGCCATCGGCCGGCCGAACTCGCGCAGCCCCGCCACGTCGTCGCCGATCGCCAGCGTGGCGTGCGCTACGACGTCGAGCTCGCCCAGCTCGGGGTCGCGCTTCGCCCTGCCCGCGGCCAGCGAGGCGCCCCAGACGTCGGCGGCCTTCTCGGGCAGGTAGAAGATCGGCTCCCAGCCCTCGGCCAGCTCGGCGGTCAGCTCGACGTTCTTGGGGCCGATGGCGGCGATCATGATGGGGATGCGGGGGCGTACGGGGTGGTTGATCAGCTTGAGCGGCTTGCCCAGGCCGGTGCCCTGGCCGGGCGGGAGCGGCACGGTGTAGTGGCGGCCGTCGTACTGGACGCGCTCGCGCCGCCAGACCTGGCGGCAGATCTCGATGACCTCCCGCGTACGCCCGAGCGGCGCGGTGTACGGCACCCCGTGGAAGCCCTCGATCACCTGCGGCCCCGACGCGCCGAGCCCCAGCGTGAACCGCCCGTCGGAGACGTAGTCGAGCCCGGCGGCCGTCATGGCGAGCAGCGTCGGCGTGCGCGAGTAGATCGGCAGGATGCCGGAGGCGATTTGCAGCCGCTCGGTCCTGGCCGCGATGTAGCCCATCTGGCTGACGGCGTCGAAGGAGTAGGCCTCGGCCACGAACACGATGTCCAGCCCGGCCTTCTCGTAGTCGGCCAGCTCGGCCACCGACTCCTTGAAGCCGCCCGCGTAGTTGAGTGCCATACCGATGCGCATTCAGGGCTCCCACTGACCGAATGATGTTCTGTTGAGACGGCACCATGCTATCGCGCCGGTGCGCCGGGCCGGAGCGGCTAGCCTGGATCAGGTGCTGAAGCGGGTCGTCATCGTCGTCTCCGTCGCGGTTTCCGCGGCCCTGGCGGGCCATCGGCTGATCCCGGCGCTGGGTGGGTTCACCCCCGTCCTGGAGAGCCTGCTGCCGTGGATGGGCCTCGCGGTGCCGCTGCTGCTGGCCTTCGCCGCCCTCGCCCGCTCGACCGGGGCGGTGGCCGCCGCGCTGCTGCCCGGCCTGATCTGGGCCGCCATGTTCGGCTCCACGCTGCTGCGCACCCCGCCTGGCGGTCCCAGCGACCTGGCCGTGGGCACCGTCAACGTGGGGGTGACCAACAACGCCTCGGGCGAGGCCGTACGCGCCATCGCCAAGGACCTCGACCTGCTGGCCGCACAGGAGCTGACCAGGGGCGGCCCGGCGGCCAAGCAGCTCAACAAGATGTTCAAACACCACTACGCGGTCAGCACGGTCGGGCTGTGGAGCCGCTACCCGCTCAGCGAGACCAAGCCGCTCGACGTCGGCATGGGCTGGCCGCGCGCCCTGCGGGCGGTCGTGACCACCCCCAAGGGCAAGGTCACCGTCTACGTCATGCACCTCGCCTCGGCCAGGCCGGGCCACACGACCTCGCGCGACGTCTCGCTGGCCAGGGCGCGCGAGCTCGTCGACGCCGACCCGAGCAAGCGCATCCTGCTGCTCGGCGACCTCAACACCGCCACCACCGACCGGGGCATGAGCGGCCTGACGCCGCCGCTGACCGACGCGCAGAGCGAGGCGGGCGACGGGTTCGGGTTCACCTGGCCGGCCGAGTTCCCGATCACCAGGCCCGATCACATCCTCTACCGCGGCATGACGGCGACCGAGGCGGGCGTGGCGCCCGCCACGGGCAGCGACCACCGGGCCGCGATCGCCTCCCTGCGCTTCTAGGAGCGGGGCAGCAGCCGTTCCAGGTCGGCGGGCGTGTCGATGTCGGACGGGTCGCCGTGCCCGTCGCACGGCACCTCGGTGACCAGCTCGGGATGAGCCTTCAGGTACGCCCGCGCCCCCACGTCGCCCACGGCCAGCTCCGCCACCCCGGCGAAGTGCGCACGGGCGATCAGCACCGGGTTGCGGCGCCGCCCGCCGTACGTGGCGACCGCCAGCCCCGCACCCGAGCCGATCAGCGCGCGCACCGCGCCCGGCCCGATCAGCGGCTGGTCCACCAGCGCCACCACCACCGCCTCCGCCTGCGCGGGCAGCGCGGACAGCCCGGCGCGCAGCGAGGAGCCCATGCCGCTCGCCCAGCCGGGGTTGCGCACGGTCACCGCGCCCCGCACCTGCACCGTGGCCGCGCCCAGCACGACCACGACGGGATGGCAGCCGCCCTCGGCCAGCAGCCGCACGCCACGATCGACGAGCCGCTCACCGGCGTACTCGACCAGCGCCTTCGGCCGCCCGAGCCGCGACCCCTCGCCCGCGGCCAGCAGCAGCCCGGCCACCCGCGCGTCCTTCACGGCGTCTCGTGGTGGATGCGGCCCTCCGTGGTGGTCAGCGGCCGGCCAGAGCCGCCCCAGCGCAGCTGGATCAGCTCGGCGGCGATCGACACCGCGGTCTCCTCGGGGGTGCGGGCGCCGAGGTCGAGCCCGATGGGCGAGCGCAGCCTGGCCAGTTCGTCCTCGGTGAGCCCCGACTCGCGCAGCCGCGCCATGCGGTCGTCGTGGGTGCGGCGCGAGCCCATGGCGCCGATGTAGCCCGCGTTCGTGCGCAGCGCCACCTCCAGCAGCGGCACGTCGAACTTGGGGTCGTGGGTCAGCACGCAGATCACCGTACGCTCGTCCACCTGCACCGAGGCGAGGTAGTCGTGCGGCCACTTGACCACGACCTCGTCGGCGTCGGGGAAGCGCTTGGCGGTGGCGAAGACCGGCCGCGCGTCGCACACGGTGACGTGGTAGCCGAGGAACTTGCCCACCCTGGCGACGGCGGCGGCGAAGTCGATCGCCCCGAACACCAGCATCCGCGGCGGCGGCGCGAACGACTGCACGAACACCGCGAGGTCGTCCAGCCGCCGCTCCCCCTGACCGCCGTAGTGCCGCAGGCCGGTCAGGCCCTGGGCGAGCATGCCGCGGGCGTCGTCGTCCACGGCCGCGTCGAGGCGCTCCAGGCCGAGGCCGCCGGTGGCGTGGTCGGGCCAGATGATCCGGCGGGCGCCGACCTGGCCGGGCCCCGAGACGACGGTGGCCACGGCGACCGGCCGGTGCTCCTGCACCGCCGCCGCGATCTCGCCCAGCTCGGGGAAGGTCTCGATCGAGACCGGCTCGACGAGGATGTCGATGATGCCGCCGCAGGTGAGGCCGACGGCGAAGGCGTCGTCGTCGCTGACGCCGTACCGCTGCAGCAGGGGCGCGTCGGCCTCGGCCGCCAGCTCGAAGACCGCGCCCTCCACGCAGCCGCCCGAGACGCTGCCGACCACCTCGTCGCCGCGCACCGCCATGGCGGCGCCGGGCTGCCGCGGTGCGCTGCTCCAGGTGCCCACCACGGTGGCGAGTCCGAACTTGTGCCCAGACCGCCACCACTTCATGATCTCCGGCAGCACGTCACGCATGGGCGAGCCTTTCGCTGAGTCGCTCGTACGCGGCCAGGCTGTGCCCGGCCACCAGGTCGTCGAGGTGGGGCAGTGCGGCCCGCATGCCGCCCGTGAGCGGCTGGTAGTCGTCATACCCCTTGTGCGGGTTGACCCAGATCACCCGGTGCGCCTGCCGGGCGAGCCGGCCCATCTGGGTGCCCAGCAACGCGGGGTCGCCACGCTCCCACCCGTCGGAGGCGATCACCGCGATCGCGCCCCTGGCGCTGTAACGGCCGAGGAACTCCTTCAGTTCCGCACCGAGCCGGGTACCGCCGCTCCAGTCGGGGATCACCTTGGACACCTCGTTGAGCGCCGTCCCGGGGTCACGGTGGCGCAGCTCGGCGGTGATCGGGGTGAGCCTGGTGCCGACCGAGAAGACCCTGGTGGCCCTCGGCTCGGTCCTGACCAGCGCGTGGGCGAAGCGCAGCAGCGTCTCGGCGTACGGGGCCATCGAGCCGCTGACGTCCACGAACAGCACGACCTGGCGCGGCCTGGTGGTGTGCCTGCGGCGGCGGAGCCTGGCCACGTCGCCCTTCCTGAGCGCGTCGCGGACGGTGCGGCGCTGGTCGAGGCCGCCCCTGCGGGCGGGCTCGAACCGGCGCGAGCGGCGCCTGGCCCGGCCGCGGCTCAGCAGGGCGAGCATGCGGTGCACCTCGGCCCGCTCGGCCTCGCTCAGCCGGGCCACGTCGCGGTGCCGCAGCACCTCGGCCCTGCTGGCGACGGCGGGCGCCTGCGTGCCGTCGTCCTCGCCGTCCTCGCCGTCCTCGCCGCCCTGGTCGCCGTCGTGCGCGGCCAGGTGGCGGGTGACGGTCGCGGTCGCCGTACGGGTGAGCGCGGCCTTGTGGCCCCCGAAGTACGCGGCGAAGCAGCGGTCGTAGCGGGGCAGGTCGTCGGGCCCCGCGCACAGCGTCAGCCGCCCGGCCCAGTAGACGGCGGCGGGATCGGTCAGGTCGAGGTGGCCGAGTGCTCCGAGCAGGTTCTGGGTGCGTTCGTGGTCGGCCGCGACGCCCGCGGCGCGCAGCGTCCTGGCGAACCCGGTCAGGGTGGCGACCAGCTCACTCATGGCCGGGCAGCACCTTGTCCAGTAGCCCGTTGCCCAGCACCGCCGCGACGTCCTCCCGGTATTTCAGCGCCGCGCCGAGCGTGGCGGCGGCCCTGCCGGGGTCGAGCTCCCTGGCGCCCAGCGTCAGCAGCGCCTCGGTCCAGTCGAGCGTCTCCGCCACGCCCGGCGGTTTGACCAGGTCCGCCTGCCGCAGCCGGCCGGCCGCCCGTGCGACCTGCGCGGCCAGCGTCTCGGTGCAGGCGGGCAGGCGGCGCCGCAGGATCGCGACCTCGCGCTCGAAGCCGGGATGTTCGAGCCAGTGGTAGAGGCAGCGCCGCTTGAGCGCGTCGTGCACCTCGCGCGTCCTGTTGGAGGTCACCACGACCACCGGCGGGGCCGCGGCCCTCACCGTGCCCAGCTCGGGGATCGAGATCGTGAAGTCGGAGAGCACTTCGAGCAGGAACGCCTCGAACTCGTCGTCGGCCCGGTCGATCTCGTCCACCAGCAGCACGCTCGGCTGCGTCTCGATGGCCTTCAGCAGCGGCCTGGCGATGAGGAAGCGCCGGTCGTAGATCTCGCCCTCCAGCCGGCCGACGTCGGTGACCCCGGCGGCCTCCGCGGCCTTGAGGTGCAGGAGCTGGCGGGCGAAGTCCCAGTCGTACAGCGCCTGGGCGGCGTCGAGCCCTTCGTAGCACTGCAGCCTGATGAGCGGCGCGTCCAGCAGCGCGGCCAGCGTCTTGGCCAGCTCGGTCTTGCCGACCCCCGCCTCGCCTTCGAGGAAGAGCGGCCGGCCCATGCGCAGGGCCAGGAAGGCGGCCGTGGCCAGCCCTTCGTCGGCCAGGTAGGAGTGCCGGTCGAGGAGCTCGATCAGCTCGTCGGGCGACTCGATGTCCGTTGCCCTGATTGTCCGCCGCAGCACGCCTTCAGGCTACGTCGCCACCGCGCTCCAGGCGATGGCCGACGCGGATCATCGCGACTCGCGCGCCTCGCCACGCTCTCTGATCAGGGCCTCCAGCTCGGCGGTGGCCTGGCGGGCGCGCGCCTTCTCGGAGCCCTGGATGCCCATCGCCCCGATCGTGCGCCCGTCGGAGAAGTCGATGCGCGGCCAGGGGTCGCCCACCAGCAGCGTCACCTCCAGGACCTCCGGCCAGGTGTAGCGGTGGGTGCGGACGGCGTTGACGATCGTGACGCCCTCGTCGTCGGCCTCGACCCTGACCCGGCCGAGCAGGTGCAGCACGTACGCCACCGCGCACCCGAACGCCACGATCGCCACCCGGTCGGCGATCTGGAACGGCGGCGCGATGAGCACCGCCATCACCACCGCCCCCACCACGATCAGCGCGGCGAAGCCGTAGGCGACGACGCGGGCCCGGCGCGGACGCCAGGTGACGGGCAGGGGCGGAGGGCATACGGGCTCTGGCACGAAGGGAAACCTATCGCAGCCCGGCCTCGGTGACGCGGAGCCGGCGCAGCAGCAGGGCGGTCTCAAGGGCGGCGACGGCTGACTCGTACCCCTTGTCCTCCTTGCTGCCGGGCAGGCCGGAGCGGTCGATCGCCTGTTCCATCGACTCGCAGGTGAGCACGCCGTTGCCGATCGGCGTCCCCTCGTCCAGCGAGATCCGCGTCAGCCCGGACGTCACCGAGTCGCAGACGTAGTCGAAATGGGCGGTCTCCCCGCGGATGACCGCGCCCAGGGCCACCACCGCGTCGCACTGCCGCGCCAGCGCCTGGGCGACCACCGGGATCTCCAGCGACCCCGGCACCCGCACCACGGTCGCGCCGGCGCCGCTGTCGTCGCACGCCCGCAGCGCCCGCGCCACGAGCTGGTCGGTGATAGCGGCGTGCCAGCTCGCCGCCACCACGCCCACCGTCAGCCCCGACGCGTCCGGCGCGCTCGCGACCGGCCGTCCTTCCCCGCTCATGACGCCTCCGAGATGTCGTGGCCGAGCCGTTCGCGCTTGGCCGTGAGATAACGCTCGTTGTACGGGTTCATCGCCACCGGCATCGGCTCCCTGCCGACGACCTTGATGCCGTAGCCGTCCATGCCCTTGAGCTTGGCCGGGTTGTTGGTGAGCAGCCGGACCGACTTGACCCCGAGGTCGGCCAGGATCTGGCCGGCGTTGGAGAACTCCCGCGCGTCGACCGGCAGCCCCAGCTCGACGTTGGCGTCGACGGTGTCGCTGCCGTTGTCCTGCAGGCTGTACGCCTTGAGCTTGGCCAGCAGCCCGATCCCTCTGCCTTCGTGCCCGCGCAGGTAGACGACCACACCGCGGCCCTCGCGCGCGATGGCCGCCATGGCGTTGTCGAGCTGCACGCCGCAGTCGCAGCGCAGCGAGCCGAACACGTCGCCGGTCAGGCACTCGGAGTGAGCTCTGACCAGGATGTTCTCACCGCCGGTCAGGTCGCCGAACACGAGCGCGACGTGCTCGCCGCCATCGAGGGCGCTGGCGTAGCCGTAGGCCCGCCACATCCCGTACGCGTTGGGCAGCCGCGTCTCGGCGACCCTGGTGACCATGCTCTCGGCCCGCCGCCGGTGCTCGACGAGCTGCTCGATGGAGACCAGCGCGAGGTCGTGCTCGTCGGCGAAGCGGCGCAGCTCGGGCAGCCTGGCCATGGTGCCGTCGTCGTTGACCACCTCGGCCAGCGCCCCGGCCGGCGACAGCCCGGCCAGCCTGGCGAGATCGACCGCCGCCTCGGTGTGGCCGCGCCTGGCCAGCACCCCGCCCTCGTGGTAGCGCAGCGGGAAGACGTGGCCGGGCCGCACGAGCTCGTTCGGCTCGGTGGCCGAGTCGGCGAGCGTGCGGATGGTCCTGGCCCGGTCGGCCGCCGAGATGCCGGTGGTGACGCCGTCGCGGGCGTCCACGGTGATCGTGTACGCCGTGCGCATGCGCTCCTTGTTGTGGAAGACCATGAGCGGCAGGCCCAGCCTGTCGAGCTCCTTGCCCTCCATGGCCACGCAGATCATGCCGCTGGTGTGCCTGATCGTGAACGTGCACAGCTCGGGCGTGGCCTTCGAGGCGGCGAAGATGAGGTCGCCCTCGTTCTCGCGGCTCTCGTCGTCCACGACGACCACCGGCTTGCCGTTGCGGATGTCGTCGATCGCGCGCTCGATCGGGTCGAGCTTGATGTCGCTCATCGGGCCACTCCCTCGGGGGCCGCTCCCCCGGTCACCGGCACGCTGAGCGGCGCGGATCGAGACTCCCGCAGCCACTTGACGAACCCGACCACCACCAGGACGAAGAACACGCCGTAGACGGCGCCCGAGACCACCAGCCCCGAGCTGAACGCCAGCGGCACCCCGACCAGGTCGACCGCCAGCCACACGATCCAGAAGTCCACCAGCGCCCGGCCCTGCGCCCAGGTCGCGAGCGCGCTGCCGACGAAGATGTAGGCGTCGGCGGCCACCAGGACCGCGCCCTCCGGCAGCGGCACGTGCGCGCCCCACGACAGGCCCGTCACCCAGAACACCACCGCGACCGCGATGGTGCCCACCACCGCGACGGCGACCAGCAGCAGCCGCTCCCACCGTTCGCCCTGCCTGATCGCCAGCCGCCTGCCGTCCTGGGTGCCGCGCCGCCAGGCGTACCACCCGTAGATCGCCAGGCCGGCGAACAGCACCTGCTTCAGCGCGTTGCCGGTGACGTGCGCGCTGATCGAGGCGATCAGCAGCAGCACCGCCCCGGCGAACTGCACCGGCCACGTCCACATCGACTTGCGCATCGCCAGCACGACCGTGGCCAGGGCGGCGATGTTGCCCACCAGGTCGGTCCACAACACATGCGTGCCGAATATCTCGAATCCGGCCTCAGCCCAGCTCACTTGCGGCCCACCAGCCTCTCCACATACTTCGCGATCACGTCGACCTCGATGTTCACCACGTCACCCACCTGGCGCTCGCCCATGGTCGTCAGCTTGAGCGTGGTCGGGATCAGGCTCACGCCGAAGCTTTCGTCGTCAACCGTGGTGACCGTCAGGCTGATTCCGTCGATCGCGATCGAGCCCTTCTCCGCGACGTACGGGCTGAGCGCGGGCGGCAGCGTGAAGCGCAGGTCGTCCCAGCTCTCGCCGGGCTCGCGGGACAGCAGCACGGCCGTGCCGTCCACGTGGCCCTGCACGATGTGGCCGCCGAGGCGCTGGTCGGCGCGTACGGCGCGTTCGAGGTTCACCGCCGAGCCCGCTTCCAGGCCGCCCAGGGAGCTGCGGTCGAGCGACTCCCTGATCACGTCCACGGTGAACACGTCGTCCTTGACCTCGACCACGGTCAGGCACACGCCGTTGACCGCGATGGAGTCGCCGTGCCCCGCGTCGGAGGTGACCAGCGGGCCGCGCACCGACAGCAGCGCGCCGCCGCCCGCCTGGTCGATGGCCGTCACTTCGCCCTTTTCCTCAATGATTCCGGTGAACATCTAGCGCTCCTCGCCTGGTTGCCGGTGGGTGGGGACGGGCCTGGCGATCAGCCGCACATCCGGCCCGATTACGGAAATGTCGTCAAAGGCCAGGCGGTGGAGCTCGCCGATCGTGCCCACCCCGGCCGTGCCCAGCGCGGCCCTTCCCGAGCCGAGCAGCGCGGGCGCCACGTACGCCACCACGCGATCCACCAGCCCCTCGCGGACGAACGACCCGGCCAGCGCGGGGCCGCCCTCCAGGAACACGCTCACCACCTGCCGCGCGGCCAGTTCCTTGAGCAGGGCCCGCAGGTCGAGCCCCGCGTCATGGCGGGGCAGGCGCAGCAGGTCGGCCTTGAGGCCGGTGTCCACGTCGTCGGCCACGGCGATCAGCGTGGGCGCCCGGTCATCGAGGACCCGCGCCGACGCGGGCGTCCGCGCGTCCGGATCCACGACCACCCGAAGCGGCTCCTTCCGGACACCGCTCGGGCCGGCCGCACCGCTGGGACCTGACGCACCGGCCGGGCGGGCCGTCAGCTGGGGGTCGTCGGCCAGCACCGTGCCGATGCCGGCCATGATCGCGTCGGAGGCGGCCCGCAGGCGGTGCACGTCGGCCCGCGCCTCGGGCGAGGTGATCCACTGGCTGGTGCCGTCCTCGGCGGCCGACCTGCCGTCCAGCGTGGCGGCGAACTTCCACGTGACGTGGGAACGCCCGAGCCGTACGAAGGTCAGCCACTCCTCGTTGACCCGCTCGGCGGCCTCGGCCAGCACCCCTGAGGTGACGGCCACGCCGTGGGCACGCAGCCGCGCGGCGCCGCCCGCGGCCTTGGGGTTGGGGTCGGGGACCGCGATCACGACGCGGGCCACGCCCGCCTCCAGCAGCGCCAGGCTGCACGGCCCGGTGCGGCCGGTGTGGTCGCAGGGCTCCAGTGTCACGTACGCGGTGCCGCCCCGCGCTCGCTCTCCCGCCTGCGCCAGGGCGACGACCTCGGCGTGCGGGCCGCCCGCGTACGCGTGGAAGCCCTCGCCGGCGACCTGCGCTGCGGCGTCGAGCACGACGCAGCCGACGACGGGGTTGGGGGTGGTGCTGCCGTGTCCACGACCGGCCAGTTCGACGGCGCGCGCCATGTGCGCGGCGTCCTGCTCGGGTATCTCCACCCGGGTCTCCTACTCGCCAGTAGCTCCAAGCCACGGCGGGCCCCGGGGGATCTTTCGCCGAGACGCATGCCATGCGTCACGGCAGGCGCCCGGCTGGGACACCGGACACCTCGCGCGCTTCCTCCCATCCGGACTTTAACCGTCGGTCCCGGAATTTCACCGGGTCAACCGGCCGATGGCATCGGCCGGGTCGCGGACTGTCACCGCCGGTTCGGACTTTCACCGACCCCGGAGCACGCTAGCTCTCTTTCGCTACCAGTCTGCCACGTCCTTCACAAAGCACGCGACCGCCCCTCATCTTTTGAGCAAGCGCTCGTTCAAGCGGCCATCAGGCGGCGGGCCCTGCGCGCCGCCGGGCTGTGCAGGACGTGCCCGGGGACCAGGCCGAGCCCGGTGTGCAGGGTGCGCAGCGTCGCCGTCGCCCACAGGTCGCCGACCGGCGTGGCGGGCAGCCCGTACAGGCGCCTGGCCCAGCGCGGCAGGGTGGCGAACGACAGCAGCGTCAGCGCGGGCAGCGCCGGCTTGAGCGGCGTGAGCAGCAGCGGGAGCGGGGCGTTCAGCGACATGCGCAGCGGATGGGACGCCTCGGGCACGAACCGCAGATACGGGCGCTCTGCCTCGATGTAGTCGCGCAGCTCCGCCACCGACCCCGGCACCTCGTCCGCGGCCAGCCCCACGACCTCGGCGGCGCGCCGCCACTCCGCCACGAACGCGTCCGCGTCCTCGTCCGACAGTCGCACCCCCGCCCTGCGGGCCACGGACAGGTACGAGTCGACCTCGCCCACGTGCACCCATCGCAGCGCGTCGGGCTCGTCGAGGCGGTAGGTCTCACCGGTGTCCGGGTCGTGGGCGGTCAGGCTGGCGTGGATCTTCCGCACCCGGCGGCCGGCCCGCTCGACCTCCGCGTGCGTCCCGTACGTACGCACGCGGACGAACTCGGTCGTCCGGACGAACCGGGACCAGGCCTCGTTCGGGTCCATGAGTGCGGAGTTCTGCAGCACCCCGCGCATCGCCCTGGGGTGCAGTCCCTGCATGAGCAGCGCCCGGATCCCGCCCACGAGCAGGATGGGCTCCCCCATCACCCGCCACGTCACCGAGCGGGGCCCGAAGATCCCATAGTCGCTCATAAGTGAAGAATTACCCAGGTGACAGACATTTCATGTCACTTCACGATGAACAACCATGGGCATGACCCCACACTCCGGCCACCGCACGGGGACGCGGCGCGAGATCGTGGCGCGAGATCGTGGCGCGGGGACGTGGCGCGGGAACGTGGCGCGGGGACGTGGCGCGGGGGGGCGTCTCAGGAGGTGGCGCGGTCGGCGGCGGCGCGGAGCTCGTCGATGGCGGCCACCGGGTCGGAGGCGCCGTAGACGGCGCTGCCCGCCACGAACACGTCGGCTCCCGCCTCGGCGCACCGGCCGATGGTGTCGGCGTCGACGCCGCCGTCGACCTGCAGCCAGACCCGGCCGCCGTGCCGGGTGACCAGCTCACGGGCCCGCCGCACCTTCGGCAGCACCACGTCGAGGAACTTCTGCCCGCCGAACCCCGGCTCGACGGTCATCAGCAGCAGCATGTCGATCTCGGCGAGCAGGTCTTCGTACGGCTCGACGGGCGTCGCCGGGTTGAGCGCCAGCCCGGCACGGGCCCCCAGGGACCGGATCTCCCTGAACGTCCGGATGGGCGCCTTGGCCGCCTCGGCGTGGATGGTCACGCTGCCCGCCCCTGCCTCGGCGTACTGCGGCGCCCAGCGGTCGGGGTCGGCGATCATGAGGTGGCAGTCGAGCGGCGTGTCGGTCGCCTTGCGCAGCGCCTCGACCACCGGCAGCCCCAGGGTCAGGTTGGGCACGAAGTGGTAGTCCATCACGTCGACGTGCAGCCAGTCGGCATTGGGGACGGCGGCGGCCTCATCGGCGAGCCTGGCGAAGTCCGCGGCGAGGATGCTGGGCGAGATCTGTACGGCCATGATGCCCCAAGTCTAGTGACCCCGCCCGTGCCCGCCGCCCCCGCCGCTCCGGGCCCCCGCGCTCACCGCGGGCTCGGCGGTGGCCGCCGGCTCCATCAGCCCCAGCCGGATGAACAGCACCGGCGCCCCGAGCTGCACCCACAGCGCGAGCACCGCGAACGCCACGAAGGTGGACGCGCCGCTCTCGGGCAGCACTTCGCGCTCGGCGTACCAGATGGCCACCGACACCACCGTGCCCAGCACCCAGCGGCCGGCCCGCAGCCCGAGCGGCCCGCCCGCATCGAACCACCCGATCCGGTACATCACCGACGTCCCCGCCAGCGTCCCGAGCAGCACCCCTGACATCACGACGACGGTGTCCAGGCTCTCGGGATCGACCATCCCGGCCGCGCTCCAGCCCGCGGGCACGGCCCAGTCCCCGTACGGCGCGCTGGCCAGCGCCGCCACCCCCAGCAGCACTCCCGACGCCGCCACGGAGGCGCACAGCTGCACCCACAGTGCCTGCCGCCGCCACCAGAGCGTCGCCGGCCGCTCCACCCGCAAGACGACCACCAGCACCACGACCCCGAGCGCCACCCCCACCACGACGTCGGAGATGAAGTGGACCCCCAGGTAGACCCGGCTCAAGCACACGAGCGACATGATCACCACCGCGACCCACCACGCCCACGGCCGCCCGACCGCCACCGCCAGCCGCCCCATCCCCGCGGTGCCGACCTGCGCGTGCCCAGAGGGCAACCCGAAGCTCTCCTCGACGGAGAACGCCCGGATGCCGGGATCGATCCAGTAAGGCCGCGGCTGATGCAACGCCAGCTTGCCGATGGCGTTGGTCCCCGCGGCCACCATCACCGTGAACCCGAGCCGCAACGCCAACGCCGGATTGACACACCAGTACAGAACCGGCAGGACGAGCAGAAAGAACGTGTTGGTGCCGAACACCGACACCAGCTCCATCACCGGCCTGACGACATCCGGCCAGCCCTGAAGCCAGGCGATCGGCCCGAGCTCCGCCCTATGAAGATCGTCCAGAAAGTCCACGCCGCCGATCGGACCACACCTCCACCCCCACCGCCACACAACTCCCCCACACTCCCCGGATTCGCCCGCCCTAGCCTCTGCCCCGCCGCCACCCGGCGACACGTCGCAGATGTTCACACGCGGACGAACGCGCAGGCCCGAGCAGGTGTTCAGGCCCAGGCGACCACACACGCCCGGGCGGGCGTCCAGGCCGAGCGGACGCGCGGGCCCGGGCGAGCGCACACGCCCGGGCGGGCGCTCAGGACGGCTGGGGCTTTTTGCGGAGGAGGGCCAGGAACATGGCGTCGGTGCCGTGCCTGTGGGGCCAGAACTGGGCGTGCGGGCCGTCGCCGAGACCCTCGACCTCGGGCAGGTAGTCGCGGGCGTCGAGTTGCTCGACGTCGTCGCGGCGCGCCAGCAGGTCGCCGACCACGACCCGGGTCTCGGCGAGGTGCGGCGAGCACGTCACGTACGCCACCACACCACCGGGACGCACGGCGTCGAGCGCGGTGCCGAGCAGGCGCCGCTGGAGTCTGCCCAGCTCGGCGATGCCGGCGGGGTCGCGCCGCCACCGCGCCTCGGGACGCCGCCGCAGGGCCCCGAGCCCCGTGCACGGCGCGTCGAGCATCACCCGGTCGAACACGCCGGGCCGCCACGCGGGCTCGGTGCCGTCGGCGGTGACCACCGAGGCGTCCTTGGTGGTCTCCCAGACCAGCCGCGCCCGGTGCTGCTGCACGTCGGCGGCCAGCACCCGAGCCCCACCGGGAAAGGCCACCCCTCTCCGTGACGAGGCGAGCGACTCTCCGGACGAGGACGCGCCCGGGGCGCGCGCTTCATCGGCGAGGCCGGCCAGGTCGCCGTGGGTGGCGATGGCGTCGAGTAGCCCCGCCTTGCCTCCGGGGCCGGCGCACATGTCGAGCCACAGCTCGTCCCCGTCGCCCTCGACGGGCACCCGGGTCAGGGCCAGGGCGACGAGCTGGCTGGCCTCGTCCTGGACGGCGGCGCGCGTCTCGGCGACCGCGTCGATGCCGCCGGGGTCGCCTTCGCGCAGGTAGGCCGCGTACGGCGAGTAGCGGCCCGGCAGGGCGCCCACGCCTTCGAGCTCCTCGGCAGACGAGCGCCCCGGCCGGGCGACCAGGGTCACCAGGGGCCGGGCGTTGTCGGCGTCGAGCAGGTCGGGCATCTCGCCGGGCGCGCCGAGGGCGTCGCGGAAGGCGGAGACGATCCACCGGGGATGGCCGTAGGCGATGGCGAGATGACCCACCGGGTCGTCGGCCGGGTCGGGCGCGACGATGGGCAGCCATTCGTCGAGCGTCCTGGACCCGATCTTGCGCAGCACCGCGTTGACGAACTTGGCCGCACCGGCGCCGATGCGCAGGCGTACCAGATCGACGGTGGTGCCGACGGCGGCGTGCGGCGGCACGCGCATGCGCAGGAGCTGGTGGGCGCCGATGCGCAGAGCGTCGCGTACGTCGGGGTCGGGCGCCCGGTCGCTGCACACCTCGATGATCGCGTCGTAGGTGCCGAGCCCGCGCAGCGTGCCGTAGGCCAGCTCGGTGGCGAGTGCGGCGTCGCGCCCCTTGATGCCCCGGTCGCGGAGCAGGCGTGGCAGCAGCAGGTTGGCGTACGCGTCGCGTTCGTCCACCGCGCGTACGACGTCGTAGGCGGCGTTACGGGCGGGATCACGCGTCGGCCGGCGCGGCCCGCGCGCCCGGTTACCGCCGCCGGACCCCTGATGCCCCCTGGTCTTCATGCCCACGAACCCTCACTCACGCCCGGCACAGCACCCCGTAGGGACCCTGTCGAGAACCCCGTCGGAAACAACGCGCCCGGCCACCGCCCGCGCACCGAACCGACCGCCGCCCACACGGACGGCCGAAGGGCCGCGGGAACCGCCGGCCCAGGCCGCTGTCACTGAAAGGTCTCCTTGCCTTCGAGGCGCACCCCGCGGGCCCACTCCCCCGCCCCCATCAGCCGCTTGCCCTGGGGCTGCACCTCGCCCAGCTCAATCGCGCCGGTGGCGGTGCCGACGAGCACGCGCGCCTTGGTGGCGGCCAGCTCACCGGGGGCGAGCTTCTCGCCGGACACCGGGCGCACGGGGCCGAGCTTGATCCGCTGGCCGCGGAACTCGGTCCACGCGCCCGGGTTGGGCGTGCAGGCGCGGATCAGCCGGTCGACGTGCATGGCGGGCTTCGTCCAGTCGACGCGGGCGTCGGAGACGGTGATCTTGGGAGCGATGGTCACGCCGTCGGCGGGCTGGGGACGCGGCTCGAGCGTGCCGTCCTCGATGCCGTCGAGGGTGGCGGCGAGCAGCCCCGCCCCGGAGACCGACAGCCGCTCCAGCAGCGCGCCGCTGGTGTCGGAGGTGCGGATCTCCTCGGTGACGACGCCGTAGACGGGCCCCGCGTCGAGCTCCTTGACGATCTGGAAGGTGCTGGCCCCGCCGATCTCGTCGCCGTGCAGGATCGCGTGCTGCACGGGCGCCGCGCCGCGCCAGGCGGGCAGGATCGAGAAGTGCAGGTTGACCCAGCCGTGCTCGGGCACGTCGAGGGCGCTCTGCGGCAGCAGCGCGCCGTAGGCGACGACGGGACAGCAGTCGGGCTCGTACGAGCGCAGCTGGTCGAGGAAGGCCGGATCGCCGGCCTTCTGCGGGCGCAGCACCTCGATGCCGGCCTCCTCCGCGAGCTCGGCGACCGGGGAGGGGTGGACCTTGCGCCCCCGGCCCGACTGCGCGTCGGGACGGGTGACGACCGCGACGACGTCGTGCCGTGGCGAGTCGATCAGGGTGCGCAGGGACGGCAGTGCCGTCTCGGGTGTGCCCGCGAAGACCAGACGCATGCTGTCAGAGTGCCTTTCCGCCGGTGGCGTGGGGCGAGAACTTGACCACCGGCGCGGCCAGCCCGCTCCACTCGGCCTCGCGCACGGCCTTCATCGCGAGCTTGCGCTGCTTGGGGTCCATGCGGTCGATGAACAGGATGCCGTCGAGGTGGTCGGTCTCGTGCTGGAAGCAGCGCGCCATCATGTCGGTGCCCTCGAGCGTGACGGGCTCGCCGTGCATGTTGAGGCCCTTGGCCACGGCGCGCACCGCGCGCGGGGTGGGGAACGACAGGCCGGGGAAGGACAGGCAGCCCTCCTCGCCCTCTTCGTCGAGGTCGGACGACAGATCGAGGTCGGGATTGATGAGGTGGCCGAGCTGCTCGTCCACGTAGTAGGTGAACACCCGCAGGCCCACGCCGATCTGAGGGGCGGCGAGACCGGCGCCCGGGGCGTCCATCATCGTGTCGGTCAGGTCTTTGACCAGCTTGCGCAGCTCCTTGTCGAAGTCGACGACCGGGGCCGCCGGGGTGCGCAGCACCGGATCTCCGAACAGCCGGATGGGCTGGATCGCCAAGGGGGTCACTCCGTTCTCATGCGTGGATCAGCCCAGTTTAGTGCAGGTGCGGGCGTCACCGGGGGCCGTGCGTCCTGGCGTGCTCCAGCGTCCTGGCCTTCAGCGCGGCCTTGCGCGCCGCCTTGACCACGGCGGGGTCGTCGTGGGCGGCGGCGAGCATGTCGAGCACGGCGACGGTGTCGGGGTGGCCGACGGCGGGCATCTCGCCGATCAGCTTGATGAGGTCCTCGCCGGGCTCCGGCGGGTCGAGGCGGCCGGCGGCGGGGCTGGACAGGTGCATGAGGGCCGCCAGGGAGTCGACGGCGATCCAGGTGTGGTCCTCGGGGCTGAGCGCGGGCGCGGGCAGATCGCGGATGTGCAGCCAGGAGGCGGCGTAGCGGCGCGTGAGCGGGTGGTCGAGCGCCTGCCTGACAGGGGCCTCGGCCTCGGGCCCCAGCTCCTCCATGATGGCCCCGACGGCGCCGCGCTGCCCTGCGGTGCCGGACGCGGCGATCTCGATGAGGTCGCGGGCGGCGGACTCGGGCGAGCGGCGCTCCAGCCACCCGGCCACCGCGCTCTGGGTGGCGCTGCCCCTGACCATCGCCTCGACGAGCTCGGCGGCCGACAGGTCGGCGAACACCTCGACCTCGGCGGTGGTCGGCGCGTCGTGGCCCTCGCGCAGCAGGTCGCGGCGGATGGCCCACACCCCGAGCGGGGTCAGCGCGGTGCGCCCCGCCGGCGTCTGCTCGACCAGCCCGCAGTACGCCAGCAGCGAAAGCGCCTCCAGCAGCTCGGCCGGCAGCGCGGCGGCGATCTTACGCATCTCGGCGGGGCCGGGCGCGCAGGCGACCTCGTGCGACTGCAGGATGCCGCGGGCCAGGTTGGCGGTGGCGACGCCCGAGCGTACGGAGTATATGGTGGCGAGCATCTCGGCCAGGTGGCCGTCGAC
Source organism: Nonomuraea sp. NPDC004580 (assembly GCF_040609855.1). NCBI lineage: Bacteria > Bacillati > Actinomycetota > Actinomycetes > Streptosporangiales > Streptosporangiaceae > Nonomuraea > Nonomuraea sp. NPDC004580. Next base: position 21,175 of record NZ_JBEXLH010000023.1, on the reverse strand, counting down.
CACGGCAGAACCGGTCAGGCCGTCGTCGGCGCGGTCGAGGACGTCCATGACGACGCCGTCCCAGAACTCCAGCGTGGCCTCGACCGTCAGCTGCATCGACAGCGGGCCGCGGGTGGCCTGGCCGCCGAGGATCTGCAGCAGGCCGGTGTTGACGGCGACGACCCAGATGAGGCGCAGGCGCGTGAGCGGGACGCCGAGGTGCGCGGCGGCCGCGGCGGCGTCGGCCGCGCTCAGGTGGCCGTCGGCGCCGACCTTGCGGGTGCCCGTCCAGGTGGTCAGCCGGATGGCGTCGGCCACCAGCGGCACCGTGGGCACCGCCGCGGCCAGCTCGGCGTCCGGCGCCGGCAGGACCGGCGGGAACGTCAGGGCCTCACGCTCCTCCGGGGTCTCCTCAGGGGGCCGTGGAGGCACGGCGGCCTGCTCATCGATCAGCTTGCGCAGCTCGGCGAGGTCGAAGACGTTGTTTGCCACCCACGAAACTTACTGCACACCGGTCACATGAGCGTACTCAACGGATGGCTCGGGACCGGGCCTTGAACGCGGCCTTGCGCGCGGCCTTGGCGACCGTGCCGTCGGGGATGGAACGTCCGAGCAGCTCCAGCACTTCGACCACGTCGGGGTGGTCGACCCGCCACATCTCCTCGATCAGATGGGCGGGCGGGCCAGAGGCGGCCATGTTCTCGGCGAAGATCTCCGGATCGGCCTCGGCGGCGGGCATGGCGAGGGCCAGCATGTCGACGCTGACCCACAGCAGCTCGTCCTGCGTGAGGGGCGGCGCGGACAGCTTACGGGCCGCCAGCCAGTGAATGGCGTGCGGGCGCAGCTCCTGGTCCTCCAGGTAGCCGCGGACGGCGGGCTCGGCCTCGGGGCCGAGCCGGTCGACGATGGTGATGGCGATGCCGCGCGCCACGGCGGGTGCTCCGGAGGCGGCGGCCAGCAGCTCGCCGGCGGCCTCGACCGGCACCCGCCCCGCCAGCCAGCGGTCGATGTCGGCCTCGGCCAGCTCGGTGGGCACGCCTTCGAGCAGCCCTTCGATGAGCCCGAGCGCGTCGGCCTCGGCCAGGTCGGGTGCCTCGGGCGCCTCGACGCCGACCGACAGGTAGTGCTCGCGCAGCGCCCAGACGGCCACCGGGGTCAGCTCGGCGGTGTCGCCGGTGACGCGCAGCAGGCCCGTCCACTCCAGCCGGTCGAGCACGGCGGGCAGGTCGATCGCGCGGTCGCCGGCGATCTCGTCGAGGTAGTCGCCGATCACCGTGACAGGCACCCGGGTCTGCAGCCGGTAGAGCATGTCGAACAGGTCGTAGAGGCCCTCGTCGAGCTCGGGAGAGCCGGTGACGGCGCCGCCGGTGTCGTGGTCGAGCAGGTCGGCGACGCGCCGGGCCCACGCGGCCAGCGGGTCGCCGTCGCCGGTCAGCGGCTGCTCGGCCAGCATGGGGACGGCGGGCAGCGCGGCCCGCAGCTCCTCGGGCTCGGCGAGACGTACGGCGGGCAGCGGCGTGCAGGCCGGGCAGTCGCAGGGCGCCTCGCCGAGGTCGGGCAGCTCGCCGGACGGGATGGCGATCGACTGCTCGAGCGACTCGGGGCCGATGGAGCTGAACAGGCTCTTGGCCATGCCGAAGTTCGCCGGGTCGGCGAGCGCCTCCGGCATGCGGGGCTCGATGTCGTCGAGCCTGGAACGCATGGCCGCCGCCGTCTCGGCGCTCACCTGACCGGCCTCGCTGAGGTAGTCGACGAGCATGCGGGCGGCGGCGACGGTCTCGGGCGCGCTCTCGGGCGGAGCGATGACCTTGCGGGGATAGATGGACAGCAGCAGCTCGTCGAAGGTCTCGGGAGTGAAGTCGCGAAGTTCGTTGACGTTGAGGTAGTCGCTGGCGTAGTCGCAGAGCAGGCGGACCTCGTCCGCGTCCACTTCGACGTCCCGCGTGCGCCCCCAAGCACGCAGGTCGTCGATGGCTTGGTTCACCCATTCGATCGACACAGGGGCACGCTAACGGCTGGCCAACGGATGAGCGAATCGGGGAAACGGGCTAAATCAGGTCGAGGGGGTCGACACTCACCCTCACGACATCCGGCGTCTTGCGCGCCGCGCGTACGCCGCTGGCGCCCTTGAGCGCGGCCGACAGCGCCGCGCCGCCCGCCCTGGGCACCCGGATCATGGCGCGTTCCTGCCCGTCGTCATCGACCGGTACGGGGCCGAGCACCTGGGCTTCGGACGGCAGGCGGGCCTCGTCGATCATCTGCCTGACCGCGCTGGCCGGGCCGGTGAGCGTGGCCATCCGCACCGCCGGCGGGAACCCCAGCTCCGCCCGGTCGGCCAGCTCGCGCTCGGCGTGGGTGACCGGGTCCCAGCGCAGCAACGCCTGTACGGCCGGCAGCGCCGCGTCGCCCAGCACCACCAGCTCGGCCCCGGGACGCAGCAGCGCGGCGGCGTTCATCCAGCGGCGTACGGTCTCCTCCCCCGCCCGCAGGTCGGCCCGCCCGAGCAGGGCCCAGCCGTCCAGCAGCACCGCGGCCGTGTAGCCGCCCTCCGCCACCGGCTCCGCCCCCGGGGTGGCGACGACCAGGGCGCGGGCGGCGGGCACCGCGGCCAGCACGCCGTCCCTGCCCGACGTGCGCACCTGCACCGACGGGAACGCCCTGCCCAGCTCCTCCGCCGTCCGCCTGGCGCCGGTGACCACCGCGCGCAGCCTGGGGCTCCCGCAGGACGGGCAGCGCCAGTCGGCGTCGACCCGGCCGCACCAGCGGCAGTAGGGCGCCGCGTGCCCGCCGCGCAGCGCGAGCGGCCCGTGACAGCGCGGCCCTTCGACCGCCTCACCCGCCTGCCGAGCGGGCTCCTGCAAGGTGGTGCCGAGCCGCGGCGCGGCCTGCTGCGCCGGGAACGTGCCCTGCCCGTGCGGCGGGACGTCCTGGGTGCTCCTGGTAGGCGGCAGGACGCAGCGGGCCGGGGCACGGCAGTGGCGGCAGGCCAGCGCGGGCAGGTAGCCGCGCCTCGGCACCTGCACCAGCACGGGGCCGCCGTCCAGGCCGTGGCGCAGGGCCCGCCAGGCGATGCTGGGCAGCCGGGCCTGCCGGGCGGCCTGGTCCTTGGCCAGCTCGGCGTCCTCGCCCGCCGGGCGCACGCGCGGGGCGAGGCTCCTGATGGTCGTACGGGCCGCCGCGATCGGCCTGGCCCAGCCGCTCGCGACGAGCTGGGTGGCCTCGGCGGTACGCGCGTAGCCGCCCATCAGCATGCCCGCGCTCGCCCGGTGGGCGCGCAGGCCGAGCACCTCGCGGGCGTGCGGGTAGGGGGCGAGCCGCTCGGCGTGCAGGTCATCTCCGTCGTCCCAGATCGCCACCAGGCCCAGCTCGGCGACCGGCGCGAACATGGCCGCCCTGGTGCCCACCACCGCGCGTACCTGGCCCCTGAGCAGCCGCAGCCACCGCCGGTAGCGCTCGGCGGGGCCGAGGTCCGCGGTGAGCGCCACGTGGGCACCGGGGCCGAGCACGCGCAGGAACGCGGCGTCGGCCAGCGCGACGTCCTTGCCGTCGGGGACCACGACGACCGCTCCCCTGCCGCCGTCGAGGGTGGCCCGCACGGCTTCGGCGATCGGGTCCGCCCAGCCGATGGCGCCGGGCAGCGCCGACCACACGGCCCGCGGTGCGCGGCCGTCACGCAGGGCGGCGAGGAAGGAGGGCCCTGCCGGGTACGCGTCCCAGGCGCTCGGGGAGGGCGCCTGCGGGCGCTCCTCGGGCGGGACGGGCTTGGGCTCCTCGCCTTCGGCCCGCGCGTGCCGGGGCGGGACGGCCAGGCGGAGCACGTCGGTCAGGGTGCCCGCGTACCGGTCGGCCACGGCCCTGGCCAGACCGGCGATCTCGGGGGTGAGGACGCGCTCGGGCGACACGACGCGTTCGAGCGGGGTGAGCCTGCCCTCATGGTCGCTCTTGGGGACACGTTCGAGGAGGAAGCCGTCGATGAGCTTGCCCGCGAACCGCACCCGCACGCGCACGCCGGGCTCCGCGGTCTCGTGCAGCTTGGCCGGGACGAGGTAGTCGAAGGGCCGGTCGAGGTGCGGCAGCGGGCTGTCGACGACCACCCTGGCCACGGGGTTCTCGGGGGCGGGGAGCACCGCTCCCCTGGTGTCCTTCTCGGACGCCGGGGGCCGCACGGCTTCGAGCGGCAGGAGGGCGTCGTCGGAGGAGTCGGTCACGAACAACGTCTACCAGACCCCCGGCCATGACCACCCCACCGGAACGCCGGCCCGTCCGGCACACCGGAGACGCACGCGGGGACCTCGCCACTACGGCGGGTGCCGGGCGTGCGCGGGCCGCCTCGCTGTTCGGCGGCGCGAAAAACACCAAGCGGTGCCGCCCGCATCCCTGAGAGAGGCGGGCGGCACCGATCGGCTCGCAGCGAACGGCCGGCGGCGTGAAGCCGGCCGGTGACGGGTCAGAGACCGGCGGCGGTCCTCAGGGCCTCGGCGCGGTCGGTGGACTCCCAGGAGAAGCCCTCGCGGCCGAAGTGCCCGTAGGCGGCGGTCTCGGAGTAGATCGGACGCAGCAGGTCGAGGTCGCGGATGATCGCGGCAGGACGCAGGTCGAAGACCTGCAGCACGGCCTCCTGGATCTTCTCCACCGCCAGCTTCTCGGTGCCGAAGCACTCGACGAACAGACCGACCGGCTGAGCCTTGCCGATCGCGTACGCCACCTGCACCTCGCACCGGTCGGCCAGCCCGGCGGCCACGACGTTCTTGGCCACCCACCGCATGGCGTAGGCGGCGGAACGGTCGACCTTGGACGGGTCCTTGCCGGAGAACGCACCGCCACCGTGGCGGGCCATGCCGCCGTAGGTGTCGATGATGATCTTCCGGCCGGTGAGCCCGGCGTCGCCCATCGGGCCGCCGATCTCGAAGCGGCCGGTCGGGTTGACCAGCAGGCGGTAGCCCTCGGTGTCGAGCTCGAGGTCGGCGAGCACGGGGTCGACCACGTGCTCCTTGATGTCGGGGGTCAGCATCTCCTTGAGGTCGATCTCGGCCGCGTGCTGCGTGGAGACGACCACGGTGTCGAGGCGGACCGGCGTGTCGCCGTCGTACTCGATCGTGACCTGCGTCTTGCCGTCGGGGCGCAGGTAGGGCACCGTGCCCGACTTGCGCACCTCGGACAGGCGCTGGGCCAGCCGGTGGGCCAGCGTGATCGGCAGCGGCATCAGCTCGGGCGTCTCGCGGCAGGCGAAACCGAACATGAGGCCCTGGTCACCGGCGCCCTGGCGGTCGAGCTCGTCGCCGTCACCGGCCACCCGGTGCTCGTAGGCGTCGTCGACGCCCTGGGCGATGTCGGGCGACTGCGCGCCGATGGACACCGACACGCCGCACGAGGCGCCGTCGAAGCCCTTGTGGGAGGCGTCGTAGCCGATCTCCAGGATCTTCTCCCGGATGACGCCGGGGATGTCGACGTAGGTCTCGGTCGTGACCTCGCCTGCGACGTGGACCTGGCCGGTAGTGATCATCGTCTCGACCGCGACCCGGCTCTTGGGGTCGTCTTTGAGCATGGCGTCGAGAATCGCGTCACTGATCTGGTCGGCGATCTTGTCCGGGTGGCCCTCGGTGACCGACTCGGAGGTGAACAGGCGACGTGACAACTCAGTGGCTCCTCATGCAGCGGCTGCTGACGGATGTGAGGCCCGGGACCAATGGGCATGGCCGGGCCTCGCCGAAGTCTAGCCCTACCTGGTGCCCTGCGGCGAAACCGTCCACGATCTGTCTCCCATCACAGTTCGGGTAAAGGGTCGGGCGGCAGCGTCTCCGGCGCGAAGATCTCCGCGTCCGCAGCCGAGATCACCGCCGCGTACTCCTCATCAAACTCGAACACCATCGAGCCAAGCTCGAGAGCGTTGCCCGGCAGGATGGGGCCGAGCCTCGTGTGCCGCGGAAACTCCGCGAACACCGACACGGGACGATCGGTCCTCAGCGTCCTCGTCGCCAGCACGGAGATGGCCCCACGCGTGACCACGATCAGAAAGTTCCCCGTCCCCGCCGGCCCCGAGGAGAAGGCGGGAAAGAGGTAATGAATCTCCCCTTGGTCACCCAGCAGCGTCCTACAACGATCTCTAACAGCGGAACCCACCGGCATTCCATCCCCCTTTGCCCCAAGTATCCGCAGGCGTGCGGGGGTGTTGCAACAGGTGATCGAGTAGTGGGATCTGCACACTTTGTACGCCCTACAACCTCCACATCCCCTTACCCCCACCCGTCTCCAGGGACTTGCCAGTCTCGTCAGACCCAGGAGCCCGACGGCACGTGAGAGTGGTCGAGGGCAAGCGGAAGGCGACCACCCACCGCCGCAGAAGCGGGGACGGTGGCAGGCGGTTCACGAGGCTCCAAACGGCGCCCATCCACCGCCACGCCACAGAGGCACAGGGCGGGTGACGGGCGGTCAGGTCAGCGAGAGGGGGCCACGCCCACACCCAGCCCAGGGGCCGCAGGCGACGCGGCACAGGCAAGAGGGCGATCACCGGCCCCGGAAGGGCGAGGGCCGGTGGGTTCAGGAGGGGCCGGGGGCGACCGCCGACCCGTAGGGCGGGAGAGGCCGGGGGCGACCGCCAGACCGCAGGGGTCAGGAGAGGCGGGTGGCGACCAGGTCCCAGACGGTGTCGGCGAGGTCTTCCTTGGGGCCGAACGGCACGTCGACCGGCTCTCCGCCGGCCACCAGCACCGTGGCCGCGTTGCCGGCCGTGCCGAAGGCCAGCCCCTCGCCGACCTGGTTGACGACCAGCAGATCGCAGCCCTTGCGGGCCAGTTTGGCCTGTCCGTTGGCGAGCACGTCGTGCGTCTCGGCGGCGAATCCGACGATCACCTGCGGCCCGGCACCGTGCCCGGCCGCCTTTTCCTGCCCCGCGCCGATCCCGGGCGTGTCGCCCCTGACCAGCTCAGCCAGCTCAGAGGGCGCGCCATCCGAGGGCCGCACCGCTTCACGCGCCGCACCCCCACCGGACGCCCCGGCCCCATCGGACCCCGGCGAAGCCCCACCAGGCGAGGCGACCGCAGCCTCCGCCTCAAGAGACGACCCGCTTTCAGAGGGCGCCCAGGGCGCGGCGGACGAACCACCCTCAGCGGGCGTCCCGGATGCGGTGGGCGGGCCAGACCTGGCCTGGCGGCGGCGGTCGCCCAGCTCCGCGAGGATGTCGGGGTTCTTGACGAGGTGGATGGCCTCGGGTTCGCCGTCCGTTTTCTTGATCTTGGTGTCATGGCGCGCGGCGGGCCGGAAGTCGGCGACCGCGGCGGCCATCACCACCACGTCGGCGTCGGCGGACGCGGACAGCACCGCGTCGCGCAGCTCGGCCGCCGACTCCACGCGGAGGACGGCGGCCCCGGCGGGGTCGGGCAGCGAGACGTTGGCCGCCACGAGCGTCACCTCGGCCCCCCGAGCGACGGCGGTGCGGGCCAGCGCGTAGCCCTGCAGCCCGGACGAGCGGTTGCCGATGTAGCGGACCGGGTCGATGGCCTCGCGGGTGCCGCCGGCGGAGACGACGACCTTGCGCCCGGCGAGGTCGAGCGGCCGCCCCCTGGCGACCCGCAGGCAGACCTGGAAGATCTCGTCAGGATCGGGCAGCCGTCCAGGACCGGTGTCGGCACCGGTGAGCCGCCCGGAGGCAGGGTCGATCACGACGGCGCCCCGCGAGCGCAACGTGGCGACGTTGGCGCGGGTGGCGGGATGCTGCCACATCTCGGTGTGCATCGCGGGCGCGAACACGACCGGGCAGGTGGCCGTCAGCAGCGTGTTGGTGAGGAGGTCGCCGGCCAGCCCGTGGGCGGCCCTGGCGAGCACGTCGGCGGTGGCGGGCGCGACCACGACGAGGTCGGCGCTCTTGCCGATGCGTACGTGGGGCACCTCGTGGACGTCGTCCCACACCTCGGCCGAGACCGGGTTGCCCGACAGGGCGGCCCAGGTGGGCGCGCCCACGAACTTCAGCGCCTCGCGGGTCGGCACGACCCGCACCTCGTGCCCCGACTCGGTGAACAGGCGCAGCAGCTCACACGCCTTGTAAGCGGCGATGCCGCCGCTGACGCCCAGGACGACCTTCATCGAAGGGGTCAGACCGCGCCTTCGATGGGCTCGGCGTTGAGCAGGCCCTCGGAGACCTCACGCAGCGCGATGGACAGCGGCTTTTCCTGGGCGTGCGTCTCGACCAGGGGACCCACGTATTCCAGCAGGCCCTCGCCGAGCTGGGAGTAGTAGGCGTTGATCTGGCGAGCGCGCTTGGCGCCCATGATCACCAGGGAGTATTTGCTGTCGACGATGTCGAGCAGCGCGTCGATCGGCGGGTTGGTGATGCCCTCCGCGGCCGGGGTGGTGCCTGCCACGATTGTCAGACCTCTCGGTTGGTGGTTGTCGTGACCCCCTGAGGGTCAGTCATCAAGGCTATCAGCCGATGGCACACGTCTTGGACGTTCGTGTTGACGAGCGTCATGTCGAACTCGTCCTCGGCGGCCATCTCGATGCGCCCGGCCTCCAGCCGGCGGGCGATGACCTCTTCAGGCTCGGTGCCGCGCCCGCGCAGCCGCTTCTCCAGCTCCTCCCACGAGGGCGGGGCCAGGAAGACCAGCAGCGCCTCCGGCATGCTCCTGCGCACCTGCCTGGCGCCTTCGAGGTCGATCTCGAGCAGGGTGGGCACGCCCTCGGCGAGCTTCTTCAGCACCGGGTCGCGGGGGGTGCCGTAGCGGTTGCCCGCGAACTCCGCCCACTCCAGCAGCTCGCCCGCCTCGACCAGCCGGTCGAACTCGGCGCCGTCGACGAAGAAGTAGTGGACCCCGTGCACCTCGCCGGGCCGGGGCCTCCTGGTGGTCACCGAGACCGACAGCCACACCTCGGGGTGTGCCCGCCGGAGCTCGGCGACTACCGTGGACTTGCCGACGCCCGACGGCCCCGAAAGGACCGTCAGCCGCCGCTCGCTCAAGGGCAGGAAACCGACCTCCGCTCCTGGCCCGACCGCCTCGTGGGCACTGACATCGCCGGACCAGGACCTCTCGGTCACTTCCTACCCCCCGTTGAACCCGCGTTTCCGTGTGGAACAGAGATTAGCTCTCGTTGCCACCGAACTCGCGCTCGAGGGAGGCCCTCTGGTTCGCGCCGAGACCCCGCACGCGGCGGGACTCGGCGATGGCAAGCCGCTCCATGAGCTGCTTGGCGCGGACCTTGCCCACGCCGGGGAGCGATTCCAGCAAAGCCGAGACCTTCATCTTGCCGATGACGTCGTCGGTCTGCCCATCCTTGAGCACCTCAGCCAGAGAAACCGCGCCATGCTTGAGCCGGTTCTTGACCTCGGCACGCTCTTTACGGGCCTTGGCAGCCTTCTCCAGGGCTGCGGCGCGCTGCTCAGGGGTCAGGGGAGGAAGAGCCACGCCGGGTCACCTCGAATTTCTGTCGATGTACTCGGACGGGAAGGGAAACTAGCTGGTCATCGCCCCCTAAGCAACGTCAAGAGCAGTTTCTCTCGCGACAAAATCCACTTCATCACTCTCCGTGATCGTAAAATCACCTTGAGCTGATCAAATCGCCCTCACATCCGCCTACACGCGTCGGCTCACGCCGGTGTCGCGAAACGCAACAGTGATCGATTCCGAGCCACCCTCCGATGTCCGAAACCCTTGCCACACCTGGGCCGAAACCCATTCCGGCGATCTTGCGCGCGGCTCGCACGGATGCCTTATGATCTTGTGAGCGGGGCACTCCCGCGCCCTCGGCGCACTGTGCTCACAGACCGTCATCCTGCCCTGTGCGACACCCGGTCCGGCGACGCCGCGTCACCGCACGGGGGTCAGGAGGCGCGGCGCAGCGAGGCGGCGATCGCGGCGGCCGCCGCTCCCGGGTCGGGCGAGCCCGTGATGGGCCGGCCGATCACGAGCAGGTCCGCGCCGTCGGCGAGCGCCTGCTCCGGGGTGGCCACGCGCTTTTGGTCCTGGGTGTCGGCGCCCGTGGGCCGCACGCCGGGCGTGATGAGCGTGATGCCGTCGCCGACCTCGGCGCGTACGCTCGCGACCTCGTTGGGCGAGCACACCAGCGCGGTGGCGCCCGCCTCCACCGACAACGCTGCCAACCGGCGTACGGCGTCGTCGGCCGGGCCGGCGATCCCGATGCGCTCGAGATCGGCCTCGGTCAGCGAGGTGAGCACGGTGACGGCGGCGATCTGGGTGTGCGGCGCACACTCGACGGCCGCCCTGATCATCGCGGGCCCGCCGGCGGCGTGCACGGTGAGGATCGAGGGCCGCAGCCGCGCCACGGCCTTGGCGGCACCGGCGACGGTGTTGGGGATGTCGTGCAGCTTGAGGTCGAGGAAGACGCGCACGCCGCTGGCGCCGCGCACGGAGGCGATGACGTCGGGCCCGTAGCGCAGGTAGAGCTCGAGGCCGACCTTGACGGTGCTGACGTGGGGGGTGACGAGGGCGGCCCACTGTGCGGCGGTCTCCAGGTCGGGTGCGTCGAGAGCGACGGCGATGGGTGCGGGGGTCAAGGGCGTCAAGACGTGCTCTCCAGGCGCTCGGGAGTCAAGGCGTGCTCTCCTCGGTGTCTACCAACAGGTGCCGGGGTGCGCTCCCCGGCGGGCGGTGGGCCAGGCCGACGGCGTCGGCCAGCCGCTGGAAGCCGCGAGCCCTCAGGAGGTCCTCAAGCTCGCGTTCGATGCGCAGGCAGGCGTAGGGGTCGTGGAAGAGCGCCGTGCCCACTCCGACGACGCAGGCGCCCGCCAGGACCAGCTGGAAGGCGTCCCTGCCGGTCATCACGCCGCCGATGCCGATCAGCGGCACGCCGGGCAGCGCCGCGTGGACCTGCCAGACGCACCGTACGGCCAGCGGCAGGATGGCCGGGCCCGACAGGCCGCCGGTGACGGCGGCGAGCGAGGGACGCAGGGCCTCGGTGTCGATGGCCATGCCCAGCGGGTTGTTGATCATGGACAGCGCGTCGGCCCCCGCGTCCACGCAGGCGCGGGCGACGGAGACGATGTCGGCCACGTCGGGGGCGAGCTTGGCGACGACGGGCACGTCGTAGCGCATGATCGAGCGCACGGAGGCGATGACCTCGGCGGCGGCGCTGCCCTCGCGGGCGAAGACGCGCCCGCGGTCCTCCATGTTGGGGCAGGAGAGGTTGACCTCCAGCGCGGTCACGCCGGGCGCGTCGGCGAGCCTGCGGGCCAGCTCGGAGTATTCGGCGACGGTGCCGCCGCCGATGGAGACGATGGTCTTGATGCCGCGCTGGGCCAGCCAGGGCAGCTCGCGTTCGAGGAACGCGTCGATGCCGGGCCCCTGCAGCCCGACGGCGTTGAGCATGCCGGAGGGCGTCTCGGCCATGCGCGGCGTGGGACGGCCCGCGCGGGGCGCCATGGTGATGGAGCGGGTGGTCAGGGCGCCGAGCCGGTGCAGGTCGAAGAACTGCGCCAGCTCGCGCCCCGAGGAGGCGCAGCCGGCGGCCGTGGTGATGGGGTTCGCCAGCTCCACGTGCGCCAGAAAAGTCCGCATATCAACTGACATGTCGTGCACCGCCCCCGGGGGCGCCCAGCGCGTCGAACGGGATCGTTCCCACGTCCTCGAAGCGCACCCGCTCCCCCCGGAACACCGGCCCCTCGGCGCACGCCCTGACCATCCTGGTCGAGCCGTCGTCGCCGATGACGGGCAGCACGCACGTCATGCACACCCCGATGCCGCAGGCCATCGCCTCCTCGACGGCCACCTGCACCGGGATGTCGAACTCCATCGCCACCGCCGTCACCGCCCGCAGCGTCTCCATGGGCGCGCAGGCGTAGACGACGTCGGCCCGCGTGTCGGCGATCACCGACGGCAGCGCGTCGGTGACCCTGCCGCGCAGGCCGAGCGAGCCGTCCTCGGTCGTCAGCGTGGTCGTCTCGGCCATCCTGCGGGCCCGCATCGCCCCGAACACCCGCTCGGCCCCCGCTCCCCCCAGCACGAAGTCGACCCGGCAGCCGCGCGCCAGCAGCGCGTCGGCCAGCGGGAACAGCACGGCCGAGCCGTATTCGGCGCCGACCAGCACGCAGTGGACCGGGTCGCGGGGCAGCGGGAACGGCCGCCCGAGCGGCCCGACCAGGTCGAGCGTGTCACGGGCGCGCCGCTCCGCGAGCCAGGCCGTGCCGGGACCGCGCGTGGTGAAGACCAGCTCGACCGTGCCGCCGTAGTCGGACTTCACGTCGTGGATGGACAGCGCGCGGCGCGTCACCATCGAGGTGTACGCCCCGCCGACCGCCACGGAGACGAAGTGGCCGGGGCGGTAACGCTCGGCGATGCCGGGCGCCACCACCGTCAGCGCATGGTAGGCGTCGACCCGGCGCGTCGTCAGCACCGTGCCCGTCACCTGCACCGGTGTACCGGCCAGTCGTCTTCACCTCCCGTGGCGGGGTCAGCCCCTGATTGCCTGCGCGTGCTCCTGCAGGGACCGTACGCCCACATCCCCGCGTACGATCGCCTGGATGCCCGCCGCCGCGGCGGCCAGCCCCGACACCGTGGTGATGCACGGGATGCCGCGCAGCACGGCGGCCGTGCGGATCTCATAGCCGTCGAGCCGCGGCCCCGACTGCCCCGGGCTGCCGAAGGGCGTGTTGACGATCAGATCGACCTCGCCGTCGAGAATGGCCTGCACGCTCGTGGGCTCACCTCCGGGACCCGCTCCCTCGCTGTGCTTTCGCACGATCTTGGCATGGACGCCGTTGCGGCGCAGCACCTCGGCGGTCCCCTCGGTGGCGAGGATCTCGAATCCGAGATCCGCCAGCGCCTTCACAGGGAAGATCATCGCACGCTTGTCCCTGTTGGCCACGGATACGAACGCGCGTCCCTTGGTCGGAAGCTCGCCGTAGGCCCCGGCCTGCGACTTGGCGAAGGCGATGCCGAAGAACTCGTCGATGCCCATGACCTCGCCGGTCGAGCGCATCTCGGGCCCGAGGACGATGTCCACGCCCCTGAACCGGTTGAACGGCAGCACCGCCTCCTTGACCGCGATCGAGGAGTCGAGCGGCAGCGTGCCGCCGTCGCCCGTGGCGGGCAGCATGCCCTCGGCGCGCAGCTCGGCGATCGACGCGCCGAGCATCACCCGGGCCGCCGCCTTGGCCAGCGGCGTGGCGGTGGCCTTGGACACGAACGGCACCGTACGGCTGGCGCGCGGGTTGGCCTCCAGGACGTACAGGACGCCGGCGGACATGGCGTACTGGACGTTGAGCAGCCCCCGCACGCCGACCCCCTGGGCGATGGCCCTGGTGGCCTCCCTGATGGCGGTGATGTCGGCGCTGCCCAGCGTAATGGGCGGCAGCGCGCACGCCGAGTCGCCGGAGTGGATGCCGGCCTCCTCGATGTGCTCCATGACGCCGCCGAGGAACAGCTCCTCGCCGTCGTAGAGCGCGTCCACGTCGATCTCGATGGCCTCGTCCAGGAACTTGTCGATGAGCACCGGGTGACCGGCGCCCTCCGGCTGCTCCTGGGCCGCCATGTAGCCGGTGAGCGTCTCCTCGTCGTAGACGATGGCCATGCCGGCTCCGCCGAGCACGTAGGAGGGCCGCACGAGCACGGGGTAGCCGATCTCGCCGGCGATCTCGCGCGCCTCGGCGACGGTCAGCGCGGTGCCGTGCTTCGGCGCGGGCAGCCCTGCCTCGGCCAGCACCCGCCCGAAAGCGCCGCGCTCCTCCGCGAGGTGGATCGACTCGGGCGAGGTGCCGACGACCGGCACGCCGGCGTCCTTGAGCGCCTGGGCCAGACCGAGCGGCGTCTGCCCGCCGAGCTGCACGATGACGCCCACGACCGGGCCGGTCTGCTGCTCGGCGTGGACGACCTCCAGGACGTCCTCCAGGGTGAGCGGCTCGAAGTAGAGCCGGTCGGAGGTGTCGTAGTCGGTCGAGACGGTCTCGGGGTTGCAGTTGACCATGACGGTCTCGAACCCGGCCTTGGACAGCTCGAACGAGGCGTGCACGCACGCGTAGTCGAACTCGATGCCCTGGCCGATGCGGTTGGGCCCGGAGCCGAGGATGATCACCTTGCGGCGCTCGCCGTAGGGGACCTCGCTCTCCTCGTCGTAGGTCGAGTAGAGGTAGGGCGTCTTGGCGGAGAACTCGGCGGCGCAGGTGTCGACGGTGTTGTAGACCGGCCGCAGCCCGAGCGCGTGACGCAGGTCGCGCACCCGCGCCTCGTCGATGCCGCGAATCTCGCCGATCTGCACGTCGCTGAACCCGTGGCGCTTGGCCCGCTCGAGCACCTCGGCGGTCAGCTCGGGCGCCTGCGCGACGGCCTCCGACTCCTCGTGCAGCAGGAAGAGCTGGTCGATGAACCAGGGGTCGACGCTGGTGGCCTCGTACAGCTCATCGGGCGTGGCGCCGGCCCTGATGGCCTGCTGCATCGTGCGCAGGCGGCCGTCGTGGGGCATGCGGCAGGCGGCCAGCAGCTCGTCCTTGCCCGCCACGTCGCCGGCCCAGGTGAAGGAGGAGTCCTTCTTCTCCAGCGAGCGCAGCGCCTTCTGCAGCGCCTCGGGGAAGGAGCGGCCGATGGCCATGGCCTCGCCGACCGACTTCATGTGCGTGGTGAGCGTCGGGTCGGCGCCGCGGAACTTCTCGAACGCGAAGCGCGGCACCTTCACCACGATGTAGTCGAGCGTCGGCTCGAAGGAGGCCGGGGTCTCCTTGGTGATGTCGTTGGGGATCTCGTCGAGCGTGTAGCCGATGGCCAGCTTGGCGGCGATCTTGGCGATCGGGAAGCCGGTGGCCTTGGAGGCCAGCGCCGACGAGCGCGACACCCGCGGGTTCATCTCGATGACGATCATGCGCCCGGTCCGCGGATCGACCGCGAACTGGATGTTGCAGCCGCCGGTGTCCACGCCGACCTCGCGGATGACCGCGATGGCGACGTCACGCATGTTCTGGTATTCGCGGTCGGTCAGGGTCAGCGCGGGCGCGACGGTGACGCTGTCGCCGGTGTGGACGCCCATCGGGTCGATGTTCTCGATGGAGCAGACGATGACGACGTTGTCGGCCTTGTCGCGCATGACCTCCAGCTCGTACTCCTTCCAGCCGAGGATCGACTCCTCCAGGAGCACCTCGGTGGTCGGGGACGCGTCGAGCCCGGCGCCGGCGATGCGCCGCAGGTCGTCCTCGTCGTAGGCGAAGCCGGAGCCGGCGCCGCCCATCGTGAACGAGGGCCGCACGACGACCGGGTAGCCCAGCTCGCGGGCCGCGGCCAGGCACTCGTCCATGGTGTGGCAGATGGCCGACCTGGCCGACTCGGCGTTGAGGCCGTGCTCGCGGGCGACCTTGGCGACGATCTCCTTGAACCGCTCGCGGTTCTCGCCGGCCTGGATGGCGTCGAAGTCCGCGCCGATCAGCTCGACCTCGTACTTCTCCAGCACGCCCGACTCGTGCAGCGCCACGGCCGTGTTGAGCGCGGTCTGGCCGCCCAGCGTGGGCAGCAGCGCGTCGGGCCGCTCCTTGGCGATGATCTTCTCGACGAACTCGGGGGTGATCGGCTCGACGTACGTGGCGTCGGCGAACTCCGGGTCCGTCATGATGGTCGCGGGGTTGCTGTTGACCAGGATGACGCGGAACCCCTCGGCCCGCAGCACCCGGCACGCCTGGGTGCCTGAGTAGTCGAACTCGCACGCCTGGCCGATCACGATCGGCCCAGAGCCGATCACCAGGACCGACCTGATGTCCTCACGCTTGGGCACGGCTCATGACCTCGCAGAACTCGTCGAAAAGATAGGCAGCGTCGTGCGGGCCCGCGGCGGCCTCTGGATGGTATTGGACGCTGAAGGCGCGCCCGTCGATGAGGCGCAGCCCCTCCACGCAGCGGTCGTTGAGGTTGACGTGGGTGACCTCGGCCGGCCCGAACGGGGTCTCGAACGGCCCGTCGAGCGGCGCCTCGACCGCGAACCCGTGGTTGTGGGCGGAGATCTCCACCTTGCCGGTGCGCACGTCCTGGACCGGCTGGTTGACCCCGCGGTGGCCGTAACGCAGCTTGTACGTCGGCAGCCCGAGCGCCCGCCCGAACAGCTGGTTGCCGAAGCAGATGCCGAAGAACGGCACCCTGGCCTCCAGCACCTTGCGCAGCGCGGTGACGTCGGCCGTGGCGGGGTCGCCAGGGCCGTTGGAGAAGAACACGCCGTCGGGCTTCACCGCCATGATCTGCTCGAACGTGGCGTCGGCCGGCAGCACGTGCACCTCGCAGCCGCGCTCGGCCATGCGCTGCGGGGTCATGCCCTTGATGCCGAGGTCGACGGCCGCGACCGTGAAGCGCCTGGTCCCGAAGGCCGGCACGACGTAGGTCTCGCCGGTGGCGACCTCGCGCGCCAGGTCGGCGCCCTCCATGCCGGGCGACTGCCTGACCCGCTCGACCAGCTCCTCGACCGGCGCGTCGGGGGCGCTGAAGATGCCGGCCCGCATGGCGCCGCGCTCGCGCAGGTGGCGGGTGAGCGCGCGGGTGCCGGAGATCGCGATCCCGACCACGCCCTGCTCCTTGAGGTAGTCGTCGAGCGAGCGGGTGGCCCGCCAGCTCGAGACGACCCTGGACGGCTCGCGCACGACGTAGCCGGCCACCCAGACGCGGCCCGACTCGGGGTCCTCGTCGTTGACGCCGGTGTTGCCGATGTGGGGCGCCGTCATGGCGACGATCTGCCGGTGGTAGGACGGATCGGTCAGGGTCTCCTGGTAGCCGGTCATGCCGGTGTTGAAGACCATCTCACCGAACGTCTCGCCTTCGGCGCCGTACGGAGATCCGTGGAAGACGCGGCCGTCTTCCAGGACGAGCACCGCTGTGTTCAAACCAGCTTCCCTTCGAGTACGGTCGGCCTGCCGCGCAGGAACGTGGCCACTACCCGGCCGGGCAGTGTCATCCCCTCGTAGGGGGTGTTCCGGCTCTTGGACGCGAAGGCGGACGGGTCGACCTCGGTGCGTACGGACGGGTCGTACAGCGTGATGTTGGCCGGCTCGCCCACGGCGAGCGGCCTGCCCTGACCGGCGAGGCGGCCGATGCGGGCGGGCACGACGGACATGCGCTCGGCGACGGCCGCCCAGTCGAGCAGCCCCGTGTCGACCATGGCGGCCTGCACGACGCAGAGCGCGGTCTCCAGTCCGACCATGCCCATGGCAGCCGCGCTCCACTCGGTCTCCTTGTCCTCGACCGGGTGGGGCGCGTGGTCGGTGGCCACGATGTCGATCGTGCCGTCGGCCAGCGCGGCGCGCAGCGCCTCGACGTCGGCGCGCGTGCGCAGCGGCGGATTGACCTTGTAGATGGGGTTGTAGGCGCCGACCGGCGACTCCTCCACGAGGTCGTCGGTGAGCAGCAGGTGGTGGGGGGTGACCTCGGCGGTGACGTTCCAGCCCTTGGACTTGGCCCAGCGCAGGATCTCGACGGAGCCGGCGGTGGAGACGTGGCAGACGTGCAGCCGGGAGCCGACGTGGGCGGCCAGCAGGCAGTCGCGGGCGATGATCGCCTCTTCTGCGACGGCGGGCCAGCCGGTCAGGCCGAGCCGGCCGGAGACGACGCCCTCGTTCATCTGGGCGCCCTCGGTCAGCCTGGGCTCTTGAGCGTGCTGGGCGACGACGCCGTCGAACGCCTTGACGTATTCGAGCGCGCGGCGCATGAGCACCGCGTCGTCCACGCAGCGGCCGTCGTCGGAGAAGACCCGGACGCGGGCGGCGGAGTCGGCCATCGCGCCCAGCTCGGCGAGCTGCCTGCCCTCCAGGCCGACGGTGACGGCGCCGACGGGGTGCACGTCGCAGTGGCCGAACTCGCGGCCGAGCCGCCACACCTGCTCGACCACGCCGGCGGTGTCGGCGACGGGCGAGGTGTTGGCCATGGCGTGCACGGCGGTGTAGCCGCCGCGGGCGGCCGACTGGGTGCCGGTCTGGACGGTCTCGGCGTCCTCGCGGCCCGGCTCGCGCAGGTGAGTGTGCAGGTCGACGAGGCCGGGCAGCGCGACGGCGCCGGCGCCGTCGACGACCTCGTCACCTTGAAGCCCTGTGCCGATCTCCGCGATCACGCCGTCGGCGATGCGGAGGTCCACGGGCTCGCCGCCCAGGATCCTGACGTTTCTGATGATCATGCGGTTTCTCCCCCGAGCAGCAGGTACAGGACGGCCATGCGGATGGTCACGCCGTTGGCGACCTGTTCGACGATCGTGGAGCGCGCCGAGTCGGCCACCTCGGCGGCGATCTCCATGCCCCGGTTCATCGGGCCTGGGTGCATGACGATGGCGTCGTCCGGCATCTTGGCGAAGCGGTCGCGGTCGAGGCCGTAGCGGCGGGAGTATTCGCGCTCGCTCGGGAAGTACGCGGCGTTCATCCGCTCCTTCTGCACCCGCAGCATCATCACCACGTCGGACTTGGGCAGCACCGCGTCGAGGTCGTAGGAGACCTCGCACGGCCAGCTGCCGACCGAGACGGGCAGCAGCGTGGGCGGGGCGACGAGGGTGACCTCGGCGCCGAGGGTGTCGAGCAGCAGCACGTTGGAGCGGGCGACCCTGCTGTGCAGCACGTCGCCGACGATGGTGACCTTGCGGCCCTCGAGGTTACCGAGGCGGCGGCGCATGGAGAAGGCGTCGAGCAGCGCCTGGGTGGGGTGCTCGTGGGTGCCGTCGCCGGCGTTGACCACGCTGCCGTGGACCCAGTTGGCCAGGCGGTGCGGCGCGCCGGACGCGCCGTGGCGGATGACGACCGCGTCGGCGCCCATGGCCTCCAGGGTCAGCGCGGTGTCCTTGAGCGACTCGCCCTTGGACACGCTGGAGCCCTTGGCCGAGAAGTTGATCACGTCGGCCGACAGCCGCTTGGCGGCCGCCTCGAAGGAGATCCTGGTGCGGGTGGAGTCCTCGAAGAACAGGTTGACGACCGTGCGCCCGCGCAGCGTGGGCAGCTTCTTGATGGAACGTTCCGAGAGGCTCGCCAGCTCCTCGGCGGTGTCGAGGATGAGCAGCGCGTCGTCCTTGGCCAGGTCTCCGGCGGAGATGAGGTGCCGCTTCACCGGGAGCCCTCCTTCATGAGGAGGACGGCGTCGCGACCGTCGGTCTCCTGCAGGTAGACCTTCACCTTCTCGCTCTTGGCGGTGGGCAGGTTCTTGCCGACGTAGTCGGCGCGGATGGGCAGCTCGCGGTGGCCGCGGTCGACCAGCGTGGCGAGCTGCACGGCCGTGGGGCGGCCGATGTCGTTGAGCGCGTCGAGCGCGGCGCGCACGGTGCGGCCGGAGTAGAGGACGTCGTCCACGAGCACGACGACCTTGCCGTCGATGCCGCCGGAGGGGACCTCGGTGTGGCCCAGCGGGCGCACGGGGCCGCGGCGCAGGTCGTCGCGGTACATCGTGATGTCGATCGAGCCGACGGGGATCTTCAGCCCCTCGAACTGCTCGATGCGCTCGCCGAGCCGGCGCGCCAGCGTGGCGCCGCGGGTGGGGATGCCGAGCAGGACGACGTCGCCGCCGCCTTTGGTGCGTTCGAGGATCTCGTGCGCGATCCGGGTCAGCGCCCGGTGGATGTCGGGGGCTTCGAGAACCGCCCGGGAGTCCTTCTGGGCAGGCTCCCTGGTATCGGGTTCTGCGGACATGGCGAAGCTCACCACCTTTCCCGCCTCACGGGACGGGTCTTAAAAGGGTGTTGGTCGGGACACACAGTACCAGGGGCCACCAGCCACAACACGAGGCCCCTCCCCCTGCGCGATCTCCCTGATCAGGTAATTTCCCCGCCCGCGCCCGTGTCGGAGCGGCCCGCGCGGGGCACGTGACCCGGGCGCGGCGGCGGGCCGGCGGGCGTGAGTACCGCCGCCGGGAGGGGATAGAGCAGAGATGACCTTTCATGTGGACAGCGAGGTCGGCCGGCTGCGGCAGGTCCTGCTGCACAAGCCGGACCTGGCGCTGAAACGGCTGACCCCCACGAGCAAGGACGCCTTCCTCTTCGACGACGTGCTGTGGGTGCAGCGGGCGATCGAGGAGCACGAGGAGTTCCAGCAGGTGCTCACCAGCCGCGGCATCCGCGTCCACCTGCTTTCCGACCTGCTCCAGGAGACCGTCGAGATCCCCGAGGCGCGCAAGCACATCCTCGACGCCGTCGTGGACGAGCGCTGGCTCGGCCCGGTCGCGATCGACGACGTGCGCAACACCCTCGACGGCATGGACGCGGCGACCCTGCAGATGTATCTGACCGGCGGCATCACCAAGCGGGAGCTGGTCGCGCTGGGCTGCGACCCCAAGGCTCTGACCTTCCACACCACGGCCGACGACGACTTCGTGCTGCCGCCGCTGCCCAACCACCTGTTCACCCGCGACACCTCCTGCTGGATCTACGACGGCGTGTCGATCAACGCGATGAAGAAGAAGGCCCGCATGCGGGAGACGGTCAACATGGAGGCCGTCTACATGTACCACCCGACGTTCGCGGACGGCTTCAACCGGCCAGGGCAGGGCGGCTACCACTGCTGGATGCCGGGCAGGGCCGCCGCGCCCGCCACCATCGAGGGCGGCGACGTACTGGTCATCGGGAGGGGCGCGGTGCTGGTCGGGATGAGCGAGCGCACCCAGCCGCAGGCGGTCGAGATGCTGGCGCAGCGGCTGTTCAGGGCCGGCTCGGCGAGCCGCATCGTGGCGCTCGACATGCCGAAGGCGCGCGCGTTCATGCATCTCGACACCGTGATGACGATGCTGGACGTGGGGGTGTTCACCAAGTACGCGGGCCTCGGCATGCTGCCGGCGTACACGATCGAGCCCGGGGAGACGTCCAAGGAGCTCAAGGTCACCGACCACCCCCCTGAGGACATGCACAAGGCGATCGCGCACGCGCTCGACCTGCCGGACATCACAGTCCTGACGGCCACCCAGGACGTCTACGCCGCCGAGCGGGAGCAGTGGGATGACGGCTGCAACGGGCTGGCGCTGGAGCCCGGCGTGGTCGTGGCCTACGAGCGCAACGCCACCACCAACAACTACCTGCGGGACAACGGCATCGAGGTGATCACGATCAGGGGCAGCGAGCTCGGCAGGGGGCGCGGGGGGCCGCGGTGCATGAGCTGCCCGCTCGAACGTGACGCCGTCTAGGGGGGAACACCGACCGATGGGCGACGATCTGCGCAACCGCAGCTTCCTCAAGGAGCTGGACTTCCCGCCCGGCGAGTTCGGCCGGCTGGCGGCCACCTGCCGTCCCAGGCGCCCTGCTCCAGGCCGAAGGACATGATCCGCTGCCGGCCCTC